>NZ_JBVKAT010000033.1:0-59941 GCF_055598485.1 Streptomyces sp. NPDC107521
CAACACAGCACCCCCAACACCACCCCACCGCGCGGCACCACCCCACCACCAGCACAAACACCACCACCGCACCACCCGGCCACAAACCGGCCCCCTCCCGGAGCGGGAGCCCCGCACAGGCCCCGGCACGGCGGAGCGGGCACGCGGTGGCCGGTCGGCCGCGAGGTGGAGACCGCGGTGGCAGGTCGGCCGCGGAAGCGTGCGGGGGGGGCATGGACGTCCGGCCCACCGCCGGGGCCCCTTCCGAAGGGGCCCCGGCGGTCCCGGTTCCCGGGGACGGCGGGGCAGCGGGAACGGCGGGGACGGCACCCGCCCCCGGGGACGTCCGGCCGCGCCACCGGGGACACGGGCGAGAGCCCCCCGGCCGCGATGGCGTCCCCTGGGGGCGAACCCTGACGAACTGCGCGTTCGGTGCGGGTCCGGCACCCTGGACGGATGGGCGTGTGGGACCTCATGCTGTCCGGCCTGGTGATCCTGCTCGGGCTGTGCGGTGTGCTGCTGCCCGGCGTCCCCGGGTCGTGGCTGGTGTGGGCGGGAGTGCTGTGGTGGGCCCTCAAGGAGCCGCGCACCCTGTCGTGGCTGGTCCTGGTGGGCGCCACGGTCGTCCTGCTGCTGGCCCGCGCGGTGCGCTGGGCGCTGCCGCCGCGCAGACGGCGTGTGGACGCGGCCGGCCGGCGGCTCGCGGCGTACGGGGGCGGCGGCGCGCTGGCCGGATTCGTCCTGCTGCCGGTGCTGGGCGCGATCCCCGGCTACCTCGGCGGCGTCTACCTGGCCGAACGGCTGCGTCTCGGCCGCCACGGCGAGGCCGTGGCGGCCGTGCGGACGGCGATGCGCTCGGGCGGTTCCAGCGTGCTGACGGAGCTGTTCGCCTGCCTGCTGGTCGCCGGGGCGTGGCTGGGCGCCGTCCTCGCCGGCTAGGGCCTCTCGTTGGGATCATGCCGGGCTCGCGGGCCCTGGCACCGCACCGCGCCGCGCCGTCGTCGGTCGCCGGGGCCCCGCCCCTACTCCCTCCCCCGCCTCGCGACGCACGGCGCCGGACCCCGCTCCCCGATCCGGCCCGATCCGAACGAAAGACCCCAGGACGGGCACGCCGACGAGGGGGTACCCCGAGGCACCCCCTCGTCGGCGTGCCCCGTGTCGGCGTGCCCGTGCGGCGGAACCGGGACCCCGGCACCCTGCGCCGGAAGGGACCCGCACCCTGCCCCCGGAAGGAACCCGCACCGTGCCACCCGGAACGGGGTCCGGGCCGTACCCGACCGGTACGGCCCGGACCCCGGCCATGAGCCGGCGCCCGCGGGTCAGCCGACGCGCGGGGCGTCGGGTCCGGCGCCCTCCAGGGCGAGCAGCCGCGTCTTGCGCTCCAGACCGCCCGCGTACCCCGTCATGGAGCCGTCGGCGCCGATCACTCGGTGGCAGGGCCGGAGGATGAGCAGCGGGTTGGCGCCGACCGCGCCGCCGACGGCCCGGACCGCGGCCCGGGAGGCCCCGATGCGCGCGGCGATGGCGCCGTACGTCGTGGTCGACCCGTAGGGGACCGCGTCCAGGGCCTCCCACACGCGCTCCCGGAAGGCGGTGCCCCGGGCGCGCAGCGGAAGCCGGAACTCCGTCAGCTCCCCCGCGAAGTACGCGGCGAGCTGCGCCTCGGCCTCCCGGAAGGGTCCGGGGTCGCGCCGCCACCCGTCCTCGACATCGCGCCCGCCCTTCTGCCCGGGCACGGACAGCGAGGTGATCGACCCGTCGGGGTCCGCGGTGAGGAGGAGCCGGCCGACGGGGCTGTCGGTCCCGGTCCAGTAGGTGGGGGCCCCGCCGCCGGTGATGCCGTCGGTGGTGGTCCCGCCGGTGGCGGCCGTGCCGGTGGCGGCGGCCTCGGTGCCGGTCTCGGTCGTGTTCATGAGTACTGCTCCCGCTCTCCTGCTGCGCGCAGGTGGTTCATGGCGTACGTGCGCCAGGGGCGCCAGTCGTCGGACAGGGTCTCGTCGGGGGGTGCCACGTCGGGGTCGCCGAGGGCGCGGGCGCGCACGGCGGCGGCGGTGCGCGCGTCCACGCCGGGCACGGCGCGCAGCGCACGTTCGGCCTCGTCGCGGTCGGCGCCCGGGTCGAGGCGCACGGTGCCGTCCGCGAGGGCGGCGGCCAGCGCGCCCACGGGGGTGCCGGGCTCTGCCCCGGCGAGGACGGCGGGCTCGGGGAAGAGGTGGGTCAGGCTGCCGCAGGGGGCGTCCAGGGGCGTGCCGTACCGCTGGACGAGCCGCGCGGCCTCCGCGGGCCCGGCGAGCAGCCGCAGGGCCAGTTCGCCGGGGTCGGCGGCGCCGGGCGAGCGCAGCCCGGGGCGGGCGGCGACCAGCGGGGCGAGCCGGGGGTCGGCGCCGAGGCGCTCGTCGACGGCGTACGGGTCGGCGTCCAGGTCGAACAGGCGCCGCAGCCGCTGGACGGCGGTGGTGAGGTCGCGCGGGTCGCCGAGGCGGAGCAGGGCGTCGAGCCAGCCGCCCCGGGCCGGTCCGCCGCGCGGGGCGCCGGGGCGCTCGTCGACGGCGACGACGGCGGTGCCGTACGGCAGCCGCAGGGTCCGGCGGTAGCGGCGGCGGCCGGGGGTGCCGCGCACCTCCTCGACGCCGGGGACGGCCTCGCGCCGGAGCAGGTCGAAGACGGGTCCGGCGCGGTACGGGCCCCGGTGGGCGAGCCGCAGGGGGATGCCGGTGGCGGGGGTGGCCGGGTCGCGGGCGGGCCGGGCGGCGGCGCGCAGCTCGCTCGGGGTGGCCGCGTAGACGGCCCGGACGGTGTCGTTGAACTGCCGCACGCTGGCGAACCCGGCGGCGAAGGCGATCTCGGTGACGGGCAGCCCGGTGGTCTGGAGCAGCACCCGGGCGGTGTGGGCGCGCTGGGCGCGGGCGAGGGCGACGGGGCCCGCGCCGAGTTCGGCGGTGAGCTGGCGCTGGACCTGGCGGGCGCTGTAGCCGAGCCGTCCGGCGAGTCCGGCGACGCCCTCGCGGTCGACGACCCCGTCGCCGATCAGCCGCACGGCCCGGCCGACGACGTCGGCGCGGACGTTCCACTCGGCGGAGCCGGGCACCGCGTCGGGACGGCAGCGGCGGCAGGCGCGGAAGCCCGAGCGCTGCGCGGCGGCGGCGGTCGGGAAGAACCGCACGTTGCGGCGGTGCGGGGTGACCGCGGGGCAGCTCGGGCGGCAGTAGATGCCGGTGGTCTCGACGGCGAAGAAGAACACGCCGTCGAAGCGTCCGTCGCGACTGCGCACGGCTTCGTAGCGGATGTCCTCGGGGTCCTTCGGCGTTCGTTCTCCCACAGGCCCAGTCTGCGGCACGGGGGGTGCGGGGGCTGGCGGATTTCGGACACCGCGTCCCGGGGCCCGGGGACGGTGTCCGGTGGTGGCGAGCGCCCGCCGCCCGGTCGGTGACCGGGCGGCGGGCGGCGGGCCGGGCGGGCGACGGGCCGGGTGCGCGCGGGGACGCGGGACGCGCCGGGGCCCGGGGCGTCAGCGGGGGCGCGCGCCCCGCTTGATCTCCATCGCGGCCCTCCCCTCCGCGCCCCGGCGCTTCCACTCCCTGCGCAGTTCGGCACGGACCCGGGCGTCGGTCCTGGCGACGATCCGCTGGTTCTCGCGGACCAGCTTGCGGTAGCTCTCCAGCCGCCGGTGCGGCAGCTCGCCCGCGTCGAGGGCGGCGAGCACCGCGCAGCCGGGCTCGCTCTCGTGGGCGCAGTCGTGGAACCGGCAGTCCCGTGCCAGCTCCTCGATCTCGGAGAAGACCTGCCCGACCCCCTCGCCCGCGTCCCACAGTCCGACGCCGCGCAGCCCCGGGGTGTCGATCAGGGTGCCCCCGCCGGGCAGGGTGAGCAGGTTGCGGGTGGTCGTGGTGTGCCGTCCCTTGCCGTCGACGTCGCGGATGGCCCGGACCTCCATCACGTCCCGGCCGGCGAGCGCGTTGGCGAGGGTGGACTTGCCCGCGCCGGACGGGCCGAGCAGCACGGCTGTCGCGCCGCCGATGACCGCGGTGAGGGTGTCGATCCCCTCCCCCCGCTCCGCGCTGACGGCCAGCACGGGCACGCCGGGCGCACTCGTCTCCACGTCCTGGACGGCATGGGCGAGGGTGGCGGGGTCGGGCACGAGGTCGGCCTTGGTGAGGACGACGACGGGCCGCGCCCCGGACTCCCAGGCGAGCGCGAGGAACCGTTCGACCCGGGCGAGGTCGAGATCGGCGGAGAGCGGTACGGCGACGACGGCGTGGTCGACGTTGGCCGCGAGGATCTGCGCCTCGGACCGCTTGGACGAGGTGGACCGCACGAAGGCGGTGCGGCGGGGCAGCAGCGCCCGCACGTACAGGGGGTCGGCGCCGCCGGGGTCGACGGCGGCCCAGTCCCCGGTGCACACGACCTTCATGGGGTCGCGGGGGACGACGAACTCGGTGTCGGCGCGGACGGCGCCGGAGGGGGTGACGACGTCGCACAGCCCCCGGTCGACCCGGACGACCCGGCCCGGGACCAGGCCCTGGGCGGCGTACGGGGCGAAGGCGGCCTCCCAGCCCGCGTCCCAGCCGTACGGGGTGAGCGGGTGCGAGGAGGACGGAAGAGAGGAGTGGTTCAAGGGAAACCCTTCGAAGGGCGGCCCCGGCAAGGCGCGTTCATCGACGCGCGGGGAAGGAGTGAGGTCAGCCGGAGGCCACGGAGGTGAACGGTACGGACAGCTGGAAGCGGGCAGGACCCGTCACGGAGACAGCCATCGGTCACACCTCCCAAAATCCTCGACTCGAACGGACGGCGCTCACCGAGCGCCCTCACCAACGCGGCACAGCCTAGGGTCCCCCGCGGCCCCGCGCCACCGCATTTTCCACGGGCCGCCTGCTGTCCGCATCGGCGCGGTGGGCGCCCCGTCCCCGCACGGCCACGGCCACGGCCCGCGATCGGCCGTCGTCCGGCACCGGGCCGCCCACGGCATCGGCGCCGCTCGCCCCCGCCCGGCCCGAGGCGACGCCTGAGGCCGACGGTGCCGCCCTCGCACCGGGCCGCACCCGGGTTCCGCCCCGGGTGAACACGCCCCGTGTCCCCGCGACGGTGCGCGGTACCGGCGGGCGGGTCAACTCCACTCGGAGAAGCCGCTGTTGGGCAGCAGTGGCGACCCGAGCGCCCCGGCCGACGGGATCCCGTTCCGGACTCCCCACCGGAGACGTGACCATAAGATGCCGTGATCATGGACGGTATCGCGGGGAACGAGATGGTCGCCATCCCGTCGGGACGTGTGACGCTCACGGACCGGCGGACGAGCCGGAGTTGGTCGATCGGGCTCGCGCCCTACCGGCTCGCGGCCTTCCCCGTCACCCAGGAACTGTACGCGCGGGTCACGGGACAGCGGCCGAGTGCCGCCCGGGGGGAGCGCCTCCCCGTCGAGTCCGTCTCCTGGTGGGACGCGGTGCGGTTCTGCAACGCCCTGTCCCGGCAGGAGGGGTTCACCCCGGCCTATCACTTCCGCTCCGACGGCGAGGGGGTCGAGTGGGACGGCTCCGCCGACGGGTACCGGCTGCCGACGGAGGCCGAGTGGGAGCACGCCTGCCGCGCGGGCACGACCGGGCCGCACTACGCGCCGCTCGACGAGATCGCCTGGTACCGCGACAACTCGCGGGAGAGCATCCACCCCGTGGGCGGCAAGCGGCCCAACCCCTGGGGCCTCCACGACATGCTCGGCAACGCCTGGGACTGGTGCTGGGACGTCTACGACGCCGAGGTCTACGGCTCCTACCGGGTGCTCCGGGGCGGCGGCTGGTTCGACGAGCACTGGAGCTGCCGGGCCTCGGCGCGACGCCGCAGCCATCCGACGTTCCAGGTCGACGACGTGGGCTTCCGCCTCGCCCGCTCCTACGGGTGACGGGCGGTCCCCATGGGATTCCCGCGCGAGGCGCCCCGGTGAACACGCCTCGTCCGCACCCCGGTTGGCCGTCGCCCGCCCGCCACGCCGTACTCCGTCACCGGGCCGACGGGCCCCAGGGCCGGGATGCCCGCCACGCGCGAAAGGCCGGGCTCAAGGGAAGCGGACGAAATCCGCCCTCCACCGGATCAAAACCCCGGCCCCCGCCCTGTGGTCCCCGCGCACGCGGGGGTGGTCCCGTGTCCGCGATGTCGTCGGCCCGGGGGCCGAGGTGGTCCCCGCGCAGGCGGGGGTGGTCCTTACGAGGAAGTCGAGACCGCGGGCACGGACCTGTAGTCCCCGCACGTGGGGGTGGCCCCGGAGAGGACCCGGCGGGCCTGTCCCTCCGGACGTAGCACCCGCGCAGGCGGGACCGATCCCCGTAGGCCACCACGGAGATCCTCCGGGCCGAGTGACCCCCACGCGCAGGACCGGCCCCCCTGTTCGAATAGCGATGCGTGCGGGAATCACGTACCCCCGCACGCGGGGGCCAGGCTTCCCGAGCGCCCCGTCGGCCCCGGGTGCCCCCGGCGGGAACCCCCGACCTGGCCGCATCCCCCGAATCCCCCGAATCCCCCGCGAGACGGGGCTCCGGACCCCAGCACCCGCATTCGCACTGACGTTCCAAAACGGGGTGGTGAACGGGCCCGCGCGCGCCCCCGGGCGGCTCCGTCGTGCGCGTGGCGCACCACCATCCGCCGTCGTCCATGACTTGCCGCCTCACCGGTGTGGCCGCAGCATGGACTTCATTCCGGCGAGAGACGGCCGGTGGCGAGCGTCCCACCCACTCGGCGGCCTTCGACCACGGAGGACCCGGACATGGCCCGGTATTTCGAGAACAGCAGTGACGCACTGGTGTCCGACGCCCTTGAGGGCTTCGCTCTCGTCCATGACGACCTGATCACGTTCGATCCGCGGCACGGTTACCTCCTCGCCCGTGACACCGCACCCACTCGGCGGGTCGCGCTCGTCTCCGGCGGTGGCGCCGGGCACGAGCCCATGCACACCGGCTACGTGGGGCGCGGCATGCTCGACGCCGCCTGTCCCGGCCGGGTCTTCGCCTCACCGCACAACCGGCAGGTCTACGAGGGCTCCCGGGCGGCGGCCCGGCCCGGCGGCGTGCTGCACATCGTGAAGAACTACACCGGCGACCGCATCAACTTCGGCATCGCCGCCGAACGCCTGGCCCGCGACGGCATCCCCTGCGCCCGCGTCCTGGTCAACGACGACCTGGCCTCGGACGCGGACGGCATCGCGGCCGGCCGGCGCGGCACGGGCGGCACCGTCCTGATCGAGAAACTGCTCGGCGCCGCCGCCGACTCCGGACTCGGCCTGGACGAGCTGCGGGAACTGGGCGAACGCCTCTCCGCCCGCTGCCGCACCCTCGCCGTCGCCTCCGCCGCCCACACCGCTCCCACCCTGGGCGAACCCGCCTTCCGGCTCGGCGCCGACGAGATCGAGTACGGCGTCGGCATCCACGGCGAACGCGCCCGCGCGACCGCCCGGCAGGGCCCTCTCGACGCACTGGTCGACCGCATGTCGACCGAACTGGTCGCCGCGCTCGAACCGGAGCCCGGCAGCACCCTCCTCACCCTCGTCAACGGACTCGGCGCCGTGACGCCGCTGGAGCTGTACGCCATCCACCGCGAGCTCCACCGGGCGCTCGGCCGGCACGGCCTCTCCCCCGCCCGCACCCTCGTCGGCGACTACGTGACCGCCCTCGACATGCGCGGCTTCTCCCTCACCCTGCTCGTCGCCGACCCGTCGGACCTCCCCTACTACGACGCGCCCGTGCACACCGCCGCGCTGCGCTGGTGAGCCGCCCCCCGACAGCGGGGCGGCCCCGGCCACCGACCTCCGGGAGCCCTGATGACCAGCACCCTCCCCGACGCCTTCTCCGGCGAACTGTGGATACGCCGCTTCGCCGACTCGGCCCGCGCCACCGAGCCGCAGCTCACCTCACTGGACCAGCAGGTCGGTGACGGCGACTTCGGCACCAACCTGGTCCTCGGCACCTCGGCGGCCCTCGCCCGCCTGGGCGCCCTCACCGAACCGGACGACTCCGCCGCCCTGGACGCCGCCGCCACCGCCTTCCTCGACGAGGTCGGCGGCACCAGCGGCCCCCTGTTCGGGCTGCTTCTCCAGTCACTGGCCACCGCGGTGGCACCCTCCGGCGCGACCGCGACGGCGCTCGCCGTCGGCGTCAGCGACGGACTGGCCGCCATACGGCGGGTCGGGGACGCCTCCCCGGGTGACAAGACCCTGGTCGACGCCCTCACCCCGGCCGCCGAAGCGCTCCGCACCGCCTCCGGCACCTCCGGGACCGGCCCGGCCCTCGCCGACGCGGCCCGCGCGGCCTGGCGGGGCGTGCGCGAGACGGCACGGCTGCGGGCGAGCATGGGCCGCTCCAGCTACCTGGGGGAACGCGCCGAGGGCATCCCCGACCCCGGCGCGGTCGGTGTCGCGCTGCTCTTCGCCTCCGCCTCGGACGTGGTCCGGGACATAGGGCCCCACCTGGACGGCGACCGCCCCGGGGAGAGCCCCGTCCACGCCGCGCGGTGAGCGTACGGCGCCGTCCCCGGGCGGCTACGGAGCAGGGGGCGGCACCCGGTCCCTGACCCACGTCAGGAGCTGCTCGGCGTGCAGCGCGGTCACCCACAGATCGGCCCGCCCGGCGTCGTTCTCGTCGGCGAGCGGGCCGACACCGAGCACCTTCAGCCCCGCCCGCCGCGCCGACTCCACTCCGGTGAGGGAGTCCTCGACGGCGAGCGCCGCCTCGGGGCGCACCCCGCAGAGCCGGGCCGCCGTCGCGTAGACGTCCGGCCACGGTTTGGGCCGGACGGTGCCCGCGCCGTCCTCCTCCCCGGGGCTTCCGCCCGCGCCGCCACCGGGCGCCCCGTCGGCGCCGTCGGCACCCTCGGGCCTCCCGTCGGCACCCTCTGCGGCCCCGGGGACCTCCGCCGCGTCCGGGCTCCCGGCGGCGTCCCCGGGGACCTCGGAGGGCACCACGACGTGCTCGAAATGGCCGCGCAGCCCGGCCCTGCCGAGGCTCTCCTCGACCACCACCAGCGGACAGTTGCTGGCCACCGCGAGCGGCAGCCGGCCGGAGAGGGCGCGGACGAACTCCACCGCGCCCGGCATGGTCAGCGGCTCCTCGGCGACGAGCGCCAGGAAGTGGCGCAGCAGCGCCTCCGCCAGGTCGGGGGCCAGATCGGGCTTGTTCGTCTCCTGCGCCATCATGCGCCCGCAGTCGAGGTAGTGGACGCCCTTGGCCCGGTCGGCGAAACCCCGGGGCGGCCGGAGGCCGAACTCACGGAACGCCCGGTTGCGCGCGTCCTGCCAGTGCCGCTCGCTGTCCATCAGGGTGCCGTCGCAGTCGAAGACGACGGCCTCGGGCGACCAGTCGAGAAGTGGGTGTGCCGTTGCGGACACGGTGACCTCCTGGGGGAACGGGCGGTCGCGCCCATGGCGGGACCGCGGTTCGAGGGGCTGCGGCTACTCGTGCCGGACACGCCGGGACCGTCACCGTCCCCGCCGGCGCCCGATAGGCACAACTGCCTGCATTTCGGGCTTTAGCCGCAAATGGAATGCGCTGTGCCAGCCACGGTATTTCCGTTGCGCAGCGTGAGGCAATCACTACTTAGAGCGCTCGACCGCGAGAAGGGGCGGGTGTATGGGCGCGCGGTGGCGGCGTGGACACGTGTCAACTGACACACAGTCAGAGAGGCACCCATACCGACAAGTTGGGGCATATTCACCAGGCACACCACACGGTCCTGTGCGTGAGTCGCATCCGGCGGCCGGACGGGAGGACGCCCCCGAATGGAGCCCACGGCCACCCGGACGCGCCCACACTCGAAAGGAATGCGCAATTGCGACACGCCGGGGCGGGGGCGGCGGCAGGGCACCGGGGGGCGGCCGATCACCGACGTCGGGTGGCGGAAGGGGTGGCGGAGCACGATGGACGAGCGGCGGACGGCGGACAGTCGGCGGCGGAGCGCGATGGCGGGTGACCATCGGCGGAAGGCGGGTGGCGATCGGCGGGCGAGGCGCGGGGTCCGCGTCGCGCCCCTCCGACCGGCCCGACGGTCCCCTCCGCACCCCGGCGACGGGCGGGCAGGACGTCACACCCGCCCCGTTCCCTCTCCCGCCCCCTTTCCCGCCCCCGGCCGGACCGCCCTCCTCCTCCCTCCCCTCCCCGCCCGGCGCCATGGCGACCCGGTGCCGCGAGCCCCCGTCACCCGGCCACCCGGGCACCCGTCCGCCCCGCGGCCCTCCACCCAGCCGCCCGGCCCTTCGGGCGGCCCGCGCGTCACCCGCGCGGGATCACGACGCCCTACCCGCCGGCCCGGGTCGCCCGCCCGGCCACCGCACCACGGTCGACGGGGACGAAGCACCGCGTCCGACCGGCGTCCGTCCCCTCCGTCCGCCTCCCCGACGACGACCGCGGGGCCCCGGAGCCGGCCCGGGGAGCGGCGGAACCGGGGGCCGGGCATGACCCCCACCGCCCCCGGGGAAGGCTCGGCACGACCGGGGACCGCCCGGCCCGGGCGGTGAACCGGTCGCGTTCCGTCCGGGAACCGGGCGTACTCCGGTCGCGTCCCGTCCCCGGGGTGCCGACTCGGGTCAACCGCCCCTGTCCCGTGGCGGAAAGGGGCATCATGACGGCGGGGCATTCGGGAGGGGATGCGGATGACGGACACCTCGCGGAACACGCCGCCGGATCGGGCCCGTGCGGTTCTCGACCGGATCGCGGACTGCACCGTTCCGCCCGGCTCGGCGCAGTACACGGGTCCGCGCGGCGCCGAGTTGGACGAGCTGGTCGAGGAACTCCGTTCCCTGGCGGACGGGTTCGCCGGTGACGACGCGCAGGCGCCCCTCCGGGAGCTGCTGGGGGCCCGGCTCGGGGTGCTGCTGGGCATCCGGTACGTCCTCAATCCGGACGGCAAGGAGCCCTACGGCGGCGGTGAGCACGAGGACCCCGATCTCGGCCGGGCGCGCGAACTCCTCGACCGCGCACGGCAGTCGGTGCTGCTCGGCCCCGAGGACCGGGCCACCGCGCGCCGCAACCTCCTCAACCTGCTGGCCTCACGGCTGGTGTGGCTCCAGGAGCGGATGCGGACGCTGGGCATGGCGGACGCGCAAGGGGTGCGGCTGCGCGACGTCGAGTGGGCCGGGGAGGTCGGCAGGCCCAGGGACCAGGGCGGCACGGGCCTGATGGAGGACACCGGCTTCCTCGTGCGACTGCTCCAGGAGGATCCCAAGGACGAACTGACCACCGCCAACCGGGAGATGCTGGACCTCCTCGCCGCCACCATGCACGCGGCCGAACGCAACGACATGCGGACCCTGCTGACCCTGGCGCGGCAGATCCTGCGGAACAACCCCGGCGCCCCCTCCCTGCTGGGTCATCTGGTCGGCTCCGTCGCCCCCGCGCTGGCCTCCTCGCTTCCCGGTGGCGTCCTCCCCTCCGGCCCGGAGGCCGGGAACGCGGCCACCGACGGCACCGGCCCGAACGGCACGGCCACCGGAGCCGGAGTCGGCACCGCCACCGGCGCCGGTCTGGACGCCCTCTGGGAACTCCTGGCCTTCACCGAGGCGATGACCCCCGGCACCCTCGAACCCGGCGAGGTCCCCCGTCTCATCAGCACCCTGACCGGCCGCCCCGATCCGGCCTCGCCGGACCCGGTCCCCGGACCGCCCCCGCTGTCCGGCCGCATGGTCGCCGCCCTGACCCATCTGAACCAGGCCACCCGCACCGGCGACCTGACGGGGATGAACAGCGCCCTGACGCTCCTCCACGAGGCCTTCGGCGCCGGGGAGTTCGACCAGCGGCAGTCGGCCGAGTGGCTGCTGCCCGTGGTGGCGGGCACCCTCATCGCCGCGTCCATGACCGGAGGCAGCCTCCAGGACGTGGAACTCGCCGAGTCCGTCCTGGGCGACCTCGACCGGGCCCTCCTCTCCGACGGCTCCCCGAACAGGGTCTCGCTCCAGGTCAACACCCATGTCGTGCGGCTGCTGATCGCCCTCCAGCGGGCCATGGACGACCGGGACCCGGACGGCATCGAGTCCGTCCTGCTGGACCTCCACGACCTGGACGACGCGGTCCCCGACGGCGAGCCCTGGCTGCGGGTGCTGATCTCGTACGCGCTGGGCACCGCCTCGCTGGCGCTGGCCCTGCACACCGAGGCGCTGCTGGACCTGCGCACCGCCATGCACCACTTCGAGCAGGTCCTCGACACCGAAGTGGAGATCCCCGCCCTGCAGACCATGATGGACGCGTCCTGGGCACCGCTGCTGTCGATGATCGCCCTGGTGGAGCAGGACCCGGCCCGCATCACGGCCGGCATCGCGCGCAGCCGGACCGCCCTCGGACGGCCGGGCGCCACCTTCGACTTCGAGGCGCGGGTACGCCTGGGCATCGCCCACGCCCTGGACACGCTGCACGGACTGACCGGAGACCCCGGCGCGCTGGACCAGGCCGTGGAGGAACTGGTGCGGGCGCGGTCCGCCCTGCCCGCCGACTCCCCCGGCGAGGCGTCCGTTCACGCCACCCTGGCCCGGCGGCTGGCCGCGCGCGCCGGGACCGCGCCGGGCACCCCGGCGGGCGCGGCCGACCTGCGGGACGCGGTGGCCGCCGCCCGGGACGCGCTGCGGGCCACGACGGACGACGTGCTGCTCCAGTCGGGCGTCCGGCACGGGCTGCGGATGGCCCGGCAGGAGGCGGACCTGGGCTGTACGGCCGCCCTGTGGGCGCTGGAGGCCGGTGACGCCGGGGAGGCGGTCGGCTGCGTGGAGGCCGGGCGCTCCCTGGTGCTGCGGGCGGCGGCGGTGTCCCTCGGGGTGGCGGAGCGGCTGGAGGCGCTGGACGCGCACGACCTGGCGGAGCGGTGGCGCGCCGCCGCCCGCTCCACCGCCGGACGCTCCACCGCCGGACGCGCCGACGCCGAGTACCACTCCCCCGGCGGGCAGGCGGCCCCCGGGGGGCCCGACGGGGCGGGCGGACCGCGCACCTCCGCACTGGCAGAGCTGCTCTCCGACGCCTCCGGGGGCGGACCCGCCCTGCCGGGCGACGTACGGCGGCGGTCGCTGGCGCTGCTGCGCGGCCGGGACCGCCCGGCCGACGAACCGGCGGACCGCACCGTGTCGGCGCTGCGCGCCGGGCTGGTGCGGTCCCGGGCGGACGCGCTGATCCATCTGGTGCCGGGGTCCGGCACCCGGGACGGCGCGCTGCTGGTCGTCACCCCCGAGGGGCCGGTGCGGGCCCTGGTCTCGCCGCTGCTCTCCGAGGCGGGCCGGGGTCCGGTCGCGGAGTACCTGGCGGCGGGCGCGGCCTGGCAGCGGCTGGAGGCCGCGGGCGCCGGGGCGTCCGACCGGGAACGGCACGGCGCCGAGCGGGCCTGGTCCGACGCGCTCGACGCGCTGTGCGACTGGGCGGGCGGTGTCCTCGCCCCCGCGCTCGGCGAACTGGGCCTGTGGGACAGGGCGTTGTGCGAGTCCGGGCTCCGCCCCTGCCCGGACGGTCCCGGCCGTCCCGCCGACGGGGAACCGGACGCGGGCACCGCCGCCGCGCCCCTGCCCCCCGGTGCGCGGCCCTCCCCGGACCTCCGTCCCGCCCCGCGCCCCGGCGCCGGACCCGCCGCCCCTCACGGGGCCGCCACTCCCCCCGCTCACGGCGGGCCCGGCTGCGCCCCCGTACGGCTCGTCCTCGTGCCCTGCGGCGAGCTGGGCGTCGTCCCCTGGCAGGCCGCCGAGGTCGGGCCGCTGGTGCCGTCCGACGGGGGCGAGCCCGTGCGGCTCTGCGAGGTGGCCGTCGTCACCCACGCGGCGTCGGGGCGGGAGTTCCTCCGGGCGGCGGCGCGGCGGCGGATGCCCCCGGCCGGGCGGCCGGTCCTCGTCTTCCACGGGTACGACCTCACCTGGGCGGAGGAGGAGGTCGAGATCCTGCGGGACACGCACTACCCGGACGCCGAGGTGCTCACCGAGGACGAGGGGACGCCGCCCACTCCGGAGGCGGTGCTGGCCCTGCTCGACGGCGGGGACGGGCCCGCGGCCTCCCTGGTGCACCTGGCCTGCCACGGACTGGCCGGACCCGACCCGGCCGCCTCCGCGCTGCGGCTGGCCGACCCCGGGCCGGACGGGGCCGACGGGGCCGATCTGACGCTCAGCGCGCTGCTGGACCGTCCGTCGGCCGGGGCGGACCGCGTCGCCGGGCCGCTGGTGGTGTGCAGCGCGTGCGAGACCGACCTCACCACCCGCGACCACGACGAGGCGCTCACCGTCACCTCGGTCCTGGTCCACCGGCTGGCCGCCGACGCCATCGGCTCCCGCTGGCGGGTGCCGGACCGGGGCTCGGAGATCCTGATGGTGGTGCTGCACGACCGGCTCGCCGCCGGGCTCGCCCCGCCGGACGCGCTGCGGGCCGCGCAGCGCTGGATGCTCGCGCCGCCGGAGCGGCGGGGACCGGTGGCCGGACTGCGGGCCCTGTCCGGCCGCCCGCCCGCCCAGCACTTCCGGGACCGGCCCGAGGCATGGGCCGCCTTCGTCCACCAGGGCAACCCGGCCCCGGCCGGACCGCTTCCCACCGCATTGGAGGCAACCCCGTGAACCCCGACGACCTGATCACCTCCCTGAGGGAGAACGCCGAGCTGCTGCGCGGCGAACTCGACGACGGCACCCGGGAGGAGGTCGTCTCGGTCCTGCGCCTGCTGCACGGCGAGGCCGCCGCCGGCCGGGCCCAGGGCGTCGCCCGGGCCCTGCGCCGGCTGACCCGTACGCTGTCCGTCCTGCCCCCCGGGCACCCCGTATGCGCCCACCTGGGCACCCGGCGGTACGCGATCGGGGGGCCGACGCTGCCGTCGGCCGAGGAGATGGCCGGGGCGGCGCGGGTCACGGAGCTGATCGACATTCTCCGCGAACCCCCGCCGGAACCGGGCGAGTTGCGACGGCGGGCGCGGGAACGGCTGCTCGCCGTGCCGTCGCTGTCCGGGGAGGAGCACGACCGTCTCCTCGCCCGGGACCCCGACGGCGGCACACCGGCGGACGGGCCACCGGCCGACGGCACACCGGCCGACGGGACGGCACCCGGCGACGGCGCCCCCGACGCGCCCTCCGCCGACGGTGCCGCGCCCCCCGCCGGCACAGCCCCCGCCGACGGTCCCGCCTCCGCGCCCGGCGCCCCGCCGCCCGGCGTGCTGCGCCTCGACGACCCCGGCGGCGGCCCCCGTTACCCCCGCTTCCAGTTCCGTCCCGGCACCGCCGAGCCGCTCCCCGTCGTCCGGCGCATCAACGAACTGCTCCGCGCCGACCGCGACCCGTGGGGCGCCGCCGACTGGTGGCTGGGCGGCAACGCCTGGCTGGCCGGGGTCCCCGCCGACCTCCTCGGGAGGCTGCCGGACGACGAACTGGTGCGCGCCGCGGCGGAACTGGTGGAGGCGGGCTGATGGGCGGCTACGTTCCTCCCCGGGGCGCTCCCATGGAGCCGCTGTTCACCGGCCTGCCCGCCGGGTCGCTGCTCTGGCGGTGCCATGTCGACCAGTACGCCGTGGGCGAGTTCAACCCGGTCCCGGCGCACGAGTTCTTCAAGGGCAGCCGCTTCGACTCCACCGAGAAGGACCCGTACCCGTACCTGTACGCGGCCCTGGACCCGGTGACCGCCCTCGCCGAGGTGCTGCTGCGGTCGGTCGAGTACGGCGCGCGGCCGGGCGGTGGCGGCGAACCGGTGATCGTGCGCCAGATCCCGTGGGCTCAGGCGTCCCGCTACGTCCTCTCGGCGGTGCGCACGGTCGAGGAGGTGCGTCTGGTGGACCTCACCACCGCCGAGGGGCTCGCCGCGGTGTGGCAGGACGACTGGCTGGTCACCAGCATGGACTACGCGCAGACCCGCTACTGGGTCCGGCTGATAAGGGAGCACAGTCCCTCGGCACAGGGACTGTGCTGGGGGTCGAAGCGCTGCCTTCCGCGCAGGGCGCTCCAGTTGTTCGGCGACCGCGCCGGAGGGGTCCTGGACCCCCGGCCGCAGGAGTGCCACCGGCTGGACTCGGCCGCCGGTCTGCGAGAGGTCAACCGGCTGCTGGCGCCGCTGCACGCGGTGGTGTCCGAGCCCGAGGGCTGAACCGCCGCCCCGCCCCGTCCCGCGCCCGTCGGCGGCCGGGGCGGGGCGGTCCACCGGGCGCGGGCCACGCGGCGGCTGGTACTACTGGGTGCATGCAGGAAGAGATCGCACGCTCCGCCGTCGACACGTTCGTCTCGGCGTTCAACGCCTCGGACGACGGCTACGTCCCCTCGCTGCTCGCGCAGGCGCTGACCTCGGACGTGGTCCTCTGGGGGCCGCTGGGCCGCAGTGAGGGGATCGAGGCGGTGGAACGGTTCGTGGTGGACATCCGGCACCATCCGGCGGGCGCCGGGACGATGGTGCGCTGCTCGGCGGTGGACGTGCCGGGTGAATGGGCTCGCTACCAGTGGGTGTTCACCACGCCGGACGGCGGCCCGCGCCTGGCCGGAACGGATGTCGTGCATCTGCGGCGGAACCTCATCGACCAGATCATCGTCTTCGCGGGCGGGATCGGACTGTCGGGCACCTGAGCCGCCGGACCCCGGCCCCTCCGGCCCCGGAGCCCGCGGCCACGCCGTCGGCCGTCCCGTGTCCCCCCGGCACGCGGCCCGGCACGCGGTCTCCGTCCGGAGCCCCGCCGCGTGTCCGCGCGGCGGGGCGCCCGGGCCCGGCACCGCCGACGCGGTGCCGGGCGGCGGGCCTATCCGTTCCGCCCCCGGGCCGGGAGCAGCGGCCACCGGTCGGTCAGCTTCATGGCCGCCTCGGTCATGGCCGGGTCCCGCGACTCCTCGGCCAGGCTGTTCAGATAGGCCGCCGCTGCCTCGTCGTACAGGGCCTGGACGGCGCGCACGCGTTCCTCCGTGGCGTGCCGGCGGTCCTCGCGCCGCGCGTCGGCGGTGCTCTGCACGGCGCGGGCCCGTTCGGTCGCGGCGACGCTCAGGTTCCGCTGCCGGACGAGGCGCTCCCGCCCCTCCACGGCCGTCCGGTAGGAGTCGAGGTAGGGGTGCTCCCGGAACAGGCCGAGCAGGAAGCCGATCCCGCCGGAGAGGATCAGCAGGGCGCAGAACATCGCGGTGACCGTGTGCGCCGTCAGGTCCAGCCGGTCCAGGAGGGTGGTGGCCGGGCCGGAGTCCGCTCCGGCGAAGCCGTCGCCGCCGCCCTCGGAGACCTCCTCGCCCTGGGTGACGAACTTGGTGCGCAGGACGCCGAACAGGACCGTCAGCACCACCCAGACCCCGAGCAGGGTGAGGGCGGGCAGCCAGGCGAGCCGGATGGCGCCGGTCCCGGCCCGCCAGCGCAGCAGCCGTCCGGCGAGGTGGGGCAGGAACACCATGACGACGGCGGCGGCCCCGGCCAGGGTGACGGTCTGGGCGTCGGCGCTCATGGTGCCGACCCCGTGGAAGGGCTGGAACGCGGCCCAGTAGATGGGTGCTTCGACCAGGATGAGCACCGCCAGCATGGCCCAGGACATCCAGGAGGGGATGCCCGGCCGCTTGGTCAGTCCCTCCCAGGCGCCGCTGCCGGAGGGCGGGTCCTGCCCGGCCGCCGTGTGCGGGTCGGTGCCGGGGGTCCGCCCGGGGGCGGCCGGCCCGGCGCCGGGCCCGTCGGCCGAGCGGGGGGCCTCGCCGGTGCGGGGCACCGCCTGGAGGCCGTCGGCCTCCTCCTCGTCGGGGACGGTGCGCGGCACCTGGGCGGGGACGGCGGGCGGCCCGCCGCCGGGTCCGGCGTCGCCGCGCGCCCCGGCCGGTCCCGTGGCCGGCCCCGTGGCCGCGGGGAAGGTCAGCCGCGCCCACTGGGACTCCAGCCGGACGCGGATCACGTCCCGGAAGCGGTTCCAGCGGTTGGTGCGGCGGGCGAGGATGTCCAGTTGCCGCCGGGCGGTGAGGATCTGCTCGTCCGTCTCCCGCAGCCGCTCGCTAAGGACGGCGGTCTCCGCCTCGTGCGTGGTGATCTCCACCCCCGCCCGGTCGTCGGCGAGCCGCTCGCGGGCCTCGATCTGGAGGGCCCGCGCGTTGATGCCGCCGACGACGCTGTCGCGTTCGGCGGCGAGCTGGGCGAGGTAGGGCGGGCGGTCCCCGTTCTGGAGCGTCCAGGGATCGAAGGCGCGCCGTTTGGCGGCCCGCTTCCCCGTCCGGCGCGCGGTCCTGATCAGTTCGGCCCGGTTCCGGTCCGCCGTCGCCGGTGCGGGCGGGGCGGCGGGCGGGACGACGGGGCGCGGTGCCCCCTGGCCCCGGTCGCCGCGCCGGGGGGACGGCAGGTTCAGCCGGTTCCGCCGCTGGCGGCGGGGCTCATTCGTACCGGTTGTCGACATCGGCCTTGGCCCTCCCTTCGAGCGCGTCGGTCCAGAACGCCTTGAAGTCCCGGTAGGCGCTGGGCCGGTCGCCGTACTTCATGCCGAAGCCGACGGTGTAGACGGTCATGCCCTTGATGGCGGGCAGTCCGCGGCCCTCCACCAGGGAGTCGATGGCCTCCTTCCGGGTGGCCTCGCCGGTCAGGTCCGTCCGGCCGAGCCGGAACTCGGGGTCGGACTGGTCGAAGTCGCTGATGACGAGGAGCTTGGCGGCGGGGCCGTCGGAGGGCATGGCGGAGCCGATGCGGTCCAGGGCGCCCCACACGTCGGAGCCGGGGCGTTCCTTGCGGGCGCACCGGAGCTCCTTCATCGCCTCTTCGGAGGCCCGCAGCCGGGCCCTGCGCCGTTGGGCCTCCTGGTCCGTGGTCGCGTCGTGCGAGGGGTCCAGGTCGATCCGGCCCACCTTGCAGGAGGAGATCTGGGATGTGTAGGTGATGGGCGCGAAGTCGACGGTGGAGCACTCCTGTTCCTTGAGGAACGGCAGCAGTTCGCTCTTGAGCTTGGCCTCGGCGTTGAAGCCGTCCTTCGTCGCGTCGCCCGATCCCGAGCCGTCGATGACGACTCCGCACGGGGTGTCGAACGCCTTCGGCTGTTCGGAGCAGGCGGCCAGTCCGGCGAGTACGGCGGCCGTGGATATGAGGGCGAGCAGCCGCCCCGCGCGTGGGCCGCGGGGGCCGGGAAATGCCGAGGTGCGCACAGTGACCTTCCTTGGGTGCACGGAATGGGGGGAGTTCATCCCCGGCCGCCCGTCGTCCGTCCCGCGCCGCCGCGGGTGTGCTGGCTGTCGAGGATGGCGAGGGCCTGGGCGACGGCCGCCGGGTCCGGTGCGCCGGCCGGGCCGCGGCCCGCGTACCAGCGGTCGGAGAGCAGGCCGTCGTCGACGCGGTGCCAGGTGGTGTCGAGCCGGGTGCGGCCCGGCAGCCAGCCCGTGGGGCGCCGTTCGGGCAGCTCGTGGGAGCGCCGGGCCTCGGTCCAGACGGCGTCCCAGTAGCAGGTGAGCAGGTGGTTGGCGGCGTCGACGACGCCCTGGGCGCGCGAGCGGCAGACGGCGGCGGCGTTGCGCCAGTCGGCGACCGTCCCGGCGTAGCGGGCGAGCGCGGCCGGGGCCGGCTCCCCGCGCACGGTGTACTGGGTGACGACCCGTACGGATTCGGCGTGGATGCGGACGGTCAGCGCGCGGTTGCCGTGCAGCATCCGGGCGCGCAGCCGGGTGGTGTCGTGCTCGGCGCGGGCCCGTATCCCCAGCACGTACGGGGGCAGCCCGGCCGTGCCGGAGGGGTCCCCCGCGTCCAGGGCCTCGCCCAGTACGTCGAGGAGTCCCGCGGCGTCCCTTCTGCCGTGGGCGCGGGCCAGTCGCGTGGAGACGAAGCCGGTCCGTAATCGGCGGACGGAACCGCCCGTACGGCTTGAGGTGATCATCGGAGTCAACCCCCATTCCACCGCGCTGCTCCGCGTGTATCACGGCGCGGTGACGGAGAGAGTAGCGGAAAGGGAAGGGCGCGGAGTGGGTGAATCGTGAGGGGATTTACTCCTTCCGAAGGGTCTCCGGAAGACAACCGGATTCCGCCCGGTATCCGCCCGGGAATTGCGTCCGAAGCGATTGCGGACGGCATCCGCGGGCCGACATACTCCCCGTCAGCGCCGAAAGGGGGGAGCCGTCATGGAGGTCCGGATCAGCGGGACGCACTACCCGCTGGAGACGCTCGGGCCGGGCCCGCGCCTCGGTGTCTGGTTCCAGGGCTGCACGCTGGCCTGCCCGGGGTGCATGTCCCGTCACACCTGGGACGGGCGGGGCGGCGGAGCCCGGTCCGTCGCCGATGTGCTGGAGTCGTGGAACGACGCGCTGGCGGCGGGCGCGCGGGGGCTGACGGTCAGCGGCGGTGAGCCGCTCCAGCAGCCCGAGGCGCTCGCGGCCCTGCTCTCCGGCGCGGCCGGGCTGCGCGACGCGTGGGCCCGCGGGACGGGCGGCACGGGGCGGGGTGCCGGACCGCAAGCCGTTCTGCGGGAAGGGGAGTTGGCGGCGGACCGGGCGGCGGAGCCGGACGGCGCGGGCGATCCCGTCACGGCCCGGGGGCCGGGGCCGGGGTCCACGACGGCACCGACACCACCGGCGTCACCGACCCGGTCATCGGCGTCCGCGTCCGCCCCGGACCCCTCACCGGAGGCGGCCGGGACCCCGGAAGAAGCCGGGAGCGCGGAGGAGCGCGGGACACCGGAAGAGGGCGGGACACCGGCGGGGAACGGGCGGTCGCGGGCGGTGTCCGGGCCGGGCGGTACCGGCTCCCGGGCGGATCTGCTGGTGTACACGGGGTACGAGCCGGAGGAGCTGACCGCCCCCCAGTTGGCGGCCCTGGAGCACGCCGACGCCGTGGTGACCGGGCGGTTCCGGGTGGCGGAGCCGACACCGCTGGTCTGGCGGGGCTCCGCCAACCAGCGGCTCCGGCCGCTGACCCCGCTGGGCGCCGTCCGCTACGCCCCCCATCTGCGCCGGGCGGCGACGGGCCGCCGGTTGCAGCCGGTGACGGTGCCGGGGCCCGGCGGGAGGACCGCGCTGCGGCTGTACGGGGTGCCGCTGCGCGGGGAACTGGCGGCTGCGGAGCGGGCGTTGCGCGGGGCGGGGGTGTCGCTCAGGGATGCGAGTTGGCGGCCCTGACGGCGTCGGTGTGCTGCGGCCGGGTCGTCACGATGATCACCGACCAGGTGGTGTCCTCGCGCAGTTCCCGCCGGACGGCCCACAGCAGCCAGCGGGCCGCGGTCACGACGGGCAGCCCGCCCCGGCCGGCGCCCAGCAGGGGGAAGCAGAGGGTGGTCATGGGCAGGGACAGCGCGGCCCGTTCGGAGCGGGCCAGGGCGAAGGACGCCTGGACGGCCTCGGCCAGTACGGCGGGTGCGACGTGGTAGCGGTCGCCGTCTCCCACGGGGGTGGAGACGGCGGCGTGGTGGATGCGCCGCACGCCGTGCGCGCCGAGGGCGCCCGGGGAGGTGGGGACGACCGTCCCGGGGCGCACCGGCAGCCCGGGGCGGCCGTGGGCGCGCAGCCAGGTGCGCAGTTCGCGGGGCAGGACGTCGTCGACGATCTCCCCGGCGGCGTTGCGCACGGCCGCCGAGCGGCGCAGCGCGGCCGAGACGGTGGGCCGGAAGATCTTGGACATCTCCAGGTAGACGTTCTCCGGGGAGACCAGGATGTCCGCGTCCCGGACGAGTTCGATGGGGCAGGTGCGCACGCTGATGCGGGCGGCGACGTGCGGGGGGACCGGGGGCCCGGACGGCGGGTCGGGCGGCGGGGCGGCGGCATCCGTCACGGGCGGGCGCCGTCCCGCGGGCGCCGGTTCGCCGGTGCCGTCCGGGACGGCCGCCTCCCGGGCCACGGCGAGGGCGGCGGAGGCCAGTTCGGCGAAGATCTCGCTCTCGTGGCTGCGGCGGAACCGCTCGGTGCTCACCCCGTAGACGGCGGCGGCGGCCTTCCTGCGGTCGGCGGCGGGCACCCCCCGGCGGTCCGTGAAGAGGCCGAAGGTGTGGGCGGCGGCGCGGGCCAGCGGATCGCCGTCCCGCTCGTCGCGGAGCGGTCCGCCGCCCGCGAGGCGGCGCGCGGCGGTGGCCAGCAGCCTTTCGACGCCCTCCAGTTCGTCGTCGTCACCGGCGCACAGTCCGGCCGCCTCGGCGGTCCGGCGCAGCGCGTCCCGGGCGCAGTGGCGCAGCCGGGGCAGGCCCGGCCGCCGGAGTCCGCGCAGTTCCTCGACGAGTTCGGTGTGCGGGGGCAGGGAACGCATGTCCAGCATCGTAATGCGCGGGACCTGCGGGGAGAGCGGTCCGGGAATCGTCCCGCCGGGTCGTCGCCGGGTCCGTGCGGGGTTTCCCGGAACTCCTCATGTCCCGCGAATGCCTTGGGTATTCTCGGGTCCCTTCCTTCCCTCAGGACGTTCCCGTCCCGGAAGTCGGCTCCATGGAAGGCCGGACGATGACGGATTTCATCTCCCCCTCGGACGGCGGCTTCACCGACGCGCGGACGGTCGAGACCCGCCCGGTGCTCGGCGACGTACCGCCCGCGCTGGCGGACCGGTTCGTGCTGGTGAGGGTGGTCCGGGCGGCCGAGCGGCCGGGCCGGGCCGCGGTGCTGCGGGTGCGGCGGGCGGGGCCGGGGGCGTCGGAGGTGCCGCTGGTGCTGAAGTACTACCACCGGCTGCACGCACCGGACCCGGCGGTGGCGCCGGTGCTGGAGGAGGCCGGGGCCGGGAGCGGGCACCTGGAGCGGCTGCTGGAGTCGGGGCTCGCCGACGGCCACCCCTACCAGGTGTTCCGTTCGCACGGCGAGACGGATCTGCGGGCCCATCTGGACGCGAACCCGGGCCGGATGCCTGCGGCGGCGGTGCGCGAGGTGGCACGGCAGCTGCACGAGGCGGTGTCGGTGCTGCACCGGCACGAGCTGGTGCACCGGGACATCACCCCGGACAACGTGATGGTCGAGAGCCTGCGCGGGGACGAACTGCGGCTGGTCCTGGTCGACTTCGGCGCCGCCCAGTACCGGCCGGACGAGGACGACGGCCCGGTGCGGCCCTGGCGGGGCAAGCCCCGCTACCTGGCGCCCGAGGCCGGGCCGCTGCTCCAGACCGTCTCCCCGGAGGCCGACTGGTGGTCGGTGGGCATGATCCTGGCCGAACTGGCCCTGGGCGAGCACCCGGTGGACTTCTTCAGCGACGCCGCCGTGCTCGCGGAGATCGCCACCCACGACCCGGACGTGAGCGGCGTCCGGGACAGCCGGTTGCGGCGGCTCTGCGAGGGGCTGCTGACCCGCCGCCCGGAGGAGCGCTGGGGTGCCGGGGAGGTCGGCGCGTGGCTGGAGGGGCGGTCCCCGGAGGTCGGCCGCCGGCTGATGGGCGGGCGGGCACCGGAGGAGCCTTCGGGGATCGCGCCGTTCAGCTTCCTCGACGAGCGGTTCACCGAGCCGGAGCACCTGGCCCAGGCCCTGGACCACTACCCGGTGAAGGCGGCCCGGCTGCTGGCGGACGCCGGGGGCAGGGCCGGACTGGCCCAGTGGCTGGGCCAGTTCGGGTCGGCGGGCCGGCACAGCGCCGGGGAGCTGGAGGAACTCGCGGAGCTGCGGGCGGGGCTGGCGGAGGTGCCGGACCCGGCGGCCGTGGTGCGGCTGATCACCTGGCTCGGCCCCTACCGGGACGCGTCGCTGTGGCGGATACCGCTGAGCCCGGAGGGCGTCCGGGAGCTGGGCGCGGCGGTGCGGCGCGGCGATGTGGAGGCGTCCCGTCTCGTGGAGCACCTGTGGCGGACGCCCGCGATCCTGACCGAGCTGGCCCGGCGTCCGCGCGGCGAGGGGCTGGAGGAGGTGCGCGAGCGGTGGACGGCGCTCTGCTCGCGCTGGACGCATCTGGTCGACGAGGTGCGCCGGTCCCCGGGCATCGCCCGCCTCGACCGGGTGCGGGGGGCGCTGCGGACGACCACGGCCGTGCGGGCGCGGCTGCTGGTGCTGGCCCGCGAACCGGAGCGGGCGGCGCGGGCGCTGGCCGCGGAGACCGGGCGGACGGCAGCGGCGCTGGCCGCCCCCGTGCCCTGGTTCGAGCGGCTGCTGCTGGCCGGGCGGGACGATCCGCTGCGGCTGCTGGTGGCGTCGCTGCTGGTCGAACAGGCGGTCGCGGAGGCCGACGCGCGGCACCGCAGGGCGACGGAGGAGGAGATCGAGCGGCTGATGGACGAGGACACCGACGGGGTGATCGCGGTGCTGCGGCGGATGGACCTGCCGCCCACCCTCTCCTGGGCCCTGGTCGGGGCCACCGTCGTCATCGCGCCCTGGTGCTTCGTCATCGCCCTGGCCGATGTGCTGGACCGGGCCTCGCAGGAGGCCGTGGTCACCGCCTGGATGCAGATCACCCCGGCCGCGGCGGCGGTGTTCGCGGCGGAGCTGCTGACCGCCGTGTACATCGGGCCCCC
The DNA here is from genome assembly GCF_055598485.1 of Streptomyces sp. NPDC107521. Taxonomy (NCBI): domain Bacteria; kingdom Bacillati; phylum Actinomycetota; class Actinomycetes; order Kitasatosporales; family Streptomycetaceae; genus Streptomyces; species Streptomyces sp. NPDC107521. The sequence continues at coordinate 24,253 of NZ_JBVKAT010000033.1, forward strand.
GGCCTACCATCCGCGCCGGTCGCTGGCCGGGCTGCTGATCCGCTCCTCCGAGCGGCCCGCCCGGCTGACGCTGTCGCGGCGGCTCACCCTGCTGCTGGGCGCGGCCGTGCTGGTGGGGCTGGTGCTGCTGGGGTTCGTGGCGCTGACGTACGCCCCGTGGGTGTGGCCGCTGGCCGGGGTGGCTGCGGTGACCGGCTGGAGCGGGCGCCGCTGCTACGTCTGGCGACGGGAGCGACGGGCGAGGGCGGCCCGTCTGGCGGGGGTGAGAGCACGACGGATCGCTCCCCGGCAGGTCTGAACGGCCGTGACCGACGACCTGGCGGAGACGGAGGCGGCCCGGAGGGGCCCGGCGGAACGGGCCCGGCGGCGGCCCGGCGGACCCCGGTGGACCGCCGAGGCGGGGATGGCCGCCGAATCCCGCCGGACCGCAGGACCGGCGACCGGCGAACCGGTCCACCGACGGACCACCTCGTCGGAATCCGGACCCACCGCCGGACCGGCGGACGCGGCGGCGGCCCGGCAGCCGGACAGTCCGGCAGATCCCGCCGGACCGCGAAGCGGGCGACCCGACGAGCCGGTCCACCGGAATCCGGGCCCACCACCGGACCGGCCGACCGGGTGTCCGGCCCACCACCGACCCCGCCGACCGGATGTCCGGCCCACCACCGACCCGGCGGGCAGAAGCCCGACCCGCCGGACCCCGGCGGGGAACGGCCGGGGCGCACCACCGGCCCGGCCTGGCGGAAACCCGGTCCGCCACCGGTCGGACGGACCAGCGGCGAACCGGGGGCCCGGCCGACCGGCGGAGAACCGGCCAGGACCACCGGGACCCTGCGGAGAACCGGGCAGGACCACCGCGCCCCGACGGGGGACCGGCCCGACCACCACCGGTGGGTCGGACCGGCGGGAGGCCGGGCCCGCCCCACCGGGCCCCGGCGGGGGAACGACCGGGCGCACCACCGGCCCGGCACATCGGTCACCGACCGCCGACCCGGCACATCGGTCACCGACCGCCGACCACCGGCCCGGCGGACCGGTCACCGACCACCGGCCCGGCACACCGGCGCCCCCCCGGGAGGCACCCGCACGGCAACGCCGGCGACGGCACCGCGCCGGAGCCACCCGCGGGGGGCCCGGCGCAAGAGCGCCCCGCGAGGGACGCCCGGCAGGAGAACGCCCGGCAGGGAAGGCCCCCGGCGGAGGCGGAGAGCACGAGGAGTACGGAACATGAGCGCAGGAATGGCCTTGCCGACCTTCGATCTGGTGATGCCCGCCGTGGGCTACCCGGCACCGCTGTCGGCGGCCGACGTGTACCAGGCGCCCCACGCCGGGAGCGCCCAGCTCGGTGACGCCCTGGGCCAGGCGTCCTCGCACGTGTCCGACGCCGCGGGCCAGGCGTCCGCCCATCTGTCCGACGCCGTGGGACACGCCCTGCACCAGGCGGGCGACGCCGCGCTCGGCGCCCTCGGGACGCTCAGCGGAGCCCTGTTCGTGGGCCGGGCCGCGATGCTCACCACCCGGGTGCTGGCCACCGCCGCGGTCCGGGCCGCCGAGGAGCAGCGCTGCCTGGAGCGGCGGGAGGAGGTCTCCGCCGCCGCGGCCGAGCAGTGGCAGGCGGCGGCCTACGCGGTGGCGCGGGCCAACGCCCGGCGCGGGGCGCTGCTCGCCCGGTGCGCCCGGTCCGGCGGGACCCTGCCCGGCGGCGGAGGGCCGCCGCGCCCCGACCTGCCCCCGCCGCTGGACCCGGTCGGCCTGGAGCTGGGCGGGGTGCGGGCCCGGCTGGCCCGGCTGGAGGCGGCCCTCGCGCGGGCCGAGGAACGGCAGACCGCCTGGGAGGTGGAGCGGCTGACCTCGGTGCTGGAGGAGTCGGGTGACGACGACGCGGCGTGGCGGCGCCTGCTGGGCGGCCACCGGGAGACCATGCTGCGCCGCCACCTGGCGACCCGTACCGCCGAGGCGGAGCGGGACGGCGCCGGGCCGGAGGAGGTGCCCAGGGCGGCGCCGGGGACGGACGCCGACGCGGAGGCCGTACGGCGGCTGGGGGCCGGCATCCTGGCCGGGCTCGACCCGGGGGCGGCCCACGCCACCGCGGAACTGGCGGCGGCCTCGGTGAGCCGGGCCGCGCAGCACGCCGGGAGCAACCCCCACCGCAGCCGGCGGCACCTCAACGAGGCGCGCAAGCTGGTGCAGGACGCCAACCGCACGGCACGCGGGCGGCGCGCCGACGAGGAGTGGGCCGCGGCCCAGCTGGAGTTCCTGTCGCTGCGGGCGCCCGGGGGCGCGGAGCCGCTGCCCGGGGCGCCGGACGCGGTGGAACCGCTGGTCCGGGTGCTGGAGCGGGGCGGACGGCTGGAGGCCGGGGAACGGCGTCTGGTCGAGCGGCGGGTCGCCGAGCGGCTGTCCCTGCTGGAGGCGCTGTACCTCCGGACGCAGTGCGCCCGGGTGATCGCGGAGCTGTCCGAGCGGTACGGCGGCCCGGCCGACGCCACCCGGCCGGAGGGCCAGGAGCTGCGGGTGGACTGGACGCCGGACGGCTGGGGCCCCGGGCACTGGCTGCGGATGAGCGTGACCGGCGGGGCCCTGCGGGTGGCCACCATGTACCGGGGCGGTCCGGGCGAACGCGGCCCCGGGCAGCGGGAGCTGGACGACCTGCGGTGCGCCGAGACCCGGGAGCGGCTCGGTGAGATCACGGCCCTGGCAGCGGAGCTGGGGATCGGCATGGACTTCCGGATCGAACAGGCCGAGGGGGCCCGGCCGGGCCTGCCCGGCGAGGACGGCGCGGTGGTGCTGGACGGGCCGGACCTGGCGGCGGAGCGCGGGACGGACGGCACGCTCGCCGACGAGGAGCGGCGCTCCTCCCGGCGCGAGCCCGCACCTGCCCCCAGGCACCGCACCGTGGGCGACGACCGCCGCTGAGAACGCCGCGGGGACCACCGCGCGGGGAGGGACACATGGAGCTGGACAAGCAGCGCACGGCACGTCCGGAGGCGGACCGCCGTCCGGAGCACGGAGCGGGCGCGGAACGGGCGCGGGAGGAGGAGCGCGGCGGGGAGCACGGCCCCGAACCGGCGGCGCGCTTCCCGCTGTTCATGGAGGAGCTGGCGGGCACGCTGAGCGTGCACGCGCAGTACGTCCTGCACGGCAACTTCCGGGACCTGCACCTGGTCCGCATCCGCGACCGCGACCATCCGCTGGAGCTGCTGGAGGTGCTGTGGAACCGGCTGCTGCCGCTCGGGTACCAGGCGCTGCTCCTGTGCGACCAGGTGCGGGGCGTGCAGGTGATGCAGGCCGACGAGTCGGTGCGGGAAGCGGTGCTGACCCTGCTGGAGACGATGACCTTCCCGGGCGCCAACGCCTCTCAACTGGCACACACCATGCGGCAGTTGCGGGACATCACGTCCGGCTGGGAGGAGCGGCGCGGCGCGGTCCGCTCGGACCGGACGCTGCCGCCGCTGCGGGTGGCCCTGGTGATCGACCACGCCTCGCGGCTGGTCGGGGACGTGGCCCGGCTGACGCCCGAGGAGCGCGACTTCTTCCTCTCCTGCCTCCAGCTCGCCGCCGAGGCGAAGCCGGTGCAGGCGCCGCCGGTCCCCGGCGGGGAGGCACAGCCCGCCCTCTTCAACCCGGTGATCTGGCTCGCCGACGGCGAACGCGACCTGCCCACCTGGCTGTTGACCGGCAGTGAGCGCATCCGCACCGTCGCGGTGCCCGAGCCGGACGCCGACGAGCGGCACCGCATGGCACGGGTGCTGCGGCGCCGCTACGTGCGGGCGGTGCCGTCCGCGCGGCGGACGCCGGAGCGGGAGGCGGCGGAGGCCGTCACCGCCTTCGCCCGCACCGCCACGGGGATGAGCCTGACGGCGATGCGGGAGAGCCTGCGGCTGGCGCTGGCCCGGCGCATCCCGTTCGAGGCCATGCCGGACGCCGTCCGCGTCTACCGGCTCGGGGTGGAGAAGAACCCGTGGAGCCGGGACGAGGTGCGGCAGCGGATCGTCGACGGGGAGGACCCGGCCAACCCGCTGTCCATCCCGCGCCGGGTGCTCGGCCAGGAGGCGGCCGTGGCGATGACGCTGGACATCCTGAAGCGGGCCGCGCTGGGCCTGTCCGGCGCGCAGGCCACCAGCCCCGGCCACCGGCCGCGCGGCGTGCTGTTCTTCGCCGGGCCGACGGGCACCGGCAAGACGGAGCTGGCGAAGGCGGTGGCGTCGGTGCTGTTCGACAGCGACCAGGCGTACCTGCGCTTCGACATGAGCGAGTTCTCGGCGTCGCACTCCGCCGACCGGCTGGTGGGGGCCCCGCCGGGCTACGTGGGGTACGAGGCGGGCGGCGAACTCACCACGGCAGTGCGGGAGAACCCGTTCCGGGTGATCCTCTTCGACGAGATCGAGAAGGCCGACAAGGGCGTGCTGGACAAGTTCCTCCAGGTGCTGGAGGACGGGCGGCTCACCGACGGTCAGGGCGTCACCACGTACTTCAGCGAGTGCGTGCTGATCTTCACCTCCAACCTCGGGGTGCAGCGCACCGATCCGCGGACCCAGGAGTGGCAGCCGCTGGTGTTCCCGGACACGCCGTACCCGGAGTTGCAGGAGAAGGTCCTGCGGAACATCAAGGAGCACTTCGAGCGGGTCGTGGGGCGTCCGGAGCTGATGAACCGGCTCGGCGGGAACGTGGTGGTCTTCGGCTTCATCTCCACCGAGATCGCCGAGCGGATCTTCGACCTCCAGGTGGGCAACATCCAGCGGCAGCTGGCCGAGGGGCACGGGATCTCCCTGGAGCTGACGGAGGAGGCCCGCGAGGTGCTGCTCGCGCACTGCACGAAGGACCCGTGGAAGGGCGGCCGGGGCATCGGGATGGTCCTGGAGACGCACCTCGTCAACCCGCTGGCCCGGGCGCTGTTCGGGGCACCGCACCTGCCGCCGGGCGCGGTGGCGGTGGTCTCCGACGTCACCCAGGACGCGTCCGGCCGGGTGGAGATCGAGGTGGGCTTCGCGCCCGGCACCGCCCCGGGGAGCGGAGCGCCGTGACCCGCTCCGACGACGCCCGCCCCGGCCCGGACGCGGCCCCGCACCGGCCCCCGGACGGGGACGCGGACGGGGACGCGGACCGGGACGCGGACGGTCACCCGGACCGGGACGCGGGCCCCGACGGCCGCATGGACCACGGCGACTCCCCCGCACCCGGGCACGCACACGGCCACGGCCGGAACGCCCCCACGTGGACCCCGGACGCCCGGGGTCCGGCCCCCCACGCCCAGGGCCCGGACGTCCAGGGCCCGGACGTCCACGGCGCGGCCCCGCACGCCGGCGGTCCGAAGACCCACGGTCCGGGCGTCGACGGTCCGGACGCCCACGGACACGGTCCCGACGAGGAACACGAGGAGGAGTACGACGATGACGACGAGGACGACGGTCTCGTCCGCTTCGCCTCGGCCAGCCCCCTGCGTCCCGGCCCCGCGGCCCCCGCCGCACGGCCTCCCGCGCGTCCGGTTTCGCCGCCCCGGCCGGACCCCGCGCCGCTCACGCGCTGCCCCCGGTGCCGCGCCCCGCTCCCCCGGGCGGTCCTCACCTGCCCGGCCTGCCTCTCCCCCGTCACCGCCGCCCCGGAACCCGGCGCGGGCGCCGCCCTCCGCCTGGTGTTCCGGGGCGCCGGCCACCACCTGGACGTGGTGCCCGGCGGGGAGCTGCGCCTCGGGCGGGACGCGGAGTGGGCGCCGGAGGCCGCCGCGCTGCTCGCCGGGGAGACCAGCGTGTCCGGGCGGCACGCCAGCGTCGCCCACGCCGAGGACGGCTCCGCCACGGTCACGGAGGTCCCGCAGGGCGCCACCAACGGCGTGCGCGTCAACGACCGGGTGCTGGTGCCGGGCCGGCCGGAGCCCCTCCACGACGGCGACACCGTCTGGCTGGGCCCCCGGGTGAGCCTCACCGCCCGCGCCCCGGGCGGGCCGGGGCCGGGCGGCGGTCGGACGCTCAGACCTCCGCGGTCTCGTCCGCAGGCAGGCTGTCCATGAAGGAGCTGACGGAGAAGACCGCGCGCCCGGCGCCCGGCTCGCCGTAGCCGGGGGGCGAGGCGAGGCCGAAGTCGTCCATGGTCTGCCGGTACGCCTGGAGCAGCCGGATGTGGTATTCCAGCGGCGCGCCCTGCGGGTTGGCCTTGCCGAGCGGGGTGGTCGGCTCGGGGCACCACGTGGTGAACCGGGGCGTGATGCCGTGCGACATGAAGAAGCGCAGCCCCTCGGTGGTGGACTCGATCGCCTCGTCGACGCTGGTGAAGCCGAACGGCTCGGCCATCTCCACCCCGGCCACGAAGTTCGGGATCACGTTGCGGGCGCCGAAGATCTCGGCGGAGTCGAGGATGCGCCGGTGCCACTCGTCGCGGCCGACGTAGCGCTCCTTGCCGGGGCAGTACAGCTCGAACAGGCGCCGGTCCCACACCTCGAAGTTGGGGTGGTAGATCTGCACCCCGTAGTCCTTGAAGCGCTGCACGTCGTCCTTGGGCAGCGCCTGGGCGACGACCTTGCCGATCCAGCGGCCGGGGAAGTGCTCCTCGATGGCCTTGGCGTAGCGGCCGTAGAAGTCGGCCTCGTCGCGTCCGCCGACGGTCTTGGTGATGGCGCCGCCGGTGAGGGTGTAGGCGGTGGACGCCTTCTGGGTGTCGTACCGGTCGATGATCTCCAGGGCCTCCAGCACCTCGTCGACGTCCTTGACGCCGGTGTAGGGGCGGCCCGCGGCCTTGTGCTGGCGCCAGTTGTGATTGATGTCGCAGTACTGGCACTCCTCCTTGGCGCCGAAGTACTGGCAGACGCGGAAGACCGTCAGGTAGATCAGGTAGCCCCACTGGATGGTGGGGGCGACCTCCATCACCGACTTCCCGTTGGACAGGGTGTGCCGGTAGTACTCGGGCATCGGCGGCACGCCCACGTCGGAGATCCGCCTGCCGTCGAGGTAGAGGCCGAGCATGCCGTGCTCGTCGGCGGCGACCCGGTACGGCGAGGCGGGGTTCACCCGCACGGAGACCACGGTGCGGCGCAGCTCGTAGGGGCCGCCGGTGAGGATGATCTCCTCCGGCGGGCGGCGCAGCGCGGCCTCGCCCAGCTCCGGCAGGGTGCCGTGGTCGAAGGAGAAGATGAAGTAGGACTTCGGCTTGACCTCGCCGCCCTCGTTGTCGCTCAGGGCCGACGGGTCGAAGGCCACCCCGCCGCGGAGCAGGTCCTCCTTGATGACGGCCTCCCGCGGTACGTGCGGAAAGCGCTCCATCAGATCCTCGACCAGCGCGGTGCGGCTGCCCATCCCGTTGTCTCCTCACGGCTGACTCGCTCGGCTTCTCACGGTATGCCCCCGCCGCCGGACCGGTCCGGCCGGGGCCCCTCCGGCGCGCCCGGCGGGTCGCGCGGGGGGGGGCCGGGCGTGGGCGGCGGGCCCGTGGTCCCCGTCCGCCCCGCCGCAGCCTCCCGTACCCCTCCCGGGGCTCCCCCACGCTCACCCGTCGCCCCGCGTCCCGCCCCGCGCCCCGCGTGCCCGGCGCGGACCGGCCGCGGGTCGCGCGGACCACGCGGGCCGTCCGGCCCTCCCGCCGCTCAGCGGTGGTACGGCGGGACGGGTCCGCGCGGGCGCAGGAACCAGCGCTTGGCGGTGCCCTGGTTCAGCAGGACGAGCAGGGCGATGGAGCCGAACAGCGCCAGGTTCACCCCGGCCAGGCGGCCGGTCAGCCCGGCCACCGACATCACGATCTGCACACTGGCCAGCACGATGGAGGCGATCCGCACGCCGTTGCCGTGGGACGGGTAGAAGAAGGCGAGCACGCACAGCGCCCAGCCCATCAGGTTGGTGCCGAACAGCGCGCCCGCCAGCCGGGGCCCGGCGTCGTAGCCCCCGGCCAGCATGAGCATCAGCACCAGGCCGCTCATCGACCAGATGACGATCTGCGCGGCCCGCACGGTCCCGGGCATGGTGTACGGCCCGTACGGGGGATACGGCGCCGGCGGGTACATGCCGCCGTACGGCGGCTGGTGACCGGTGGCCGGCCCACTCCCGTAAGGGGACCCGTAGGGGGCGGTGTGCGGTCCCGGGGCCCCGTGGGGGGCCGGTCCGGGGGGTCCCGGCGGGGGCCCGTAGGGCGGGGGCCGGCCTTCCGGCGGCGGCTGGGGGTTCGACTGCTCGTTCGACATGATCATGACTCTAGGCGTCCCGGCGCGTCCCGTACCCCGCCGCGCACCCACCGCTCCGCTCCACCGCCCCGGTCCCGCCCGGTCCCCCACCCCGCCGGGCGCCCCCGGTCCCGCCCCCACCGCCCCGCGCCCCCGTCCTGCCCGTCCGGCCACCCCGCTCTGCCCTCAGGGTCCTGGTTCCGGGATCGGCCACCGCGTATCCAGGAGGGGTCGCCCCCTACTACGCGAGGATGGCCCCCTGTGCACGCCCAGGAGAACCGCAGGACCGCACGGGCGGAGGACGCCCGCACCACCACATCCCGCGCCCCCGGGACCGCGGCCGGGACGTCACCGCTCGGGCTCGCGGCGCTCCAGCGCGCCGTCGGCAACGCGGCCGTCGTCCGGATGCTGCGGCGCTCCGGCCACGCCGTGGACGGGCCCGGGCCGCGGGAAGCGGAGCCCGGGCCCGGGGAAGCGGACCGGGACCGCGGCCGGGCCGACGGCGGCGGCGGGGCGGAGAGCGTGCAGCGCTCCGCCGTGCACGCCGTCCTGCGCACCCCCGGCCGCCCGCTGGACGACACCACCCGCGCCGACATGGAGGCCCGGCTCGGCGCCGACTTCTCCGATGTGCGCGTCCACGACGACGGCGCGGCCCGGGCGTCCGCCGCCGAGGTCGGCGCCCGCGCCTACACCAGCGGCAACCACGTGGTCCTCGGCGACGGGGGCGGGGACCGGCACACCCTGGCCCATGAACTCACCCACGTCGTCCAGCAGCGCTCGGGCCCCGTCGCCGGGACCGTCGACGCGTCCGGCCTCAAGGTCTCCGACCCCTCCGACCGCTTCGAGCACGAGGCCGAGGCGACCGCGGCCCGGGTGATGCGGGCCGCCCCCGCGGCGGCCGGAGCGCCACGGCGGGCGGCGGACCGGGGCGCGGCCCGGACCGTGCCGGGGAGCGTCCCGGACGTGCAGCGGGCCCCGGTCCTGGAGGGTCTGGCCGGGGAGGCGACCGCGGGTGCCTTCGGCCAGCCCGCGGAGGGCGCGGAACCCGCGTCCGTGGGCACCGTCGCCATCGTCCCCGCCAAGCTCGGCCCGACGCTGGACCTCGTGGCCGTCGCGGAGAAGTACGCGACCGGCTTCACCGGCGGAACCGTCCTCGCGGACCGCTTCGCCCTGGTCATCGGCGTGAACGTCCGGGTGTGGAACCAGGGGGAGACCCAGGCCGCGCAGGCGTTGCTGAACCAGAAGGTCACCGACTTCCGCCAGGCGTGGGGCGACGACCGGTTCCGGGTGGCGGTCATCGGGTTCACCTGGGCCGACGACGCCGCCGAGGCCCGGGAGACGAACCAGCGGACCATCCCCTACGGCCAGATCAGGACCCGCATCCTGCGCGCGCCCCAGACCAACGACATGATCGCGGGGCTGCGGGAGGCCGGGAACGAACACGTCTACCTGCACACCGGCGACTCCGACACCGACTCCTTCGCGACCGAGGCGGGCCCGTTGTTCACCGCCGCCACCGAGCACCTGGGTGCCCTCGATGAGAAGCCGGACGTGTTCAGCGGCGGCTACACCTCCCCCGCGAACCGCAGGACCGCCCCCGACGACATCCTGGTCTGGCACGCGAGCCGGGTCGACCTGGCCGTCCGGGACGCCATGGCCCGGGTGAACCCGGCCTCGGTCTACTATCCCGAGCCCAGCACCTTCGTGAAGGTGCAGGACTGGGAGGACAACCTGGAGCAGGGCGTCGGCTTCGGGCGGGGGAACCAGGAGGGGCAGCAGTTGGTGGAGTCGCTGACCGCGAGGCGGAGCGGCGTCACGGCGGCCTTCGACTCCCGGTTCGCGATCTCCACCGACATGGGCCGGGTCGGGGAGAACGTCGGGTCCCACCCCGCCGGGTCCCGCGTCACCAAGGACACGGTCAAGCAGCTGTTCACCCTCACCCAGACCCACGCCAGGCCCCAGGAGTGGCGGGACCGGGTCTCGGCGGCGAACGGGCTCACGAGCACGAGCGCCGCCGCCATGGAGGCGCTCACGCAGGAGGTCTTCGGCCACCTCACCCCCGAGGACCTGTCCATGCTGCCCGATCCGCTTCCCGGCACCCCCCTGGGCGCCAAGGGGATCGCCCGCCTGGCGAAGCAGGAACCGGTCAGGAGCGCGGGGCTCGGCCCGGAGGTCATCGAGATCGCCAAGGCGAGCCGGGACGCCCTGATCCGCGCCGTCGCCAGGGCCGTCCGCGAACTGGGGTGACGCGACGCCCGGCCGTACTCGGGGCCCGGCCCGCACACGCCCGGCACCGGGGTACGGGCGCGTGCGGGCGGCGCGAGCGGCACGGGAACCGGGGCGGGGGCCCCGCGAGGGACCGGACCAGGGCGGCAGGAGGAGCGAGGCCGGAGCGGCGCGAGGACCGGGACCGGACCACCCGGGAGACCCGGACCATGACGGCGCGAGGACCAGGGCCGGCACCGCCCGCGAGACCCGTACCGGAGCGGCGTGGGAGACCCGGCCCGGGGCCACGCGGGAGACCGGGGCCGGGGCCACGCGGGAGACCGGGGCCGGGGCCACGCGGGAGACCGGGGCCGGGGCCACGCGGGAGACCGGGGCCGGGGCCGCCGGAGTCCGGTTCGGTTAGCGTCGGGGGCATGTCCCGTGACACCCCGCACCGGCCCTCCTTCGCCGGGGCCCTGGCCGCCGGGCCGCTCGTGCTCGACGGCGGCCTCTCCAACCAGCTGGAGTCGGCCGGGCACGACCTGAGCGACGGACTCTGGTCCGCGCGACTGCTCGCGGAGGACCCGGAGGCGGTCGTCGCCGCGCACCTCGCCTACTTCCGGGCGGGCGCCGACGTGGCGATCACCGCCACCTACCAGGCCACCTTCGAGGGCTTCGCCCGCCGGGGCACGGGCCGCGAGGAGGCCGCCCGGCTGCTCGCGCTCGGCCTGGACCTCGCCCGCGAGGCGGCCCGGCGGGCCGGGGCCGACCGCCCGCTGTGGGTCGCCGCGTCCGCGGGTCCCTACGGCGCGATGCTCGCGGACGGCTCCGAGTACCGGGGCCGCTACGGGCTCACCCCGGCGGAGCTGGAACGCTTTCACCGCCCCCGGCTGGAGGCGCTGGCCGCCGCAGGCCCCGACGTGCTGGCCCTGGAGACCGTCCCGGACACCGACGAGGCCGTCGCCCTGCTGCGCGCGGTGTGCGGGCTCGGCGTCCCCGCCTGGCTCTCGTACACCGTCGCGGGTGACCGCACCCGCGCCGGGCAGCCGCTCGACGAGGCGTACGCCCTGGCCGCCGACGCCGACGAGATCATCGCCGTCGGCGTCAACTGCTGCGCCCCCGAGGACGCGGAGGGCGCCGTGGCCACCGCCTCCCGGGTCACCGGCAAGCCCGTCGTCGCCTACCCCAACAGCGGGGAGACCTGGGACGCGGCGGCCGGCGCCTGGACCGGGCGGTCCTCCTTCACCCCGGAGCGGGTGCGCGCCTGGCGGGCGGCCGGCGCCCGGCTCCTGGGCGGCTGCTGCCGGGTGGGCCCGGAAACCGTCCGCCGGATCGCGGACGAGAACGCCCGTCGGGCCTTGCCCCATGCCTGACTTGACGGCTCGTCACATGTCAGCGGGTCCACGACGGGGGCTCCGCGTGGACCGCGCGGCAGACGGAGGGAGCGTGACCGCCGGTGCCGGGCGCGCGGCGCGGGGAGGCGGACGGGAACCGTCCGCCTCCGGACCCCGCGCATGACTGGTCCAGACCTTGACAGGTCCAGACCAATAAGGATTGAGTGACGGCACGTCATGTGGGCCCGCCGAGGTGCTCGGCGCGCCGCGCCGAAGGAGTGAGCAGCGCTGAAACGCATCAAGAGGTTCCTGACCGTACTGGGCGCCGTCGTCGCCACGGCCGCCTTCCTCCCCGCCGGGGTCTCCACCGCCGCCCCCGCCGCGGCGGCCGGGGACCCGCCCGCCTGCGCGGCGCCGTGGAGCGCCACCACCGCCTACCCGTCCGGAGGCACCGTCTCCCACCACGGGCGCAACTGGAGCGCCAAGTGGTGGACGCAGAACGAGAATCCGGGCGCCACCGGCGTCTGGGCCGACCGGGGCGCCTGCGCCGGAGGGATGTCGGACTTCGTCATCAGCGAGGCGCAGTTCGACGCCATCTTCCCGGAGCGCAACCCCTTCTACACGTACCAGGGGCTGATCGACGCGCTCCACGCCTACCCGCGCTTCGCCAACACGGGCACGCCCCAGACCCGGGCGCGGGAGGCCGCCGCCTTCCTGACGCACGCGGACTTCGAGTCGGTCGGGCTGCGGTACGTCAAGGAGATCAACGAGGACAACTACTGGCGCAAGTGCGACTACAGCCAGCCCTACGGCTGCCCGGCGGGACAGAAGGCGTACTACGGCCGCGGCCCGATCATGTTCAGCTGGAACTTCAACTACAAGGCCGCCGGTGACGCGCTCGGCCTGGATCTGCTGAACGACCCCTGGATGGTGGAGCGCGACCCGTCGGTGGCCTGGCAGACCGCCCTCTGGTACTGGAACACCCAGAACGGCCCCGGCACGATGACCTCGCACGAGGCGATGGTCGGCGGCGCGGGCTTCGGCCAGACCATCCGCTCCCTCAACGGAGCACTGGAGTGCGACGGCGGCAACCCGGAGTCGGTGGCGTCGAGGGTCGCCCGGTACGAGCGGATCACCGCGATCGTCGGCACGGCGCCGGGGTCCGGGCTCACCTGCTGACGCGGGTCGCGCCCGAATCCCGGCCCGGTCCCGGTTCCTTGGAGCCGGGACCGGGCCGACCCCCGGCCCCGGCCCCGGCCCCGGTCCCGGTCCCGGCAGCAGGAGCGCCGTCGGCTCCCGCACCACCTCCGCCGGCCCTCGACGACCCGTCACGGGATCAACGATCGGACCCCGTCCGCACCACCTCGCAGGCGCCGTCCGCGGCGGACGGGGCCGCGAGCGGGGGCACGGTCGCGGGAGCGGCGAGCGTGGGCACGGCGTCGGGGGCCGCCCGCGCCTCCACCAGCGCGAACTCGCACCACACGATCTTTCCGGGGCGCCGCTCCGCCACCCCCCAGGCGTCCGACACCAGCGACACCAGGAACAGGCCCCGGCCGCCCTCCACCGGCTCCCGCAGGTTGATCACCGGCATCGCCGGTACGCCGTCGCCGCTGTCGTGCACCTCCACGCGGAGCACGCCGTCGCCCAGCAGCAGCCGCAGCAGCAGGCCCCGGCCGGGCGGCACTCCGTGCAGCAGGGCGTTGGTGACGAGTTCGCTGACGCAGAGCAGCGCCTCGTCGACACGTTCGCGCACGTCCCAGTCCGTCAGCGCCGCACGGGCGAACCTCCGGGCGGCGGGCACGGACCGCCGACTGCGGAGGTAGAAGTGTTCACGGAGGGACGGGGGTTGATTCTCGCAGTTCACGAGACCAGAGTCACGCTCTGTGCCCATCATGGAACAGAGCGCACGTCCGTACAGGGGCGCTGTACGGCTGCGGGAAAGTGAACGCAGGCACGTCGACGGGGAGTTCGATCTCATGGCAACCGCGGCGCGGAGGAACGCCTCCGCGATGAAGATGGTGGGCGCGCTGCTCGCCCTGTACCGGCAGAACGCCGGACTCACCCAGAAGGCGCTCGGGGAGCGCTTCGTCGTCGGCGAGCAGCAGATCGCCTCCATCGAACAGGGCCGCCGCCCCCTCAAGTCCGACCTGGCGGAGCAGTTGGACGAGCTGCTGGACACGAAGGGGGCGCTGTCCACTGCCCTCAGCAGGATGCCGGAGATCGACCTCATCCCGCTCTGGGCGGAGGAGTACCTCGACTGCGAGCGCGAGGCCATCGCCATCTCGTCCTACGAGAACCAAGTGCTGCCGGGACTGCTCCAGACAGCGGAATACGCACGAGCCGTGTTTCACAGCCGCGTGCCCCGGCTCAGTGAGGAAGAGGCAGAACTGCATGTGGCGGCCCGCAGAGAGCGCCAGGCCATCTTCCATCGCCCCGAGCCACCGATCACCTGCTTCATCGTCTGGGAGGCAGTGCTGCACGACCGCCTCGGAGGCAGCACGGTCTACAGGGAGCAGATCAAGCATCTGCTGGAGTACTCGGAGCTGCCCGGCCTCACCATCCAGGTTCTTCCCCTGGGCCGCACCGCTCACGCGGCACTGGACGGTCCCTTCGTCCTTCTGGAGACACCCGACTACCAGCGCTTGGCCTACACGGAGACACAGCGGGGCAGTCAGTTGATCGCCAATCCCGATGAGGTGGCGATCCTCACCCAGAGGTGTGGGATGCTGCGATCACAGGCCCTCAACCCCGAAGATACGAGGAACCTGTTGGGACGTTTGCTAGGAGACCAATGAGCAGCACCGCACTTCGGTGGTTCAAGTCGAGCTACAGCGGCAGCGACGGCGGCAACTGCCTGGAGGTCGCCTACGACTGGCGCAAGTCCACGTACAGCGGCAGCGACGGCGGCGACTGCGTAGAGGTAGCCGCCCACCCCTCCGCCGTGCACATCCGCGACTCCAAGAACCCCGACACCGCCCCCCACATCACCGTCGCCCCCCACGCCTGGACCACCTTCCTCACCCACCACTGAACCACCCGCACAACGGCACCAAGGGGGCTCCGAAGAGCCCCCTTTCGCGTCACCGGCGCCGCCGTCCTCAGTGATGCCGGTGGCGATGACCACGGCCTGCGAGACGATCTGGTGGTTCAAGGGGCTATGCAGAGATCGCTGCTACACCGCTCGACGGGACACCGTCCCGGAAGGCGGCACCACCACGTGGATCGGTGGTGCCGCCTTCTGCCGCCCGTCGGCACTGCGGCCGTTGCGGCACTTGTTGCCCGACCTGCGGTCAACGCCGACGATCCGGCACGCCGCGGTGTTGCTGTATCCCTGCTGCACGAGCCGGGAGCATGCCTCCCGCTCCCGTGACGGCTTCCTGGGACCTTGCGGAGTCCGGTCTCCTCGGATCTCGACGTCCATCGCACCCCTTGAGCTGGGGTGTTGCGACAACCACTAGAACCCAAGTTCAGTGTGGGGGGTCGTCCGGCTTCTGGGACACGGCGGGCGTCCCTTCGGCAGTTCGCGCTTGATTCATGTGGCGGTGATGCCCCGATAGCCGGTCCACGCCTCGCATGCGGCGACCATGGACTTCAGCCAGTCCTCATCCGGCTTCCGCTCGGCAAACGCGCCGTACATCCGCAGGTTGGCGGCGGCGAAGGCGTTGATTTCCCCCGCAGCCGCCCTGTGCCACGCGGGCAACTGGGCCGCCCACTTCTCTGCGCTCGCCGGGGTGTGACCGGCCGCGATGAGCTGGAGAACCAGAAGCGCAGGATCGATGAACCCGGCCCCCTTGGTCGGCCACGCCCAATCCACGGCCCAGGCGCGCCATCCCTGTACGAGCAGGTTGTGCGGGTTGATGTCCGTGTAGAGAAGCGAGTCACCCCGGAACAGCTCGGCTTCCGAACCGTCCGCGGCGAACCGGTCCCACCGGCTCTCCGTCCAGTCTCGGGCGAACGCCGGAAGGGGCACGCGACCAATCTGCGCGAGGGTGTCGACCACCAGGGGAAGATCCGGCGAGTCGGGCGCGAAGTCGGCCGACCGGCCGTCGACCACTTCGTAGCCCAGGACCAACCAGTCTTCGGCGTCCACATCCCACAACAGGGGCGGTGCGATGTGGACAAGGGCGGCATCGATCATCCGCTCCCTGACGAGGGAGTCCCGCCGACCGCCGGGCCGATTGCGGACAGCCTTGATGAAGAAAGGGCCGTTCTCGCACTCGACGATGGCGGTCAGATCTGAGCTGTTGCCGTGTTCGGTCCGACGGATCGCGATCACCGGGCCCGTGTGCTCCCGGATGAGAGGTCGGATTGCGGATTCGGGGCGGTTGGTGTCCATGTGCCTTTCAGTTCCTCGGGGAGCACGAACTACCGGGGAAGCCCGGCGAGCACTCGCTTTCGTCGCCGCCACCGCTGTCGTTGTCCGGGCCGCAGGGACTGTCGGGGCCGCAACTGTACGAGATGCTGAGATCCCGCCCCTGTCGGATGGTCGCGTTGGCCTGTGCCATCTCCGGGCCGCCGAGGATAGCGCCGAGCGGCGCATCCTGAACGTTCCCCACGCCCATCCAGGTCGAGAACACGCACGGCGACACCTTGCCATCCGGAGCGACGGACGCCCGCCCGTCCCCGCACCGCCCGCAGAGACCGTCCGTGCACTGCTCCTGTCCGTTCGCCGCGCGTCCGAAGGGCCTGACGTGGTCGACGTGAATGGTACGGACACCCAGGGCCCGAAGCTCCCGCCGGGTCTCGTCGCCGGTGTCAGAGGGGCCGGAGACGATCACGGAGACGCGGATCGGGATCTTGTTCGTCACCGCCTTCACGATGTTCGCGCGGGTGCGGGCGTGACTGTTCCGCCCGGTGACTGCGTTGTGCGCGTCCTCCGAGCCGTAGTACGACGTGGCCAGGCTGACGCCCTTCCGCCGAAGCAGCTTCCACCAGTCCTCGCTCAGGTGAACCATGTTGCTGTACACCTCGACGTCCAGGCCGAGCTTCAGCGCGTGCTCGATCAGGGACGGCGCGTCGGGGTGCATGGTGACCTCGCCCCCGGTGAACTGGACCTGGGGAATGCCGGCCGCTGCGGTCTCGTTGAGGACCCGCGTCCAGTCCTCGGCGGTCATGGTGCCGTGCGTCCCGTCCGACCCGGAATGGTTGTGGCAGT
This sequence comes from Streptomyces sp. NPDC107521, assembly GCF_055598485.1. NCBI lineage: Bacteria > Bacillati > Actinomycetota > Actinomycetes > Kitasatosporales > Streptomycetaceae > Streptomyces > Streptomyces sp. NPDC107521. Next base: position 41,090 of record NZ_JBVKAT010000033.1, read on the forward strand.
GGCGGCACTTGAGCTGACACATCCGGGTGAGGTCCAGCCAGACCAGGCCGCACGTGCCCGTGTTCTTGGTGACTGGCGCCTCTGCAATGGCGGTCATTCGCTTACCTCTCGTTCGTCTTTTCCGATTTCGAGGTGATGCGTGTTGCAGGGCTCGCCCTGGTGGCGCTCGGGCCGTCCTGGACCTTGTCCTCCAGGGCGAGCACGTATCGAAGGACGGCTCTCACTGTGGGCCAGTCCCGTTCTTCGCCGCATAGACCCTCAGCAGTGCATCAGCGTGAGTCGCCGTCTTCCGCATGAAGGTGAAGGCGTCGTAGGCGGACGTCTCCGGGGTGGGCCGCTTGGACAGCATCAGATGCCTGTACGCCTTGCCGAACAGCTTGCTCGTCTCCTCGTCGCCCTCCCACATGTCCTCGGCCAGCAGCTCACACAGGTGGCTGACGAGTTCGTTGGTCCTGGCGTCGATGTCTGATCGGGTCGACGTGCTCAGCTCCATGAGCTGAACCAGAGTGACGGTGTCCCCGAACGTGTCGACGTCGAGCGCCAAGCTGTCGATCCCAGCTGCTTCACGTGCCTCGGTCATGCTGGCCACCACGACTCTCCCCTCGGTGCCGCCTCAGCGGGTTGGGTCCGAAGGTGAACGTAGAGGGGCTGGCGCCCAAGTCCCAAGAAGATTGCACCAGTTTGCGGTGGGAAGATTGACGGCATAGAACCTCTACTCGACGCTTGGAGGGCCGCGCAATCCAGCGCAAGGCAGCGGACAGGAGAGCAGCCATGAAGCTACGGTTCCTTGGTAAGAACTCCCAAGGGGGAGAGTGCCCGACTCTCTACGCCACGGATCGGGACACGTACCTCGTCCAGGGCTGGAAGATCCTCGCGAATGACCTGCTGATGCAGCTCACCATCCGCGAGGGCGAGACGGCCGTGGAGGTGCCCACCGAGCTGTTCGAACACCTGACGAAAGACGGGCTTCCCTCCAAAGAGTTCAAGCGCCTTGAGGACCCCCTTATGGTCCTCACTCCTGGAGGTACGTACGTTGTGCAGGGCCAGGAGGTGACCGACACCGAGGCACTGGCACAGATGGAAATCCCGGACTACGAGACCGTGGTCGAGGTCCCCAGGGCCGCGATCACCGCGCTACTGGAGGAACCGCGTGGAGCTGATCTCCAGCGCCGAGCGCAACCAGCTGTTTGACAGCTGTGAGCACGGCGCCTTCCATCTGGAGCTGAGGGACGACTACTCAGTCCCGGTAGAGGACGGCCCCTACGCGAGCTGGCTTCGAGGCGAGCCCCTGGACCACTCGTACATGGAGCCGTGGACGCAGCTCGTAAGGCGCGTCACCGGCGCAGGCAAGTCCATGCGTCGGGTGCGAGTCGTCACCGAACCGCACACTCCGTACATCCAGTGGGAGTACGTCACAGCACACGTCAACGAGGAGGCCGGCGAGTCCGTCAGGTGGTATCCACGGCACCGGTTGCCCGAGGGGTTGGCCTTCCCCGTAGGCGGAAATGACTGGTGGCTGTTCGATGACTCGATCATCGCCGTGGGGCACTTCAACGACTCAGGACGGTTCATCGGGAACGAGCTGATCGACACCCCTGCCGTCGTCGCCGAATGCGTCCGTGTGCGGGATCTGCTCTGGGCCTCCGCCGTTCCCCACTCCGAGTACAAGCCTTGATCCTTCCGTGAACAACCAAGCACAAGAGACGCGAGAGGCGTTGGGAGCCCGGCTGCGTGGATTCCGCAAGGACGCGGGATTCAGCAGCGGCCGGGCCTTCGCCGCTGCGACCGGTTGGCAGGAATCCAAGGTCTCTCGCATCGAGAACGGCAAGCAGAACGCTTCCGAGGCCGACATCCGTGTCTGGTGCCAGAAGACTGGGCACGAAGCCGAAGTCCACGACCTCATCGCGACGGTCCGCCACATTGACGAGCTGTGGTTGGAGTGGCGGCGACTGCTCCAGACCGGGGCCGAAGGACGCCAGAAGCAGTCCCTACCGCTCTACAGGAAGACCAAGGTCTTCCGCATCTGGGAACCGAACGTCGTCTGGGGCACGCTCCAGACCGCCGAGTACGCCAAGGCCATCTTCGATGAGGTGTCACGCCTGTACGACACCCCAGGGGACATGGAAGCCGCCGTGGCGAAGCGGCTCGAACGACAGCAGTACCTGTACCAGGGCGATCGGATCTTCAACGTCCTCCTTGGCGAGCAGGCCCTCTACTCGAACCACGGTGGCTCCGGGGTGATGAGAGCCCAGCTCGACCGGCTATTGGCCGTTCTGGCGCTCCCGCGGCTCAGCCTGGGCATCGTCCCGCGTTCTGCGCTGCTCAACACGTGGATCGGGCACGGCTTCGTGGTGTTTGACGACAAGCGCGTCATGGTGGAGACGTTCTCCGCAGAAATGGTCGTGACTCAGCCGCGGGAGATCGACATCTACATGAGGGTGTTCGAGTCTCACAGGCGGGCTGCGGTGTACGGGCAGACCGCCAGGGACCTGATACTGGCCGCAATCCAGCACTTTGCCCGCATGGCGACCGGCTAGGGGACGATCAACTTGACAATCGAACCCAACTGGCGCACCAGCACCTACACCAAGTCCGACAGTTGCGTCGAGGTGGCCGACAACGATTCACAGAGGGTGATGGTGAGGGACACCAAACGCCATGAAGGGGCTCGCCTGAGTCTCAATCCGGCCGCCTGGAGCCGGTTCATCGAGGCGACGAGGCAGGCGTCTCAGTAGCACTACGTCATCACTTGTGGGATCCGGCCCCCAGGGCCGGGAGGGGCCGAGCCACCTCAGCTACCGCTTGCCGATGCCCAGAAGCATGCGCTGTCGTGGACACAGGCCCTCAACGCCGAGGATTCGAGGGACCTGCTGGACCATCTCCTGGGAGGCATGAGCGGCACCAACCTCCAGTGGTTCAAGTCCAGCCACAGCGGCAGCGAAGGCGGCGCGTGCGTAGAGGTAGCCGCCCATCCCTCCGCCGTGCACATCCGCGACTCCAAGAACCCCGACACCGCCCCCCACATCACCGTCGCCCCCCACGCCTGGACCGCCTTCCTCACCCACCACTGAACCACCCGCACAACGGCACCAAGGGGGCTCCGAAGAGCCCCCTTTCGCGATCCCGCCGCGAGGCGGTCCCGGACCGTGCCCGTTACCCGGGGTTCCTCAGGAACACCGAGGCACCCGGCGCGGTGTGGGAGGTGTCCACTCCCGCGTCACCGCTGGAGTAGTCCTCCGTCTCGTTGCCGTTCCAGTCGTCGAGCGGGGCGCCGTTGCGCGTGAGGTGCCGGAAGCGGCCCGGATCCTGCGCGGCGGAGCCGAACTGGTGGACCGGCTGGGTGCCGCTCCCCGACCTGCTGTACGGCAGGTACTCCACGTAGGGCCCGCCGGGGACGAGCTGCTTGGTGAGGACGTTGTCGTGGAAGACGTTCTGCGGCCCGGAGGAACCGGCCCACTTCGACGCCTTCTCCCCGGCAGCCCACCAGATCGGGTACCAGGTGCCGGCCTCGATCTCGCCGCCCTCACCGCCGCAACGGGCCGTGCAGTTGCCCGAGTAGTGCTCGTACGGCACCCGCACGGTGTTCTTCTCGAACAGGTTGCGGCGTTCCCAGCCTCCGTGCAGGTTCAGGTCCGAGTCGAAGTCGTTGGCGTAGACGACGTTGCCCGAGGAGGACCACTGGAGGGTGAAGTGGCGCAGGTTGCGGGTGGTGTTGTAGGCGTAGAGGGAGTCCCAGACGCGGCTGCCGCGGAAGTAGCCGTTGCCGCCCTTGCCCTTGTTCCAGGCGCCGTCCAGGTGGTTCTGCTCGAACTGGAGGTTCTTGGCGACCTCGGTGACGATGGGGTGCGAGCCCGTCATCTCGGCGCGCACACCGCGGGCCCAGGAGTCCGCGGCCCACTTGAAGACGAGGCCGTTCATCGCGGACTCGGGTGCCATGTTCCCGTAGTTGTTCTTCGCCTGCGCGCGGTCCAGGCCCGGCATCTCCTGGGTGAAGGCGAAGTTCTCGAAGCCGACGCCCACCACCATCCGCAGCGGGGTCACCTTGCTGGTGTAGACGCTGCCGCCGATCGGCGCGGAGCCGTCGGAGGTGGAGTCGACGGGGAGGTCGAACTCCAGGGGCTTGTCGATGGTGACCGTGCGGTTGCCGGCGTCCACCGCGCTGATGCGGAAGACCTGCTGGCGCATGTGCAGGTTCTCGTAGCGCGTCTCGTCCGTGGCCTCCTGGAGCGCGTAGAAGGCGCGGCTGTTCGCGGCGCCCACCCAGAGGTGGCCGCCGACCGGGAACCGTGCCATGTCGGCCTTGGCGTCCAGGTGGATGACCCGGCCGCCCTCCCTGGCGGCGTGGGCCGGGTCACCGGCCGCTCCGCGCACCTTCACGCCCGACGCCCAGTGCTGGTTGACCGAACCCTCGTAGAGGTCCTTGCGGTTGGCCGGGGCGGCGGCCCACTCGTCGGCGTAGCGCGGGGCGACCTCGCGGGTCTGGACGCGGAACAGCCCGCGGCCCGGCCAGATCCATCCCCCCTTGGCGGTGTCGGCGCCGGACTCGTACGTCATCGCGTCCGGGTCCCAGCGGCTTCCGTCCCTGGTCAGCGTGTCGTAGCGGGTGTCGGCGCCGGGACGGAACACGATGCGGGTGACCTGGCCGCGGGCCGGGTCGCTGCCCTGTCCGCGGATCACCAGGTAGTCGGCGTCCACGGCGATCTGCCGGGTGACGTCGAGCCGCCCGGCGGGCAGGGTGATCAGTGACAGGCGGTCGAAGTTGGCCCCGCCGCACCGGCCGCGGATGTCGTCGATCGCGCGTTGCAGTCCGCCGGAGTCGTCCACGCCGTCGTCGGGCTCCACCCCGTACGTCGCGGCGAGTTCCTCCGGGCCGATCCGGCAGGCCTGGTCCGCCGTGTACTCCTGGTGTCCGGGCAGCGCCCGGCCGCCCCGGTAGCCGGCCCCGGTCCAGTCCGGCAGGCCGGACCGGGCGCCGAGACGGTTACCGGAGGCGAGGGAGGTGACGCAGTCGGAGGCCCCGCTGCCCGAGCACATCTGGGCGGGCCCGCTCCCCTCGGGTCGGTGGAGGATGTTGATGTTGGCCCTCAGCACGCTGAGGTACTGGGTGACGGGCCGGCCGTCGATGTCCACGGTGTAGGAGAAGCCATCACGGATGACCCTCGACATGGGGGACCAGTTGGTGATGTACGGCTCGTAGTCGGCCGCGTACCAGCCCACGCCCTCCACCAGCGCCGTGTGGAACGCGCCCCTGATGTTGTTGAACCGCGATCCCTCCGCCAACGGCATGATCAGGTTGACGAGGTGGGTGCCCAGGGCGTTCATGCTCGCGGCGGTGGGCGTGGCGTAGGCGAGCTGCTGGACGGCGGTGTGCAGGTCGTGCCCGGCGATGGTCCGCTGCCAGACGTTCTGGCCGCCCATCGCGGCGTACCGGCTCTCGTAGTGCAGATTGTGCGCCTGGACCTGGTCGTGGACCGCGCCGAAGAACCCCGCGGGCAGGACGGCCGGGTCGAACTCGTCGAAGTGGAAGAACCGGTAGGTACCGAGCCCGAACTGGTAGAAGCCCATCACGTACATGCTGCCGAGGTCGATGACCAGGCTGACCGACGGCATGTTGGCGCTGCTGCGCAGCCGGTCGAGGCTGACCAGGGCGTAGCCGTCACGGGTGAACGGGGCCGGGCGGGCGAGGTCGTAGGGCATGGCCCGCGCCGGGGCCGACCGGGAGGTCGTCGCGTTCGCCGCCCACTGCCCGTTCGGGGCCGGGTGCTCCGCGCCCCGGGCCGCCTCCTCGATCTCCCGCACGAGATGCAGGTAGACGTCGGCCACGTCGTCCTCCTCGTCCTGCGCCCCGGCGGGCGTGCCGAGGACCGTGACGGTGGCCAGGAGGGCGAGGAGGATCGCGAGGAGGCGGCGGGCTGCGGCGCCGCGCGGGCGCCGGCCGCGCGCCCCGGCCCGCGGGGTCACCACGGCACCACGTAGTCGATCGTCGCGGCCGGGGCCCCGCTCGACTCGTTGGCACCGTCGGCCCAGTAGGCGACGGTGTAGGTCCTGCCGGACTGGAGCCCGTCGTCCCCGGCGGGGATCGCGGCTGCGCCGTACGCCATGCAGCGCGCGTGCTCGTTCGGGCAGACCCAGTCCCAGTCCCTGCGGTGCTGGGTGTCGAGCTGCCCCTGCTCGTAGATGCCGACCCAGTCGCCCCGCTGGCCCGGATTCCGGCCGGCGGGTGCCAGGTAGGTCACCACCAGGCCGGTGTCCTTGGCGTGCAGGATGCCCTTCTCGATGATGTGCGCCGTGGTCCAGGTCGCGTCGATGATGTCGAAGCCGTCGCTCGGGTGGGAACCCGCCGCGAGGCCGCGCCGGACCGACGCGGTGCCCGCGCCCTCCGCCGCCTGCGGCAGCAGGAGCTGGGTGCCGGTGACGGCCAGCGCGGAGCAGAGGACGGTGGCCGCGGCGTGCAGCAATCCGCGTCGTCGTCTCTCGCGACGCGTGGGGGAACTCATGGGGGAGGAACCTCTTCCGGAGGAATCGGACGGGGCTGGGGGACGGCGCTCAAAGCCGCCCGGGGCGCGGGTCACCAGGGCACGACGTAGTCGACGGTGACGGCTGGGGTCCCGCTCGACTCGCTCGCGTCGTCGAGCCAGTAGGCGACGGTGTACTTCTTGCCCGACTCCAGGCCGTCGTTGCCCGCGGGCACGATGGCGGAGCCGAACGACATGCAGCGGGCGTGCTCGTTCGGGCAGACCCAGTCCCAGTCCTTGCGGTGGGCCTTGTCGATCCGCCCGTGTTCGTAGATGCCGATCCAGTCGCCCTGCTTGCCGGGGTTGCGTGCGGCCGGGCCGACGTAGGAGACGACCAGGCCCGTGTCCGCCTCCGGGATGTTCAGGCCCTTCTGGTAGATGTGCGCGGTGGTCCAGACGGGCTCGTAGAGCATGAACGCCCCTTCCCACTCCCCCACACCGGCCGGACCGGCCTCCTCCACCCGCGGTGTCTCCCGCCCCTGGGCGGCGGACACCAGGAGCTGGGCCCCCAGCACCGCCCCGGCCGAGCAGACGACCGCCAGTGCCATCGAGGCGACCCGCCTCCGACGGCCCCCCTCACGCCTGGAGAAGCGCATGACGCGACCCCCCGTCCATGACGTACCTGCCTTCCGCTGTCCTCGGTGAACGAACGGACCGCGATCGGCCGGCCGGGAAGGGTTCCGACGGCACGCGGCCGTCCGCTTCCCGGCCCGCGGTCCGGGCGGTCCTCCGGCAAGTCCACCAACACGGCGCGGCCCGAACCAGGCGGAATCACCGGCAGGTTCGGGCTTCCGGGATACTTCTGCCGGTGGTGCCGGCCGCGGCACAGCAGAGAAGGGGCCGGTCCGTGAGCAGCGAAGCACCTGTGTCACACGCGTTCGGCGAACTCCTGCGGGGGCTGCGGCTGCGCGCCGGGTTCAGTCAGGAACGGCTCGCCCACACCGCGGAGGTGAGCGTGCGCGCGCTGGCCGACATGGAACGGGGCCGTACCCGGGGACCGCACCGGCGCACCGTCGAACTGCTCGCCCGGGGGCTGGCGTTGGGTGCCGAGGAGGCCCGGGCGCTGGAGGCCGCCGCCGCCCGGGGCCGGGCCCGCGACCGCCCGGCCGCCGCCCCCGGGAACCCCACCTCCCCGCCCGTGCCGCTCCCGCTGCAACTGCCGCGCGACACGCGAGACTTCACCGCACGGGAACGGGCGCTGGCCGCCGTGCTCGGCCTGGCCGGGGAAGCGGACACCGCGCACCCGCACGTGGTCGTCGTCTCCGGCCAACCCGGCCTCGGCAAGACGGCGTTCGGCATCCACGCCGCCCACGCCCTCGCCCCGCTCTTCCCCGGCGGACAGCTCTTCCTCGACCTGCGGGGCATGGACGCGGCACCGGCCGGGCCGCGGGAGGCGCTGGCCACCCTCCTGCGGGCGCTGGGCGTCGACGCCCATGCCGTCCCCCACGGCACGCAGGAGCGCTCCGGCCTGCTCCGCTCCGTCCTCGCGGACCGCCGTCTGCTGTTGGTGCTGGACAACGCCGCCGACGAGGACCAACTGCGCCCCCTGCTGCCCGGGACCGGCGCCGCGCTCACCCTCGTCACCAGCCGGAGCGCCCTCACCGGCCTGGAGGCGGTGCACCGGATCGACCTCCCCCTGCTGCGCCGCGAGGAGTCCGTGGAACTGCTGACCCGGATCATCGGCCCCGAGCGGGTCGGCCGGGAGGCCCAGGCGGCGCGCGATCTGGCCGACCTGTGCGGGCACCTTCCGCTGGCCGTCCGGATCGCCGGGCAGCGGCTGGCCGGCCGGCCCCGGGAGCGCCTGGACCGGCTCGTCGGCCAACTGGCCCGCGAGGAACGCCGACTGGACCTGCTCCGGGCCGGGGACCTCCAGGTGAGGGCCACCTTCGCCCTGTCCTACCGGCAGCTCGACCCCGTCTCCCGGACCCTGCTGCGCCGCTCCGCGCTGGCCGCCAGGCCGGACTTCGGCCCCCGGACCGCCGCCCTGCTGGCCGGGACGACGGTGCGCGAGGCGGAACTGCGGCTGGAGGAGCTGGCCGACCGCGGACTCCTCCAGACCGACACCTCGGCCGAGCGCTACCGGTTCCACGACCTCCTGGGGCTGTTCGCCGCCGAACTGGTGGCCGAGGAGGACGGGCCCGGGGCCGCCGGGGCCGCCCTGGACCGGGCCGCGCGCTGGACGCTGGCCCGCGCGACGGCGGCCGGGCTCCGCTTCGACGCCCTGCGGCACGGGAACGCGGACGGCGCCCCCGACCCCGACCCGGCCACCGCCCCCGTCGGCCTGGACGAGGCGCGGGCCTGGCTGGAGGAGGAGCGGGCGCAGTGGCTCGCCTCCCTCGGCCACGCCCAGGACGCCGGATGGCACCGGACGGTGATCGACACGGCCGAGGCGATGCACTGGTTCTCCGACCGCACACAGCACTGGGAGCAATGGGTGGAGGTGTTCCGGCGGGCCGCCGACGCGGCCCGTTCCCTGGGCGACCGCCGGGAGGAGGCCACCCACCTCAACTACCTCGCCTGGGCCCACAACCTGTGCGTCCACGACCACCGCGCCGCGCTGGAGGCCGCGCGCGCCGCCCACCGGGCCGCCCGCGAGAGCGGCGACGCGCTCCAGACGGGCTGGGCGCTGGGATACGAGGCCAGCGCGCTGCGCCACCTCGGCCGGACGGAGGAGGCCGTGGCGGGGTTCCGGCGGTCCATCGCCTGTCACAGCGGGAACACCACGCCCCAGGGCAGGCTCGCCGAACTGTCCGCCCTCAACGCCCTCGGCGGGACCCTGCGTCACCAGGGCCGGGCCGAGGAGGCCCTGGTCATCCACCGCCGCAGCACCGGGATCTGCCGCGAGGGTGTTCCCGGCCTCTCCCCCGACGTGCTCACCCTCTACCGGGCGTCCACCCTCCAGCACCTCGGCAACGACCTGGCCGCGCTCGGCCGGTGGCAGGAGGCCGAGGAGCCGCTGCGGGAGGCCCTCGCCGCGTTCGAGGCGGCCGACATGCCGGCCTGGAGCGGCCCCGTCCACCTCGAACTGGGAACGGTGCTCCGCCGCCTCGGCCGCCTCCCGGAGGCCCGTGCGGCCCTGGACGCCGCGCTCCGCCGGCTCACCGAGCACCGCAGCCCCCGGCAGGCCGACGCCGTGGCGGAACTCCGGCTGCTCGACGCACCGCTCCCCGCGGAATGAGCCCGGCGGGCACGGTGGAACGCGTCGCCGCGGCGGCGGGCAGCACGGTCATCGCTCGGCGCCTCCCGGCCGCCCCGTCCCGCCCCGTCCCGCCCCGGCCGGGGACCGGCACGGGACGGGGGCGCCGGAACACCACCGGTGCACCACTGAAAGAACACGACCTTAGGTGTGCAAATAAGACAAATGCATGAAACGCCGATTTGCGGTTATTTCTGAATATTGTCCGTGCGTGTGCATAAAGTCGGCGTGCGGCTCCGAGAACGGAAGCCGAATTCTCTCTCGGAGGACGCGATGAGACGGAAATACGGTGCCCTTCTGCGGCGCGCCGCCATGCCCGTACTGGCGGCGACGCTGCTGACGGCACCCGCCGCGATGGGGCAGACACCGGGCGGTGACGACGGCTACGGCGGGGAGTCCGGCAATTGCCCGCACACCTGTCCCGGACAGCCCGGCCCCCCGGGACCCCCCGGACCGGCCGGACCCCCCGGACCGGTGGGACCCGAGGGTCCTGCCGGCCCTGCCGGTCCTGCCGGCCCTGCCGGACCCGCGGGGGCAACGGGACCCGAAGGCCCGGCAGGACCGGCGGGGCCGGCCGGCGCGGTCCTGCCGACCGTGATCGTCCAGGAGGACTACACGATCACGGGGCAAGGCGGCTCCGGAACAGCGACCTGCCCGGCGGGATCCGTCATCACGGGTGGCGGGTGGAGGATGACCTCGACATCGGGAACCGTCACCACCGACCGGTACCAGTCCTACCCGGTCAACGGGACCGCGTGGCGGGTGACCTACAGCAAGGGCCCCTTCAACGCCTCCTTCACGGTCTACGCCGTGTGCCTCCCCCTGGCTCCGTAACCGCGCCGGAAGGAATGCGGGAGGCCGTCGCGACACCGCCGATCACACGGCCGCCCCGAGAAACCCGACGAAACGCCGGGCCGGGCTCTCCCGGTCCGGCGTTTCGCGTGCACGGCCGCCGGCTTCGGCGGCGGCGAGGCGCTCGCGGCCGCGACACGGCCACGGTGACGCAGGCCGCGCCCCGGGGCGGGACGGGACCCGGGTCCGCGCCGCCGCTCCCGCCCTCTCCCGTGCCGCCGTCCCGCCCCGGTCCGGCAAGTGGCGCCGCATTCGGGCCCGTTGGGCCGGATTGCACCCGTGGGCATATGACGGCACGCCACAATGTGTGCATGTCCCATGACTGGCAGCAACGCATCCGAACGCTCCACGCCGAGTTGGTGCGCCGCGACGACCCCACCGACTGGGTGCGCGAGGCCGACGCGGTGGAGGCCTCCGTGCGCTACCCCGGATTCTCCCTGCGCGGGCCCGTGTTCGGGGTCGCGGCGCAGGACCCGGCGGCCGGTCCCGAGTGGCGGCTGCTCAAACCGGTGGTCGACGGGACCCCGCAGATGGCCCGGGACGGGCTCCACTCCCACCTCTGGTTCATGGCGAAGGACGACACCGACGACCGGGCGGTGCGGCGCGAACTGCTCTCCGTCGTCTCGGTGATGGAGCGCGAACCGGTCGACGAGGTGGAGGCCCTGGGCATCCGCTACCGGGTGGTGCGCGGCGACGAGTTCGCGCGCAGCGGCGAGCGGGGGCTGGAGCCGCCCCGGCCCACCGACCCGGAGCCCCTGGACCCGTCCTGGGAACCGCGCACCCCGTCCAGCCCCTCCCCCGACCCCGGCTTCGTGCTCGACCCCGACCGGGCGGCCGGCGTCGTGGCCTACGCGACCCAGGCGGGGCTGCGGGAGTTCACGTACAGGGGGAACCGGTTCCCGTCGGCCATGCGCGCCGACTCCGAGCGGGCCGCCGCCACCCACCCGGAGATCGTGCTGCTGCCGACGACCTTCGGCTCGGTCGAGCGCGGGCCGGGCGGCGTCTGGCGGCCCGCCGGGGGCCTGCACACCTCCCCGCACGACGCCCGGCGCGCCCTGTACGCCGGCATGTCCGAGATCTGGGCCATGCTCTACGAGTACGGCGAGGCCAGGAAGGCGGTGTACGGCCGGGCCGCAGAGGAGTACCGGGCGCGGGGCCGGGCCGACGAGGCGCGGGTGCAGGACCGGGTGTTCCGCGTCTGCCGGGTCGAGCGGCTGATGCGGGTCGGGCCGGACGGCCCGGAGCCGCCGCGTCCCTCGGACATCGACGACTACGGGCCGATGAAGATGCACCCGACGATGGACGAGGACGGCGTCGTCCACCACGAGGCCGAGCCGGATCCGAGAGCCGGGAGCGGCGCCGCGGGCGAGGGCCGCTGAGGCGCCCCGGGGGCCTCGTCAGCCGCCCGCGTCCACGTGGTTGTCGGGGGCGCCGTCGCCCACGGGCGGCAGGTCGCCCCGCTCCACGGGCACGGTGGCCTCCGGCCGGGGCGGCGGCAGCCGGTCCGCCGCCTCGGCTGCGTCCGGGCGGTGCGCGCCGCGGGCGGCGGCCCGCAGGACCTCCCGGGGAACGGCGCTCCGCTCGGCGGTGACGCGGATGCGGTGGTCGCCCTCGGTCCGCACGTACTCGTGGCGCTCACCGGCGGTGCGGTAGTGCAGGCCGGCGCCCTCGCGCTCGCAGGAGGCCGCGGTGCCGGGGGCGCCGGAGAAGTCACCCGGGAGCTGCCCGGCGCAGTCGGCGTCGGTGAACGGGAGCCGTTCGACGGTGAGCAGGATCGTGGCGCCCGACCGGGAATCGGCGTAGGTGGCCGAGAACCCGTCGTCCCCGATCACCCCGACGGACTGCCGGACCAGGGTGAAGCCGGGCACCGCGGTGGTGTACACCAGATCGGGCGCCACCCCCAGGGCCTCGGCGCGCTCGGCCACTCCGGCGGCCGGGGCGCCGTTCCCGTCGGACCGGGCGGCCCCGTGACCGGCGGACGCGTCATGGGCGGCGGTGCCGTCGGCGGACGCGTCACCGGCAGCGGTGCCGTCGGCGGACGTGTCGTTGGCGGACGTGTCACCGGCGGCCGGGCTCACGACCGCCCCCACCGGGACGTCCCCCTTCCCGGTGCCGCAGGCGGCCATCAGCAGGGGTGCGAGCAGAAGCAGCGGCAGTGCCCGCGAGCGGCGGGCCGTACGACCGTGAGTCATATCGCCATCCTGCCGCACGGCCCGGCGGCGGGATGCCCTTCGGGACACGCTTCCCCCGGTCAGCGGACCACATCGAACACCTGCTTCTGCAAGCCGTTGGCGTACACCTCGTGTTCGACCGGGCGCAGCCTCCGCACGTCCCTGTCCGCCGCGCTGAACAGCCGCTTGCCCGCGCCGAGCAGCAGCGGGAAGACGAGCAGGTGGTAGCGGTCGATCAGGCCGGCGTCGGACAGGGCCCGGCCCAGGGCGGCGCTGCCGTGCAGGATGACCGGGCCGCCCGGGGTCTCCTTCAGCGCGGCGACGTCCTCGACGGAGCGCAGGACGGTGATGTCGCCCCAGTCCGTCACCAGATCGGCGTCGGTGAGGGTGGTGGAGACGACGTACTCGGGCATCGACCGGTAGCCGGCGAACTCCTCCATGCCTGGCCAGACCGGGCTGAACGCCTCGTAGCTGGTCCGGCCCATGAGCATCGCCGTGGCCTCCTCCTGCTCCCGGCCCTTGATCTCGAACGCCTCGGGCAGGAACTCGGTGTACCGGAAGGTCCATCCGGAGTTCCGGTAGCCCGGCTCGCCGCCGGGTGCCTCCATGACGCCGTCGACGGAGACGAAGGCGGTGCTGATCAGGGTGCGCATCGGGTTTCCTCACGCTCGCGGTGCGGGGCACGGGCCGGCCGGGCGCCCCCGTCCGCCCGCGCGGCCCGGGGCGCACCCACCGTAGATCGGACCGCCCGTCGGCGCGGAACTCATCGGTCCCGGCGCGGTCCTTCCACCGGACGGGGCGTCGGGGGGCGGAAGAGGGCGCGAACCGGGCCGGTCCGGGCGGCGGTCACCGGGCGGGGCCGGGTGGCGGGGATCCCGTGGGCCGGAACGGACTCGTGGCCGGGCCGGGGCGGACTCATACCTGTCGTCCCGGCGTCGCCGCCGCCCCCACCACTCCGGCCTCCCCTCCTCCTCGGCGTCCCGGCGTGCTCGGCTTCGGTCACCGTGGCGCCCCGGTGCCCCGTGGCCCGGTCGGCTCCGGCCCGCCGCCGCTCCGGCCCTCCCGGGGCGGCCCCACTCCGGTCTCCCCGGGTGTCCCCGGCCCCCGCGCCCCCGTCACCCGTCACCCGTCACCCGGCGCCCTGCTCCCGGCCCTTGGCCCACGCACCCGCTCCGGATCCAGCCCCAGCGGACCCCCTACCTGGGAGCCAGGCCGGAGGTTGGCTCCCAGGCGGGAAGCCGGGGCGGGTGCCCGGTTCGTACGTTTCCGGTGTGAGCGGGTTCCCGCCGCCCCGTACGGGTGCCGGGGCGCCCGCGGCCCGCCGCCCGTCCTGCGGGCGGAATAACCCGCCCCCGCGCCCCCGCGCCACCCGCCACCCGCCACCCGCCACCCGCCACCCGCCACCCGCCACCCGCCACCCGCCACCCGCCAGGAGTGCACCATGACCACCCCGCCCAGAAGCCCCGCCGCGCCCGTCGGCCGGACGGTCCGGATCCTGCGGGCCGTCGCCGCCGCGGTGGCCTCCTTCCTCGCGTTCCCGGTGCTCGCGATCGTCCTCGGCGCCTATGTCCCGGCCATCCCCAAGGCGGGGGTGATCGGACCGGTCCTGGGCGGCCAGTACCCCTTCCACACGGCCCTGCTGGCCCTGCTCGCGGCCGTGTTCGCGGTGCTGGCCCGGCGCGCCGGGCTGGTGCGCTGGGGACGCGTGGTCACCGTCGTCACCACGCTGTGCGCCCTGGGCGCGCTGGTCATCGGCGGCGTCCAGTTCCGGGCCGCCCGGGACGCCGGGGCCGACATCTCGCTGGGCGACGTGTTCACCGAACTCGCCTACCCGGCGGCCCGGCCGGACACGACCGAGACGTACGCGAGCCCCGGCGGCGAGCCGCTCCGGGTCGACGCCTACCTGCCCGCGAAGACGCCGGGCAAGAGGACCCCGGCCGTCGTGCTCGCCCACGCCGGCGGCTTCCACACCTTCGACAGGAGCGACCTGCGCGGCACCGGCCGCTGGCTCGCCGACCACGGCGTAGCGGTCTTCGCCGTCGACTACCGGCTGGCCGGTCCCGGCCGGCCGACCTGGGACAAGGCTCCCCAGGACCTCGTCTCCGCCCTGGGCTGGGTGCGGCGGAACGCCGACGCGTACGGCGTCGACGGCGCGCGGGTCTCGCTCGGCGGCATGTCGGCGGGCGGCACCCTGGCCATGAACGCCGCCTACCGACTGCACAACGGCACCATCAAGCCCTCCGAGGGCGCCGCCCCCGAGCCCCCGGCCTCCGTGGTCGGCTTCTACCCCGGCACCGACGTGACCCGGATGTGGGAGGACGACGTGGCCGGGACCCGGGAGGCGGCGGAGATGTTCACCGGCGGCACGCCGCGGCGGTACCCGGACCGCTACCGCGAGGTGTCACCGGTCTCCGACCTCGGGCCCGGACTGCCCCGCACCCTGCTCGTGGTCGGGGACCGCGACCGCAGCGCCCGCCCCGCGACCGTCATCGGCTTCGGAGACGCGCTCAGGAAGCACGGCGTCCCCGCCGAGGTCAGGGAACTGCCCTTCGCCGAGCACGCCTTCGACGATGCCTACGGCAGCCTCACCTCCCAGACCAGCCGGCAGATCCTGCTCGACTTCCTGGTCTGACCCCTTCCTCCGGAGCGCGCGGCGGGGCGGGACACGCGACAGCGGCTGGGTCTTTCGTTTGGATCGGGCCGGACCCCGCGAGCCCGGCGTGATCCAAACGAGAGGCCCTGGTGACCTGAGTCAGAGATGTTCGGGTAGTTCTCGCGAGCTGCCCGGCGTACCGAAGGCCGAATGTCAGCAGGCCGGGCCGGACCTGCCGACCTCACGGCATCCGGCTGATGGCCGCGATCTGACGAAGAATCTCTGACTCAGGTCACTAGGACGCCTCGGGGTTGCCCGGCTTGCCCGGGTCCCGGGGCGGCTGCTTCGGGTGGCCGCGCAGTCGGGCCGTGACGTCCTCCGGGGGCAGGAAGCGGGACCAGCGCTCGGGGAACTCGGACGGCATGTCGGGGTCCGACTCCCCGCTCGCGGCGGCGCGGGCCACGTACTCCGCGACCTGCGCCTGCCGCAGCCGCTCGTTGGACTCGCGGGCGGCGGCCGTGGCCGTGGCCGGCCAGACCCGGTCGATGGCGGCGTTCACGGCCGCGCCCACCAGGACCGCGAAGGCGGACACACCGATCCACAACAGCACGGCGACGGGCGCCGCCAGGGAGCCGTAGATGGTCGGCCCCTCGACCGTACTGGTCAGGTAGATGCGCAGCAGGAAGCTTCCGAGCACCCACATCGCCAGGGCGACCAGCGCGCCCGGCACGTCCTCAAGCCACGGCGAACGCACCGGCACCGAGACGTGGTACAGCGTGGTCAGGAACGCCACCGACAGCACGATGACGACGGGCCAGTAGAGCACCTGCACCACCGTCGTCGACCACGGCACGACCCGGACCACCGCGTCGGGGCCGGCCACCATCAGCGGCAGCGCGACGGACCCGATCAGCAGCGCCACCAGGAACAGCAGGAACGCCAGCAGCCTGGTCCGGACGATCCCCCGCACCCCGTCGAGGCCGTACATCACGGTGATGGTGTCGATGAAGACGTTCACCGCGCGGGAGCCCGACCAGAGGGCGAACAGGAAGCCGATGGAGATGACGTCGGGCCGGCCGCCCTTCATCACGTCGTCGAGTATCGGCTCGGTGATCTGCTTGACGCCCCGCTCGGACAGGACCGTGCGCGAGGCGTCCAGGATGTTGTCGCGCAGGCTCGCCGTGGTGTCGGCGCCGATCCACAGGTCGACGTAGCCGAGCAGCCCCAGGAGGCTGAGCAGCAGCGGCGGCACCGACAGCAGGGTGAAGAACGCCGCCTCGGCGGCGAGGCCCAGAATGCGGTACTCCATGCAGGAGTTCACCGTGTCCTTGAGCAGCAGCCAGGCGGTCCTGCGTTTGGAGACGTTCCGGTACATGGCCCGGGCACGGTGGAGCCGGCCGGAGGGCCGTTCGGGGGTGTCACTTGCTGGCTGCACGCCCCAACGTTATCCGCCGCGGGACCCCGCACTCGTCCGGCGGACCTCCCCGGCCCCGCCCGGAACCCCCCGCGCCGGGCCGCGCGGTAGGTTCGCCGTCATGGCAGGCAGCACCCGTACCGTGACGAACCGGCCCCCTCCGCCCACCGGCCGCGACCTGTACTCCACCGACCGGGCCCTCACGGAGGCCGTCGAACGGCATCTGCCGCCCGGCCCGTTGCCGCGCGCCCGGACCGAACTCGCCGAACTGGGGCGCGCCTGCGGCTCGGACCAGGTACGGGAATGGGCCGAGCGGGCCGACCGGGAACCTCCGGTGCCGCGCACCCACGACCGCTACGGCCACCGGACCGACGAGGTCGAGTTCCCTCCGGCGTGGCACCGGCTGCTGGGCAAGGCCGTCGCCTCGGGCCTCACGGCTCCCCGGGGACGGCCGGGCGGGCAGGTGCGGCGGGCCGCCGCGCTGTTCCTCTGGGGCCGGGTCGACCCGGGGGTGTGCCGCCCGCCGTCGCTGACCCACGCGGCGGTCCCCGCGCTGTGCGCCGACCCCGCCACGGCCGCCGTCTGGGAGGCGCCGCTGACCTCCCGCGTCCACGACCGGGAGCTGCGGCCCGTGACGGCCAAGGCCGGGGCGCTGCTCGGCGTCGGTGTCGGGCTGGGTGCCGGTGTCGATGCCGGATTCGGGGCGGGTGCGGGTGCCGGAACCGGTCCTGGTGCCGGTCCCGGCGGCTCCGGCGCGGGCGCCTGGGGCCGCGCGGCGGGCGGCTCGGCGGGAGCGGCGGGAGCGGCGGGCGGCACGGCGGGCGGCGCCCCGGAGGACGGTCCGCTCACCGCCCGGCCCCTGTCCGCGGACGGCGCCTACGCGCTCACCGGCCGCCTGCCGTTCTGCCCGGCGCCGATGTCGGACGGTTTCCTGGTGCTGGCGCGGGCGCCGGGCGGGCCGACGTGCTTCCTCGTGCCCCGGGTGCTGCCGGACGGCTCCCGCAACCCCTTCCCGATCCAGCGGCTCCGGGACACCCCCGGCAGCCGCTCCGGCGCCACCGCCGAGGTCGCGTTCGCGGGGACGCTCGCCCACCGGCTGGGCACGGAGGGGGACGGGGCCGGCCTCGTCGGGGCCGTGGCCGCGGCGGCGGGACTGGACCGCGTCACCGTGTCGGCGGGGCTGATGCGGGAGGCGGTGGAGCGGGCCGTGCGCCACTGCCGGGACCGGGAGGTGCCCGGCGGGCGGCTCGCCGACCGGTCCCCGACCCGCAACGTCCTCGCCGACCTGGCCGTCGAGTCGGAGGCGGCGACCGCGCTGGCGCTGCGGCTGGCGGCGGCCCGCGACGCCGCCGACGGGGGTGACGAGCGCGAACGCGCCCTGCTGCGGCTGGCGGGCCCGGCCGCCGAGTACTGGATGGCCAAGCGGTGCGCGCCGCTGGTGGCGGAGGCCGCCGAGTGCCTGGGCCCGGAGGGGTACACCGAGGAGTCCGGCATGCCCCGGCTGGTGCGCGGGGCGTGGCCGGACCCGTCGTGGTCGGGGGCGGGCGGCGCCCGGGCCCTCGCCGTCGCGCACGTCCTCGGCCGTGAACCGCTCGCGCTGGACGCCTGCCTGACGGAGATGGGCGCGGCCCGGGGCGCCGACCACCGGCTGGACGCCGCGATCGGCGGTCTGCTGACGGCCCTGGCCGACCTCGGCGACGCGGCGGGCCACGCCCGGCGGCTGGCGGAACGCCTGGCCCTGGTGCTCCAGGGCACCCTGCTGGTCCGGTACGCGCCGCCCGGGGTCGCGGACCTCTTCTGCGCCACGCGCCTGGGCCACGACGGCGGCACCACCTTCGGCACGGCCCCGCCCACGCTGGACCTGGCGTCGGTGGTGGCCCGCGCGGAGGCGGACGGGGACTGAGCCGGGCCGGGGGTGAGGGCACCGGCTTCCCCAGGTGGGGGCAGCGGCTTCCCCGGGTGGGCCCCCGCGGGTGCCCCGGCGGCGGAACGGTCGGCGTCCCCGGCCGTGTGACTCCGTAGGGGCCGTAGGGGCCGTAGGGGCCGTAGGGGCCGTAGGGGCCGTAGGGGCCGTAGGGGCCGTAGGGGCCGTAGGGGCCGTAGGGGCCGTA
>NZ_JBVKAT010000034.1:0-43429 GCF_055598485.1 Streptomyces sp. NPDC107521
ACGCTACGAGCGCAAAGCCGACCACTTTCTCGCCTTCACGAGCATCGCCTGCACCCTCATCTGCTACCGAAGACTCACCAATTGAGATGACGTCTTACTGCCGGCCAGGCCGCGGACAGCCCGCAGTTCATCCCCGTGCTCGCCAAAGTGCGCGTCCGCGGGCCCGCCGGGCGCCCCCCGCACCCGGCCGGACGCAGTCGCCGCAGACAAGGCGTACTCCTCTCGCGGCAACCGCGCTCACCCGCGCAAACGCGGAATCAAGGCAGTCATCCCGGAGAAGAAGGACCAGGCCGCCAACCGGAAGAAGAAGGGCCGGCACGGCGGCCGACCCGTCACCCACGACGCCGAGCTCCACAAAGAGCGCAACACCGTCGAGCGCCTGATCGACAAGCTCAAGGCATGGCCGGGGATCGCCACCCGCTACGACAAGACCCCCGAGAGCTACCTCGCCGGACTCCACCTCCGCCGCCTGCTCTCCTCCGCCCCGGTCGCTCCCGCGGTGGAGACCACTTCCCCCGTCACATCCCCGGCCGCCATCAGAGCCACTCACCCCGGCCAGGCCTGGACCCCGGAAGCCATCGCCTACCTGGAAGAACACCACCGAGCAGGTAAAGCGCCGGAGCAACTGGCCGAGGAACTCGGGCGAAGCGAGAAATCCATTCACTGGAAGCTCTACGGCCTCAAACTCGCCCCCACCCCAACGACCTCGTGCCTGCACCGCGCCCCGCGCCTGAGCCACTCAGGGCATACACCGTGGAGGAGAAGCGCCGAATCAACCCCAACGCATACAAACCATGGGAGCCGGACGACGACCAGCGATTGGCCGAACGCTGCGCTCAAGGCGCCTCTCTGCCCGAGCTGTCGAAGGAATTCGGCCGGAACCAAGGTGCCATCGCCTCTCGGCTGCTGAAAATCCAAGCAGAAGGACCAGCTGTCGATGACGCCTGGGAGTACGGCGGGTAGAGCTGGCCCAAGACCGCTGCCGGACTACGTCTCACCATGCGCGCCCATCCCATTCCTGACTCTGGACACGGCGGTTCCTCGCCCAACGCCTCGGGTCCGCGCTCAAGGAGCCAGCCCCGGCCCCGTCGGCTGTTGGTCTCGGGCAGCGAGTGATGGTCGGCGGGAGAGTGTCAGGTGGACATCGTCATCTGAGTGTCAGTGGCGCAGCCTCAGCGACCTGGTGATTGGCACTGACGGGTGATGCTCACCTGTTGCTGACGCGAGTGACGAAAGGCCAGGTCATTCTCACGCCGACTGCTATAGCGGGTGCAGAGTTTGCGCTGGTCAGGGACGTGGCAGCCAGGCTGTGAGGGTACCCGGTCCGGTTGGTGGTGCGGAACTGCGGTGTGGCGAGCGCGGGTTAGCCTTGGCGGCCGGCGGAACGTGGACGGTGGCAGCGGCCAGGCTGCTGGGGCGGTCCGGCGGTGTCACTGCGGGGGAGGGGCGATGGTGTGAGTTGAGGCCGTATGTCGGTGAGGCCCCGTAGGCTTTGAGGGTTCCGCTGTAGGGGCGGATTCCTTCACAAGGGGTTGCGGGTGCCGGCTCTTCCTCCTCCCAGCGCTACGGGTGTGCGCGTGGCTGGGGACACCTATCAGTGGCTGTACGTGTGGGAGGGGTGCGTCCAGGTCTACAAGGACGCGCTTGACGGTGTCCGCGGCGCGGTGGTGGCGGTCGGTGTCGAGGTCACGGGGGCGGGCAACCTGGATGACGTCGTCTACTACTACGCGGATGGGAAACCGACCCGCTACGCGCAGGTCAAGTACGCGGCGGACGCGTCGACCGCGGTGGGGGAGGAGTACCTGTTCAAACCGAGCGCCGACGGCGGACCGTCGATCCTGCAGAAGATCACCAGCTCCTGGCAGACCCTGACCCGGAACGGGGAGCAGGTCCAACTGGCCCTGCTGACCAACCGGTCACCGGATCCCGCGGATGTCTTGTTCAAAGGCCGGGACACGCGAACCGGTCTGCTGCGGCCCCGGGCAGACCACCAGGGACCCCGCTCAGAGCGGGGACGGGCGCGCGCCCGCTGGGCCGCCCACGCCGGGCTCGACGAGGCCCAACTCCTCAAACTCCTGGATGTGTTGGAGTTCCATCTGGGGCGCGACGAGCCCCTCCAGCGCACTCTCGTCTCCCGCCTGATGCAAGCCGCCGGCCTGCAGCACGACGAACAGGCGATCATGACGGGCGTCCAGTGGGTCACCCAGCAGGTCATTGGCGGCAAGCGCGAGCTGTCCCTCACCGACATCCGCGCGGCGGTCAGTAAACTCAGCCTGCTGGCCCATCGCTCGGCCGGGCCCGACACCCACCGGCGCGGTGAGGCGCTGGTCGCAAGGCCCCGCCCGGTCACCGCCTGGCAGCCGGACCTCCCGGGTGTACACCGGGCCGTCCAGGAGCACGACGGCATGAAGCTGCCCCCCTATGGCGAACGGGACCACGACGGCGAACTGCGCTGCCACTTGCGCACGGTGGCCGACAAGGGTGCAGGCATGGTCGTCGTGCGCGGGGACTCCTGCACCGGCAAGACCCGCTCGGCCTGGGAAGCAGTCACAGCGTGCGTGCCCGACTGGCAGCTGCTGTACCCGAAGTCCGCTGCCGGACTGCGCTCCTGCCTGCAGACCAACGTGCTCACCGGTCCCACGGTGATCTGGCTGGACAACGCCCACCATCTGTTCGCCGAGGCGGACGGCAACCGTGCTGCCGAAGACCTGCTCGCACTGCTGGAACAGCCGCCCGCCCCGGTGGTTGTCCTGGCCACCATGTGGCCCACCCTCCTCGACGCGCCCGGATCCAACCCCAAGAAGAAGGGCCGGACCCGGCACATCAACTCTCTGCTCGATCTGGCCCGCACCGTCCACCAGCCCAGGGCCTTCGACACCTCCGGGCTCAACCGGTTCGAGACCCAGGCCCGCAGCGACGGCCAGTGGGCCCAGGCAGCCGCCCAGGCACGCGTGAACGGTGAACTGTGCCAGCGCCTGGCGGCCGCCCCCGAACTTCTGGACCGCTACCGCCATGCCGACCACGCATCTGGCAAGGCCGTGGTGACCGCAGCCGTCGAAGCCCGCCGACTGGGCGTACGCGGACCGCTTCCCCTGGCCTTCCTCGAGCACGCCGCCCTCGGCTATCTCAGCCCCGACCACCGCCGCAAGCTGGACCGGCAGACCTGGTTCACCGACGCCCTCGCCTGGGCGCGCACCCCGGTCAAAGACGTCGTCCCATGCCTGCAGGGCGTCCTCGCGCCCGACGGCATCGGCGAGGCAGCGGACCTGGTCGACCTCAGCGACATCATCGAGCAGCAGATCGCCCCCGAGCGCTGGGGCATAAAGCCCCCGGCCGCGCTCTGGCAGGCCGCGCAGTCGGACCTGACCGACGGCGGCGACCTGGAAGCCCTCGCCCTGCAGGCGTTCGCCTTCGCCCGCTTCCGCATCGCCCGGGACCTATTCGTCGCTGCCCTCGACCGCGGAACCTCCTCCGCCTTCGAAGGCCTGTGCTTCTCCTACACCGAGACCAACCGCCTGCGCACCAGCCACGGCCTGAAGGAACTGTGCGACCAGGCCGACCGCCTCCGCAACGGCGGCGCCGGCCTCGCCGATCTGGGCACCGCCCTCATGCAACTCGCCCTCGCCGGCGAAACCGTCGAGTACGCCGACACCCTCCAACCGCTTACCGAAGAACTCCTGACCCGGGCCTGCCGCGAAGGCAACAAAGACGCCCACCTGGCCCTGGAGCAATTCCTGCACGCCCAGGGCCGCCACGGCGACGCCGAAGCTCTCACCCCGCCGCCCGAGCCCCCGGCACCGCACGACCCCGCCCAGCTTCTGCACGAGGCTGCCGCAGGCGACGCGACCGCCCTGGAACGGCTGCGGAAGGTTGCGGACAGACGGAACGAGACGTTCCAACAGATCGCGGCCGCCGCCTTCACCGCCAGCCCAGCCTTGTGGAGTTGGCCCACCAAGCTCGCCCGTGCAGGCGCCCCCGAACTGGTCGAACCGCTGCTGCGCGCCGCGACCGACAGCGGCGACCGGCAGGCCCGGCAACGGCTGGTGAGCCTCCTCGACGACCAGGAACGCATCCCTGAGGCGGAGGCCGTGCTCCGTGCCGTCTCCGCCACCGACATGTACGCCCTCAACACTCTGTTTCACCGCCTGTGGCCCCACCGCCCCCGGGCCGCCCGGGAGGTCCTCACCGAGGCCGCGCAGGCGGGCCGCATCCTGAACGTCCTCACGGTGCTGCGACCCCTGACCTATTGGGGACGCCTTCCCCGCGACCGCCGCTTCGCCATTACCGCCATCCGCGTGCTGGCCCGGCTCGGCTACGAACCCGCCCAGGTCCAGCTCGCCCGAATCCTGCTGGTCGAGGCGCACGAACTCGAACGGGAGAAGACACCACACCAGGACCTCATCGCCCGCAAACGCCGCGAGGCGCACCAACTGCTGCAGCAGGCGGCTCCGGGCCACCGTGAAACCCGCAGTCTCCTGGGCCGACTGGCCGAGCAGGAGGACAACTACACGCAGGCCGCCGACTGGTACCGCCAGGCCATCGATGTCGGCGACTACGCGATGTTCCCCTCCCTCCTGCAAGCACTGCACCAGGGAAAACCGCCGAACGAGGATGAGGTTCTCTACGGCCTCGACGCCGACGGCAACCTGCTCCCCCCATGGTGATGTCGCGGCCCATCGGCACAACAGCGACACTCCACAGCCCTGTCTGCGAGCCGCCAGGTGATCAGAAGGAACACCAGCTCCCACGGCGCCGAGGTGGTCGCGGGTGGGGTCAGTGCGGCGACAGGCAGTGAGCGGGGACGAGCCCGCCGGGACATATGACGTCTGGCTTCGCAGGGCCGCTGGAACTGTCACCTCCGTGGCCCGCACGCGTGCTGCCCCACGCTGGACACCGAGCGACTGAGGCCCGAGTCGTCACCCCTCGCCTGGGCGGGGGACGGATGCGTCCAGTGGCGGCGTCCTGGTGGCCAACTGGAGCGACCTGCACTCAGGATTTCGGCAGGGTTGTTCCTGCGGGCCGGGGGAAAGCCAGGAACAGGCCGTGTCAAAGGAGACTGGCGGTTGGAGAACGGGGCGAGGGCGAGCCCGCCGCCTCTGTGCCTCACGGGCGATCGGAATGCTTGATTCCGCATTGTCAGAGGGGTGTGCGAGGCTGAGTTCACTGAGTCGGACATAGGAAGGCGGAAGGCGATGCGGGCCCCCATCGTGCGCGTTCGGCATGCCACCTCACCCCCGCCCAGCGGCTGCCGCTGGTGCGGCGACCCGCAGGACAGCCACGGCTCGCAGTGGATCGCATCGGTCGGCATGCACACCTGGGCCGAACCCACACGGGAGCAGCGTCTGCAAAGGATGCGGGCCCGGCGTTCGGCGGCGCGGGCCTGACCTTTCAGTCGTCCTCGTCCCACGGGTGCGGGCCGGCGTCTTCGGCGATGGAGATCGCCTTTTTGAACACGCTGTGCAGGGCTTCGGGGACATCGGAAGGCTTCTCGATGTACTCCATCAGGAAGCCGACAAGCTGCTCCTTCTTCGGCGGGGCATCCTCGGACCCGTTCCTGAACAGGGCGTGCAGGCTGTGACTGAACTTGGGCTCCCTGCGCAGAGCGTCGATCTCCTGCGCCGTCCACACCCGGCCTTGCGTGGCCTCCTTGTGGGGCCACTTGTCGTTGGCGACGCGTGCCCACAGTTCTCCGCTGAAGATGTCCTCGAACTCGTTCGGGTTCCCCAGGTAGATGCACTCGGCGGGCTTGAAGCCGTTGATGCTGAGACGGTCGTCGTTGAAGAACTTCTGCTTGTCGCGCTTGGAGTCCCGGTCGACGATGAAGGCAACGGTCCGCTTGTGTTCCTTGAGGAACTTGGCGAACTTGAGGGAACCGTCGTTGCCGCCGCACGACCACAAGGCGATGCCGGCGGACTGGATCGGATAGCCCATCGCGATGCGGAAGAGACGAGGGAAGGCCGCGTACTCGGTGGGCCCCTCCACGCCGATGAAGCACTTCTCGTGCAGCAGCACGCTGTTGCGGAACCCGAGCGAGGCGGCCATGTTGGACATGAAACGGCGCACCTCCTTGTCCGTGCCCTGCGCCGTCAAGGACTGGATCTCTGCCTGCCCGCCGCTGCTGCCGAGGTGAACCACATCCTGGATGTCCACCCCGTCGATCAGGTTCAGCGAGTGCGTCGCCACGATCACCGAGGAGTGGGAGGCCCGGGACGACGTCTCGATCATCTTCATGATGCGCCGCTGGTGCTCGTAGTCCAGATGGGTGTCCGGCTCGTCGTAGGCGATCACGATGTCGCGCCGGGGCGGAGCCTCCTCGTCCGGGATGGCTTCCGCGGTCTCCAGCAGATCTCGCGTGCTCTCCCACAGCGCCAGGGCGATGCGCCGGGAGCGGCCCGCTCCCGCTGACTTGAGCGGTACCTCCCGCTGCCCGTTGATGGACGCCGTCATCTCGATGGCGCCCACCGAGGGCTTGAACTGGATGCGCGGTTGCAGGCTCAGGCTGTCCAGGCCGCAGCGCTTCTCGACCTGCCGGCGCAGTCTGTCCGCATCCGCCTTGAGGAGCTCACCGAACTCGTCCTCCAGCTCGGTGATCTTCTTGAGCGTGGACTCGTTCTTGGCGTAGTCGCGCAGCTTGGCGGTGAGGATGCTGCGCACGACCGTCTCGGGGGACTCTGCCGCGTCACCGCGGAAGTAGACCATGCCGGGCATGATGTCCTGGATCTCGGCCGGCGCGGAGACCCACTCCATCACCGTATCCAGGCCCGCCGCGTACTGCTGCAAGGGCTCAAGCCAGCTTGCCTTCGCGGTGGTTCGGCCCGTGGCCTCCACTCCCACGCTCAAGGCGAGCTCCTTGAGGTCGGCCAGGTTCATGCAGTCCAGTGCCCGCAGACGGGCATCCCCGCATACCGGCAGTTTGGCCTCCAGGCCGGTCTTGCCGTCCGGCGTGAAGCGGCGCCGGATCAGCAGGGGCGAGGCGAGAGCGTGCTGTTGCGCCTCCTGGTCGGACAGCTCGAAGGCTCCTTCGACGCAGATCTCCTGGGCTTCTGGACGGGGCTGCACCTCGTCCGCTTCGCAGTCCCCGAAATGCGACAGGTCGCCGAAGTGGATCTCGACCGCAGGCTCGTCGAGAAGGAAGGCGATGGCATCCAGCACAGCGGTCTTACCGCAGTCGTTGTGCCCGGTGAGAACCGTCTGCTTGCGGATGGGGATTCCCTGGATGTCGACAAGGGAACGGAAGCCCTTCACGCCGAGCTCAACTAGTTTCAACCGGTGCCGTCCTTGCCGTTCTCACTCCCACCCGGGCGTGTCCATCGCCGTTCAACACCCGTGTGAGGTCCCGTACATGCTGCTCCTTGCGTCACTCTAGTCGTCAGATTTCCCAGAGCACATCGATAGCTGTGCGCAGCGCGCCACCTGGATGCGCAGAGGGCGAACAGGCCGCATATCCCGCTCCACCGTGCTACGGACCACGCGGTCATCCTTGTTCGAGGTGAGCATCGCGGCACGCCGCTGCCTCTTTGCGGCTCGAGTCCGTGCGGCTGCCGCCTGCGTCGGTCATCGCCGGGATGGCCGGGACCGGAGGGCGGCGCCCGGTGCGCCACGTCCGTGAGGCGAGAGCGGACCGGGCGCACCGGGGTTGGCCGTCCGACGATTCTTTCGCCCGCCAACTGCGCTCGTTCCGCCACCAATCAACGGCCCTTGCGCCGCGCCATGACGCAGGAAACGAACGGTTCGCCACGCTCGGCATCCGGTCATTGACCAGCGGTACCGCCTCGGGAGTACACCAGTACTCTGGGCGCGTGGCGCCCCGCCAGTGGAGCGTGCAGTGGGGGGATGTGTGAGCTTCGAGGAACAAGTCGTTCAGGCTCTCGGCAGGGAACGGGCCGACCGTGTTCAGGCGGCAGCCCGGGAGTTGATGACGCTGGCCGACGACGATGCCCAAAGCACGCAGGCCGTGGTCCACATCAATGTGCCGCTGCACGCCCACAATGCCCATGACGCGACAGCCGAGCTCACGGACCTGCTCAACGCGGCCGCACCGGAGGAGACCTGGACGTTCGTCACCGTCTCCCATCCCGACGGCACATGGTCGGGCAAGGCGAGCCCGTTCATGCAGGACACCACCGCGCTCGGCTCACGGGACTGGATTGCCCATTTCGCCCTGTCCGACCTGCACATGAGGATGGCGGCCTGGCGACTGACCCAGCTGTGGCGTGCCGCCGAACTCGCCGAGCAGACCGTGGAAGCCCTGGGCCGCTGGCGGCTGCTCGTCGCGGCCGCATGCTCCCGCTCCCTGCTGGAGGGCGCGGCCGCCCTCACCCACGAAACAACCCTCCTCCACGAGGCATGGGACACGTTCAAGAAAGCCGGCCCGCCCACCACCGACTCCCTCACCCGGTTCAGCGCCGACCTCAACAACCGCCTGGCCAAACTCCAGTACGCCTCCCGCGTCGGACAAAGCGCCGGCCGGCCTCCCGTGCTCCAGAGCACAAACGTGATGACCTACATCAACAAACTGGCCAAGAACACCACCACCGTCGACGTGCTCGACCTGTACGAATGGCTTTGCGACGCAGTCCACCCCAGCTTCGGCTCCGCCACCACCCACACCGTGCTACGGGCCTCGGACCGGCCCAAAACCCACGCCATCGAGCACTACGCACGCCGCCCCTTGAAGCCGCTCGCCGCTTCCGGCTACGTCATGCAGCCGACCGTCGCCCACGCCGCCGCCGACGCCCTCGTCCTGGCCGCCGAAGTGGTCGACAGCAGTCTTTCGCTCGTGAAGTGGACCATGGACGACATCGGCCTGACGGCAGAGATCCACGGCCTCAACCGCCTCCCCTACGCCGGCGGCAGCAACCGGTCACCCCAGCGCAGTGACACATGCCCGTGCGGCAGCGGCCGCAAGTACAAGCGGTGCGTGCACCGGTGGGGTCAACCGAGCACCCCGCCCTCACCGGCCGCTGAGCAACAGGAAGTCAGACCGCAGAGCTAGCCTGCGTCCAGGCGGTGGAATGAACACAAAGAGGCCTGTGATCATGACGCCTGCCAGGCTCCGGGTGATGTCGTCCCGGTGGCGCCGCCTTCAGGGCATCTCGTAGCGCCACCGCGCGCAGGGAGCAAGCACCGCTCACCCGAAGGTGTGACGCCGTCAGGTAGATGCTGGAATGGTTGCCTCAACAACGTAGTGTCATATGCCTGTTGACCTGGACAGTGGGCAACTCACAGGGCAGAACGGGCGAGAGGACGGCATCACGGGATGGCGGAGACGGACTGGAGTGAGGAAGGGCTGTGCAGGACGGCTGACCCCGACGCCCTGTTCGTCGAAGGCGCCGCACAAAACCGCGCCAAAGCGCTGTGCAGCGGCTGCAACGTCCGGACCGAGTGCCTCGCCTATGCCCTGGACCAGCGCATTGGATTCGGTGTGTGGGGAGGCATGACCGAGCGAGAGCGCCGGGCTCTGCTGCGGCGCCGGCCGACGGTCACTTCCTGGCGGCGCCTGCTGGAAACGGCCCGCGTGGAGTACGGGCGCCCCCGTACCGTCACGGCCGCCGACCGGCAGGCGAGCTGATCCGTCCCTGACGGAACTCCCCTTCAAGAAACGGAAGTACGGCGACCGGTTACTCCCCCGGCCCGTGCACCCGTGGCGGCTTGACGGAGCCAGCAGCAGGCACGCTGGCTTTCCGTTGCGCGTGCCGCCACAGGCGTCCCTTGCGCGGAGGCCGGGACGTGCCCCAGCGCGTTCAGCCGCGTGGCGTCAATTCCCCGGCAGGACTGCTGGAGGGAAGAGACGCCGACGGCCCCGCGGGCCGCCGGCCTTGTTGCGATGCGCAGGCTATGCAGATCGTGAGGGGCCAGGCCACGTTACGACCTCTCGCCGATCCCCTGTCGCTCATCTCTTCGCACCCCTATGCGTGGTCGCCAGTTCACGGGGTGCTCCACTCGCGCAGTGCCTTGAAAACGGTGTCGCTGTCGAGTTCGTGGCCTCGGTCCAGGCTCTTCAGGAGAGCTGTGGAACTCGTCATGCGGTCGGGGTAGTACAGCTCGGGTGCCAGGCACGTGGGGCAGTCGCTCAGGAGGCAGAACGGCGAGAGGGGGAGGGGTTCGTCGTTTGGCGGGATGAGGTAGAGCTGGTCGTCTGCCAGAGGGTGTGCCGTATCGAAGGAGACCGTTGCGAAGTCGGGGTGGTCGCCCATCAAGGCCAGGCCTGATACGCGGAACTTCCCGGCGTCGGGCATCCATTGGAGCCGGTCGGTGTGCACCCATCGGGTGTGGGCGAGGAATGCGCATCCCGACAGGCTGCTGAGCATCAGCGGTTCGATGCGTCCAAGGCTCCTCTCCAGCTCGGCCCGTGTCCGAGGGCCTGCGCCGTGACGGATCTTGTTGCGGAGCTCGACCAATTGGTCAAGGTCGGCGACCAGGCCCTTTTTGCCCTTCTTGCGGGCTGTTGCCTCGACGAGGCCGGCGGCGGGGTCTCCGTGCTGGCGGGCGTCGTCGGCTACTGCCCTGACCACCCCCACCCAGTGGCCGAGAGAGACACCGCCCCGCTCAACGGACTGGCTCCACTGGGCGATGGCCGGCAGATCCTGACGGCCGCGGTCGGTGGCCAGGGCAAGGGCCATGATGCCCAGAGAAAGGATCAAGGACTCGGTGCACTGGATGGCGGCCTCGTGCTTTTCCGCCAGGGACAGGGCGTGGCGGAACTTGCGGACCGCGCGGGCTACGGCGTAGGGGTACGAATCCTGGAACAGGCTCGTTGTGCCGGCGCAGGTTCTGCGCGGTCAAGGAGCTGATCGCGGCGGCGTCATCGAGCCGCCCGCGCCGGGCCGAACCGGTTCCGCTTTCGAAAATCTGCATCCGTTTGCGGTGGAGGTCGTCCTGGATGCGTCCGGCTTCCCGTTCTCCTTCGTCGAGCATGGCGAGGGCGGCGCGGATTTCCGAGAGGCTGCCGTCACACCGGGGGATCCAGATGTCGGCCATCTCGCGGGCCTTGATGCGCGGGATGACTCCGTACTTCGGCAGCTGCTGCTCGGCCAGAGCGCTGGACAGGTAGGCGATCACGTACTCGTGGGGCAGAGGCTCCTCGGTGAGCCGGATGACGATCAGGCCCTGGCCGGGCTGCACGCCGTCGTAGTGGCTCGGCACGCACGTCCAGTGGCGGGTGCCCGCGAGATCCCGTCCGATGATGTCGCCCTGCCGCAACCGGCGGCGCGGTTCGCGCTGGTCCGCGCGCAGGGGCAGATCTGCCACGTCCGGCAGCGTGCTGGTTAGCAGGGTGGGTGTCAGAACCCGCCGTCGCCCGTCCGTGTCCGTCGCATCCGGTTCTTCGTCCAGATCGGCTCTGCGTACGGACCCGGAAAAGATCTCAGCGAAGTTCCCCAGACGGATGCCTTCCTGCGCGGCCCGCTGCATCTCATGGATCTGACGGAATCGCTCCAGTGACAGGTTGTAGTCCTCCGCGGCGATATCCGCGGCTGTCACGCAGAAGCTCTGCTCGGACCGTGCACGCCGGCGCTCGCTGCTGCGCCGCAGCCGCCAACGCCGCATGAGATCCGGGAGGTTGCTGCGCGTGTGATCGACGGCATCCAGAACACTGTCGGGAGCCAGCCCGAGCTTGTCCTGCGCCAGCAGCGGCTCACGCCGGTCGTCCAGGCTGAAGCCGTCCGCCGTGAGATCGTAGAACCACACGCTGTCGGCCTGTCCGGCGTCCTTGGTGAAGAACAGGATCGCCGTCGATACCCCCGCATACGGCTTGAAGGTGCCGCCGGGCAGCTGCACCACCGCCTCCAGCCCATGCACGTCCACCAGCAGGCGCCGAAGTTCGATGTGCGCAGAAGTCGAGCTGAACAGCAGACCGGCGGGGACGATCACAGCCGCGCGTCCCTTCGGCTTCAACAGCTCCAGAATCACGGCGAGATGAAGAAGCTCGGTCTTCTTCGTACGCACCATTGCGAGCAACTCGGGTGCGACGGCCTCGTAGTCGACGCTGCCCGCGAACGGGGGATGGGCCAGGACGACTGAGTAGCGCTCACGCTCCGCCCCGGTGCCCTCCGCCAGATTGTCCCGGTAGCGCAGATCGGCACCCTCGTAGCCTTGAAGAGCCAGCCGCATGCTGCTCAACCGCAGCATGGTCGTGTCGAAGTCAAACCCGTGGATCCTGCCGCTCACCTCCGCTGCGCTTTGCTGCGCGGTCTCCCGGCGGGACCGGTGGACGAACTGAGCAGCGGCAGCGAGGAGACCGCCCATGCCGCAGGTTGGATCGCACACCTCCTCGTCAGCTCCGGGCTCAGCCATCGCTGCCATCAGAGCCGCCAGATGAGGAGGCGTACGGAAAGCACCATAGGGACCGGCCGTGGCGATCCGGGCGAGCAGGTGCTCATACAGAGCGCCCGCGATGGCATCCCCCGCCGAGAGCGCCTCTTCCAGCAGGCCCACAACCCTGGCGAGGAGACTGGGGGTCGGGATCGTGAAACGAGCATCCTTGACGAGCTGCGAATAGCCCACTCCGGCGAAAGTGTGGCGACGCAGCCAGGGAAACACCTCGTCGGTCATCGACGTGTACATGCGTTGAGGTGTCAGGCGGATCAGTTGGGACCAGCGCAGATGCTGCTCACCCTGAGTGAAGACTGGCTGCTGCTGTGGGGATTTCTGCCGAACAGTCTCCCGCTCCCAGTGTTCCTGGACGGCGTCCAGCTCGCGGAGATAGAGGAGGTGGGACATCTGCTCCACGATCTCCAGCGGACTGGAGATTCCCGCTGCCCAGAAGGCGTCGAAGAGGCGGCTGGTGGTATGCCTGAGACCGTCGTTCATCACGCATCGGAGACTATCCGCGCTTTCCACGGCCCGGTGGCGCATCCCGGCAAACCGGCGGGCGCCTGCGCCACGAACGCCCCGCTCGAGGAAGTGCTGACCGTGCATGTCTTGCCCAGGCCCGCAGCGGCGCCAGGACACGAGCGGACCGGATCTCGAGCCTTCGACGAGGCATTGCTGCCCAAGCGCGTGGGGCCCGACCCGCGGGCCATCGGCGGTGACACGTCATCAGCGGGCCATTAGCGTCCCTACGACGGTTCTGCCTTCAGCGGCCAGTCCAGGGTGGCAAGTCCTGCCGGCCCGGCAATGTGCACATGCTGCGTATCGCCGGCGGTGTGCACGATGTTGGTGACCGGTGCCGCGGTGAGCAGGCTATGAACGAGGCGTCCGGTGAGAGGGTCCCACAGGCGCATGCCGGTGCCGTTGCCGGCTGCCAGCAGCCATGACCCCGAGGGCTGGGGGAGTGCGGTCATCACAGCGGTGTACGGGGTGTCGATACGGCCCATCCGGCTCCACCCCTGCGGATCCCAGAACGCGATCTCATGAGGTGTGGCGATGTCCACCACGACACGATTTTCGGGTAGGGGGACGAGGCACAAGGCGGTGACTGTGTTGCGGTAGGGCAGCGTGCTTTCCTCGACGAGTTCGCCACCGGCCGCATCCCACACCAGCAGCCGGGAGCGCACCGTCCCCGCCACCAGGCAGCGGCCAGCAGGGGAAGGCAGCGCCAGCAGCGCGCTGACCGGCCCGGTGCCAGGGAGCGGCCTTACCTCGCCAGTGACGGCATCCACAATGGTCGCCCCGCTGCGGTCGGCCACCACGAGAGCGGGTTGCCCATCCGGGAGCTGCACGGCGCAGCAGCGGGCTTGCTCGAACGAGCCGTTCACCAGCGGCCGGGCGACATCAGCTCCGGTGTTCCACAGACGGATGCCCGTGGTGTCGCCCACGGCAACGGCGGCTGAGCCGTCCCGGGTGGGGAAAGCTTCCAGGAAGGCCACGGGGGAGGGCTGCTCGTAGTGGTCGAGACACTGCCCGGTGGCGGCGTCCAGGATCTCCACCTGGGAGCCGGTGGGGAGGGCCAGCCGTTGCGTACCCGTCGCGGACGGCAGGGCGGCCATCAGGTGCGGTGCCCGCGCGACCCGCTGCGGCTTGGCCGCCTGCCGGGGCCGTGGGGAGGGTGATGGGCGGGAGCCCCGCTGCACCGCAGGGCGGGGACCGTGGAGTTGGATGCCCTCGTCACCGGTGACGGCAACCTTCCAGGCCTTGTCCGGGCTGGATATGCCGGCGAACATCGCTCGCGGCGACGCCGGGTACGTCCCAATACGCTGCGGCTCGGGCCGGGAAGTATCCCACACCTCGATGGCGTCGTCCGTCACGATGCCGGCCACACTGGCGCCGCCGGGAGCAGCCAGCGCCACGAGCCGCTGACCCTGGGCGGGCAATCGGCCGAATACCTCGTCGGCTTGGAGGGAATTGGTGGGGAAGAGCTCGCTCTGGCGGGCGGTGATCTGGAAGGGGTTGAACAGCCAGACCGGCTCGTCCGGGCCGCCGCGCAGCACGGCCAGCAGATCGCCTCCCGGCCCTTGCACGGCGGCCATGGACCGGGCAGTGGAGAACGGCAGGGGCAGGGGCAGGACGTCGCCGGTCAAGGGGTTGAACAGCACCCACCCAGCGCGGTGCCGTTTACACAGGTGGTAGCCCCGGCCCCGCCGGTCACGGACCCAGGTCAGCCGCTCCGGCAGCCGTAGATCGTCAGGCAGACGGACCGGCTGGACCACGTCCTCCGACGGCTTCCACAGGGCCAGTTTCTCCCGCCCGCTGGCCACCATCGTCCACCGGTCGGCGCCATCCTGCGCCACCACCACCGTGCGCACACTGAGCTGTTCCAGGCCCGCCAGTTGGCGGCCCGAAAGCGGATCGAACACCGCCGCGCTGCGGGGCCCGGCCGCCACCAGGAAGGGACGCCCGCTGGTCCCCTTCGCGACCGTCAGGCCATGAGCCACACCGGTGTCGATGTGGGTGAGCTGCTGGCCGGTTGTGCTGTCCCAGACGCCGATGCCGTGACGGGTGCTGGCGGCGAGCAGTTGGCGGCCGTCCACCGTCGCCAGCGAGCACAGGGCGTGCACCCGGCCCACGGGGGACGCCACTACGTTGGTGCGCGCCTGCCAGTGCCCCCACTGGGTGCGCAGCCGCGGGCCGAAGGAACGGGTGGGAGCCGGCGATGCCGGCAGCAAGTCCTTGCCCTTTTCCTCGCCCTGTGTCGCCAGATGAGTGGCGCGGTACAACCGCTGTACGGCGCGTACGCAGCCACGGCTGTTTCCCGGCTGACGTGTCACCGGCTCACCGGGCGGGGGTGGCAGCCGACGACAACACCAGCAGGGCCGCCAACTCGTCCTGAGGCGGTTACGCTGCTGCCTCTTTGAGTTATGGCGTAGCTGATGGTGTGCTTATTGATCTTGATTGTGGCCTGCTGTTGTTCAGTTGTACTGGGTGGTAGTTCTGGTCAGTCGGTGAGGCTTACGCGGAACCGAGTGTCCGGTGCTGGGGGGTACGTGGGTTGAGCTGGTTGGTTGGTGTTGCTCAGTGTGCTGAGCGGGGTGATGGTTTTTGCTCAGTGCGGCTGGCGCGTCTGTAGGTAGCGGTGCTGGTCGGCTGCGCCAGGGCTGGGGGGGGGTGTTTCAGCGGGTGGTGAGGCGTTGCCAGAGCAGGTCGTGGTCGGCGGGTGCGAGGCGGGTCAGGTGGAGGCGGTCGGCGAGGTGGTGGAGGAAGGCGGTCTGCTGGGTGTGTGTCAGGGGGTGCGGGGGGAGGCGGTCGAGGGTGGTGGCGAGGGTGAGGGTTTCGGGGTAGGTGATCAGGTTCCGGCAGGTCAGGGTGGGTGAGGCCGGGCCGTGGGTGAGGTGGGGGTTGGTGGCGGTGAGCTGGGTGAGGCGTGTGCGCCAGCGCTGGTGCAGGTGTTGATGGTGGTCGTACCAGCGGGTGGTGATCGTGGTGGCCCAGCTCAGGGAAGCCGTGGTGGGCGGCCGATGGGCGGTGGAGCGGGCGTGGGTGAGTTCGGGCAGGGCGCGGATGTCGAGGGGGGTGCGATGTCGGGGGTCGCTTGAGGCTTGCTGGTGACGGGTGCAGATCAGGGCCCGGGGCAGGTCGGGCGGCGGGTGGATCCACGCGGGGGAGGCGTGGTGGGGCGGGCGGCGCAGGGTGCAGGCGGTGCAGGCCGGCAGGGGTTGCACGGCGGGGGCGAGGGGCTGCCAGCGGGCGGTGGCGGTGGGGGCGGTGGAGATTGCGGCGGGTGGGGGCCGGCGGGTCAGCGCGCGGTCGAGGTGGGCGGGCGGGATGCGGGTGAAGGCGGCCAGGCGGCGGGCGGCTTCGCAGCTGTAGTGGAGTTCGGTGGTGTGCGGGGCGGCGGGGGTGCCGGTGGTGGTGATGTGCAGGCCGTCGAGGAGGTGGGCGGAGGAGAGGTGGTAGGCGGCGGCGAGGCGGGTGAGGTAGGAGGCTGCCGTTTCGCGGGGCAGCGGCCGTACGTGCAGCGCGCCGGGCGGACTGGGCCACATCGCGGCGTGGCGTACCGCGGGCGTGGGGGCGGTCACCGGCCGGGTCGGGTGCGGCGGGCGGGGGCCCGGGGCCGGTAGTGCTCTTCGGCGAGGTGGTCCAGCGCGATGGTGTCCAGGAGGGTCTTGGTGATGCGTTCGGTGCCGTCGCAGATGGCTTCGATGGCGGCCTGGCGGATCAGGCGTGAGAGGCTGCCGATGCGTCCGGCGGTCCGTTCGTGCAGGTAGGGCGCCAGCCTGGGCAGGCTGCCGGGGCGGTGCGCGGTGAGGTCGAGGGCCGCTTCGAGGGTGGCGATCAGCTCGCGGAACGGCTCGCGGTGGCCGGCGCGGGCGGGCAGCGCTCCGCAGTCGATCAGCGAGGCGCGTCCGGCCAGTTGTGCGCCGCGTACTCCGCTGAAAACGGAGCTGGCGGTGACGTCGATGCCTGCGTAGACGAATGTGGCGCCGATACGTTCGGTGAGGTCCTTGAGCCAGTCGGCGGCCTCCGCGCCGCTGGAGGAACGCGGGTTGAGCCGGTGGACCTCGTCGATCAGCACGAGCTTGATGCCGGCCGTGGTGTAGGTGTGGCAGACGGCGGTGGTGATCTGTGCGGTGGTCATGCGCGCGGTGACGGGGATGTCGAGGTAGCGGGCGAACTCGGCGGCCAGGGTCTTGGCGGTGGCGCCGGGCGGTACCAGCACGTAGGCGACGGGCACGCTGGTGTCGCCCGGGTGGGCGCGGCGGGTGTGGGCGAGGTGGCAGGTGCGGCCGACCTGGAGCAGTGCGGTGGTCTTACCGGTGGTGGCCGGGCCGGTGACGATCAGCGACGGCCGGGCGGTGGCCTGCTGGTGGCGGCCGAGGATCATCAGGGTGCGGACCTGGCGTGCCAGGGATTCGATGGCCGGGGTGCGCACGGTGACGAACTGCGAGTGGTAGGCCAGGCGTTCCTCCAACGTACGGGGTGCCTGGCCCGGCTGCGGCGGCGTGGGGGGTGCGGTAGCGGCGAACCGGGCGAAGCCGTCGAACGTCGTCACCGTGCCCGTGACCGCCGTCTCGTCGTCCGGGGGTGAGGGGCGGGCAGGGCTCACCACAGTTCGGCCTCCTGGTCGGCGTCGTACAGCGTCAGCGCGCCGCTTCCTGCCAGCGTGAGTGCGCCGGACTCATCGGCGCCGGCGTTGTCCCGGTCTTGGGCGGCGGACCGGGCGTCCAGCGCATCCAGGCTGTCCTGCGCCTCCGTTGCGGCCTGGGCCGCAGTACGGTGCGGTGCTGCCGGTTCGCCGCCTGCTGCCTGGGAGGCCGCGTTCCCGGCGCGCGTGCCCGGCGCCGTGGCGGGCGCGGCCGGTGGCGCCGGTGTGGTGGGCCGGGCCTGGCGCAGGATCTGGTCGGCGGCCTCGGCGAGGGCGGCTTCGTGTGCCTCGCGTTCGGCGCGCTGCTCGAGGGTGGTGCGCAGGTGGCGCCAGGTAGTCTCGCTCATGGGCGCGTGGACGTGGTCGCGGTGGATCCACGGGATCTCGTGCAGGTGCCCGTCGGGCAGGCGGAGGTAGATCTGGCGGACGTCGTGCGGATTGAGGTGGACCTCCCACTTGCCGCCGGGGCCGGTGGGCGAGGGCCGTCCCCGGTGTTCGTTGAGGATGACATGGTCGTAGGTGCGGTAGTTGATGCGGATGCCGCGGCCGGTGACCGGGTGGAAGCGCACCGGCAGCAGTTCCGTGTAGTCGCCTCCGGTCAGCGGCAGCGGCACGTAGCCGCTCGCGCCCAGCAGCGCACCCCACATCTCGCCCGGGGACAACGCCTTCTTGGGCAGGAAGGGGTGGCGCAGCCCGTCGTGGGGTCGGTGCTGCCAGCACGCGGTGATCCACTCGTCCAGCAGTTCCTGCATCTGGGCCACGGTGAAGCGGGCTTCGTCTTACACCGCCTCGCCGCGCGCCAGGATGTGGGGGCCGGTGTAGCCGGCGACGTGCTGGGCGAAAAGGCTGTTGATGCTGCCGAAGGTCCGTTCCACGGCGCCCTTGGCGGTGGGGGAGCGGGGCGGGGCGGGCTGCACGCTCACCCCGAGGGATTCGCAGGCGGCCAGGAACGCGGCGGAGAGGAACACCCGCCCGCGGTCGATGACGATCGTTTCGGGCACCACCACCGGCCGCGCCGCCGCCTGTTCAAGGCGCGCGTCCAGGGCGAGGAGCCGGTCGTAGGGGACGGCGGCGTGGGCCAGGCGCAGATGCTCGCTCCAGCCGGGCCGCACCGGATGGGGCACGGCCATCTCCGCCAGCAGCAGGGCCGCGTCCACCGCCTGGGTGCTCTGCTGGCGCAGCACGGCCGCCACCACCGACCGTGTCGCCACATCCAGGGCGATCGTGAGCTCCGGGCGCACCGGCTTTCCGTCCTCGCCGATGGCCATGATGTCCAGCCGGGTGGTGTCGACCTGCACCAGCTCGCCCGGCCGCAGCGCCACCACCGGCGTGAACGGCCGCACCGGCACGGCGGTGGCGGTGCGGGCGGGACGCCCCGGGTGTTCCAGCGGGTCGGCCAGGACCCGCACCAGCCGGTTGAATGTCGACGGCGCAGGCAGCGCCACCGTGCCGGGCCCGTGGGCCTCGGCCAGGATCTGCCCGGTCACCTC
Organism: Streptomyces sp. NPDC107521; assembly: GCF_055598485.1. NCBI lineage: Bacteria > Bacillati > Actinomycetota > Actinomycetes > Kitasatosporales > Streptomycetaceae > Streptomyces > Streptomyces sp. NPDC107521. The sequence continues at coordinate 18,952 of NZ_JBVKAT010000034.1, forward strand.
CCGCAGCCCCTTCAGCGTGCCCGTGGAGCGGCCGCGCTGGCGGCGCAGCGCCTCCAGCACCGCGGCCACCACCCGCTCATCCGCACGCCCGGTCGCGCTCGACGGCCTGCGCTGGCGGACCAGGCCCATGACGCCGCCCGTGTGGTAGCGGGCGCGCATGCGGCGCACGGTGGCCCGGCTGACCCGCGGCCAGCCCAGCCGGGTGAGTTCGTCGGCCTTGGCCTGCTCCCGCTCGGCCATCGAGGTGCGCTGCGGGTCGTAGGCGGGCCGGGGGGAGCCGGTGCTGCCGGGCCCGTCGGGCAGCCCGGTCTCGATCTCGCGGATGTGCCGCTGCCAGGCCATCGCCCTCTCCCGCTCCCGTTCGGGCACCACCTCCAAAAGGCCCCACGGCACCGCGGCGGGGACCGGGCAGTCCACCACCGCGAAGGTGGGATCGGCGAACAGCAGCGAGGTCAGAACCGAGGCCGTTTGCCCGTCCTCGTCGACGAGGCGTACCGAGGCCCCGGCCACAGCGGCCACCTGCCAGGGGCGGCCCTCGAACGTCACATACGCTCCGAGTTTGACCTGCCGCCGCCGGGCGGCGGCCACGGCGCGGGTCGGGCGGCCGGGGCCGTTCACCACTGTCCGGCCTCCGCCTCGGCGTCATACACCGACAACCCGCCCGGTTCCACGGCCGCCGTGCCGCCGCCAGCGGCGCGGTGTGCGAGGACGGTGCCCGTGCGGCGCCGCAGCAACTCGTCGAAGGGTCGCAAGCCGTGCTCGCCCAGCGCCCAGGGCACCGCGTGGAGCTGGCCGTCGGGCAGCCGGATGAAGACCTGCCGCGGGTCATGAGGATGGTGGTGGACCTCGAACCGGTCCCCGCGGCCACGGTGTACGTCCAGGCACGCATCGTCGTAGCGGCGCCCGCCCAGCCGGATGCCGGATTCGGTCACCGCGCACCGGCGGGCCGGCAGCAGTTCGCCATAGTGTTGCCCGGCCAGCGGCAGCGGCACCCTCCCGGCCGCGCCCAGCAACACCTGCCACATCTCCTTGGGCGTCAGCCCCGCCCGGGGCAGCAGCGGATGCCGCAACTGCTCCTGGGAACGGTGGTGCCAGACGCCAGTGACCCATTCGTCCAGCAGGTCCTGCAGCTGCGGCATGCTCCAGTACACCCCGTCCGCCTCGTCCGCCCGGTCCTGCTGCCCGACGGTGAGAGCCGGCCGGGCTGCCACCGCGTGCCGGGTGAACAGGCCTGCGAGCACCTGAAGCGTGCGCAGCGCACCACTGGCGGCGCCCGCCGCTCTCGGCGGGGCCGGCTCCAGGCTGATGCCCAGGCTCTCGCACACGGTCAGCTGCGCCGAGGTAATACCGGCCAGCCCCCGGTCGAGGACGAGTGTCTCGGGCACGGCCGCCGGACGCGCCGCAGTGGCCTCGATCCGGTCGGGCAAAGACATCAGCCGCCGCCCCGGCCCGCCCGCGTGGGCCTGTTGAAGCAGGGCGGGCCAGCCCGGGCGCAGCGGCCCGGGCACGGCCATCTCGGCCAGCAGCACCGACAGCTCAACCGGCCCGTCCTGTAGCGGGTGCAGCACGGCGGCCAGCACGCAGCCGCTCGCCTGATCCAGCGCTGCCGTCACCGCCACCTCCACCCCAGCCCCGTCCTCGCCCACCGCACCGACTCCCAGGCGGGCGGTGGCCACATGCACCCGCTCCGCGGGCCGCAGCGCGGCAGGCGGGCCACCGGCCCGGCCCAGGCGGGTGGCGGTGCGCGCCGCACTGCCCGGCGGCTCGGCCGGATCCGCCAGCGCCTTCACCAGCCGGTACAGCGACGAGCGGGCAGGCAGCCGGATTTGGCCCGGCCCGTGGGTGTCCGCCACGATCTGCTCCGTCAGCTCGATGACCTGCCGGGTGGTGGTCTTCCTTCGGCCCCGGCACCGGCGCAGCGCCTCCAGCACGGCGGCCACCACCCGCTCGTCACTGCGCCCGGTGGGCGACGGGCCGCGCAGGTGGCGCTTGTCGACCAGCCCCCACAGCCCCTGCCGGCCGTAGACCAGCCGCATCCGCTGCACCGTGGCCCGGCTGACCCTGGCCCAGCCCAGCCCCGTGAGCTCCTGCGCCTTGGCCGCTTCCCGCTCGGCCAGGGTGAAGGCCTGCGGGTCGTACTGCGGCCTCGGCGTGCCGCTTCCGGGTCCGCCGGGCAGCCCGGTCTCCACCTCGCGGATGTGCCGCAGCCAGGCCAGGGCTCGCTCCTGCGCCGCCAGCGGCACCGTCTCCCACAGCACCGGGGTGACCGGCTGCGCGGCGGGCGCGCCGATCACCGCGAAGCCGGGCGCGGCCACCAGACGGGCAGCCAGCACACAGGCGGTGGCTCCGTCCCCGGCCACCAGATACACCCGTCCGTCGGCCAGGCCGGTCACCTGCCAGGCGCGGTCCTCGAACCGGACCTGCGCGCCCACCGCAACGCACCGCCCACCAGGGACGGCAGTATGGTTCCTGCTCACCTCGCGTGCTGCTCCCGCTCCTGCTCCGCGTCGTCCTCGTCCTCGTCCGCGTCCGGGCAGCCGGTCGAGACGAGGGTGTGCTCGCCCAGCGGCCGTGTCAGGTCCGCGGTCAGCCGCCCGCTCCACAGCGCGTGGTAGGCCACCGGCAGCGTGGTGAGGACCTCACCCGCCGCTGCGGCCCCGGCCATCAGCGGCCGCGGCGCGGTGAACGCCTCCAGCACCGCCTGCTCCAAGCCGCCGGCGTCGCGGTGGCGGGGGTGGCGGTAGCCGGCCAGCCACCGCACGTTCGCCGCCACCACCTTCTCCGGCGGCACCAGGCGCCGGTAGGTGAACCCCACCGCCGCACACGCCGCTTCGAGCACCGTCGCCGCGCGCGCCGCACGCTGCCCGGCGGGCTCGCAGGTGGCGGGGCAGTCGGCGAGCAGGGCGCTGCCGTCGGCGTAGCGGGCGAACACCTGCGGCACCCAGGTCAGCGTCCGCCCGCTGCCCGGATCCCGCCACATCAGCCGCACTGGCCGCGCCGACAGGCCCACCACACGCCGATCACGGTCCAAGGCCATCAGCTGCGTGCACATCGCCTGCGAGCCGTGCATCACGTGCCATGCGGTGGTGGACGACCACCACCAGCCCGGCCCCCACCGTCGACCGGGCACCACCGGGAACGCCGCGACCGGCGCCAGCTGTTCGAAGCGCACCGCCACGGCCGCCTCGACCCAGCGGCGCTGCACCAGCGTGCCGTCCGCCCCGGCGAACTGAGCCTCCACCGCGCCCGGCTCCGGGACCCGATGCCCGTATTCGGACAGGGCGGCCGGTGCGCCCTCGGGGGTGCTGTCGATGATCACGTACTCCACACAACGCCATGCCTGCCGTGCCGCGCAGGCAAACCGGCCGGTAACCACAACTACGTTTTTACACAGGCCAGTTGGACTGAGCGCGGACCAGAATGCCGACCATGGCGCGTCGGTGGCAGTGCGCATTCCTGCACTTTTCCGGCCTTCAGTCGCCCCTCTTCGAACTCCGCTCGCCCGGGCGTAGATCAGCCCGTGGCCAGGGGGGTGTGGCCCGGCAGCCGCAGGCGTCAGTCTCCACTTCCGTCAGCGGCGAGTACCGCGGCCAGCTCCTGCGCGGGCAGACGGGACCACTGGGCTACCTCCTCAAGCGGCACCCCGGCGGCGACGGCCGCGGTAGCGGTGTGTACGAGAGCCTGGTCGATCAGGTCGCCACTGTGGCTGAGGTGTTTTAGCAGGGTGCGGGCCACCTCGGCGGTGGTGCCGCTGTGCACGCCGCGCAGCTCCACCAGCTGCTCCCGAGCCTCGTCGACCAACTGCGTGATGCGCAACCGCTGTTCGGCGCCGACCGCGGCACGCCACCTCGTCCCCGAGCCGCCCGCCTGCTGCTCGGCCGCCGCGACGCGCACCTGGCCGGCCATCGTGGCGGGCGGCTGCTCTCGCTTTAGATGCCACGGATCGTCCCTCCAACCCGGCGGCACCGTCTCGCGGCGGCGGGCGCGCACGATCGCGCCCCTCCAGCCGTTCAGCGGGCTGCCGTGGTCGGCGGCGAGTTCGGGTCCCAGCCAGGTGCGGCCCACCCGCTCACCCAGCCGACGGCAGAACGCATCGTCGGCGCCCCGCACCTGAGGCTGCATTCCGCCGCTGGCCTGCCAGGCCGCCTCGGCCATCTCCGGCTCCCGTAGCGCCTGCGCCACGGCCACCACCTCAGGAAAGATCGCCGCGTCCCGGCCCACGATCCGCCACCACTGCAGCCGGGCCCCCACACTGCCGCCCGCCAGCTGATGCAGACGATGCGACCAGATCTCCTCCTGCTCCCAGTGCAGGGCCTGTTCCCACCAGCGGGCCACCACCGCATACGCCAGGGCGAACACCTGCTGCGGATCCAGACCGGCCCGCACCGCACGCCGCGCCACTCCCGCCCACCGCCGCTGCGCTGCAGCCACCTCCGGCACACCACGCAGGTCGAGGTGCTCCAGGGGCTGGTCGGCGTCCGCGTCCAGCAGCCACCGCCCGTGCCGGACACACACCCGCTGCCAGCGCGGCAGATACTGCACCGCCCGCACCGCCTGGCCCGTGCGCCGCGCGGTGCACAGCCGGCAGGCGAACGCCGTTTCTCCCGCCACAGCGCCCGCCGAACGCCACCGCGCCTGCGCCAGGCCGGCCTCCCGGCCCTTGCTGATCTTGGGATCATCCACGGTGAATGCGGGCAGAGCACGCGCCAGCACCGCCGGCTGCACTCCGCACAGCTCGGCGAGCACACCCCGCCCGGCTTCGTTGAGCACGATCTCCGCGTCGGCCCGCACGCCGCCGTCCAGCCGGGCGGGGGAGTTGCGGCACGTCCACAGCCGCAGCACACCGGTGGCCGGCAGACCGTAGCGGGCCGCCGCCCGGCCGATCAGCGATGCGGTCGTCTCCCCGGCCAGCGGCACCGTCCGTAATGCTCCTGCCGCCACAACGCTCCCTGGTCTGGTGGTCCTGCCCGTGCCCGGCCCCGGCGTGCAGTCTCGACGGTCCTCGGCCGAACCCGCACCGAAGCCTGTCATCCTCACCCGGCGCGCACCCGCGCATCCAGGGCGGACATCCGCGCCATGGGGAGTGGCCCGTGGCTGACGAGAGGGCTGCCGCCTCCTCAGCCGTCTATGTGCTGAAGGACTACAGCTCGAATTCCAGGTCGATCAGGTCGGTGAGTTCCACTTCGAGGCCGTGGGCGCGGCGGCCGTTGTCGCGGAAGTAGACCTCGCCCAGGGCCTCGGCGGCGATGCGGCGGAGCTGGTCCTCGGTGGCGCCGCCGTCTTGGGCCGTAAAGAGGCGGGCGGCGTGCTGTGGGGGCAGGGCGAGGGTGAGGTGACGCACGCGGGCGTCGTCGGTGCTGCCGGGGGCGGCGGTGTAGCCGAAGCGTCCCTGGACATCGATCATGATGCCGCCGGTGGTGGCCGCGGCCTGCTTGGCCTTGGCACGGATCTGCGGCTGCCAGCGGGCGCGGACCTCGCGTTCGAGCCGGTCGGCGAGCTCCGGGCGGGGGGTTTTGATCTGGTTCTTCACGTACCGCTCGACGGTGCGCTGGCTGACGCCGAGGAGCTCGGCCACCCGCCGGGTACTGCGCTGGTGCTGCCGGACCAGGTAACGCATCTGTGCCCCGGCGGACTTGGGTAGGGGACGGGTGAACGCCCCCTGCACCGCCTTGTCGAGTCCTTCCCCGACCGTGACCATGCCGCGATTCTCCTACTCTCCGGTGTCCTTGGCGGTGACCTCACCGGTCTTGATGTACCGGGCGAGGTTGGCGACATGGCCGTCGCCGGCGAGCTGCTCGAGCACGTTGGCGCCCCACAGCACGCTCTGGGTGCCCTCGTGCTTGACCATGCCCGGGCTGACGCCGAGCCGGAAGCTGCCGGGCACGGTCTTGCCGCCCGAGTCGTAGGGCAGGACGTCGAGCGGGCTGGGCCCGTCGGCGGCGTAGACGGCGCAGTCCGACAGGACCGCGACCGGATACTGCCCGGTGGCCGCGGCAAGGGCGACCATCTTGCGGTGCATGTTGATCCGCGCCCGGGAGATCACGGCGGCGCGGATGTCGGGCCGCCAGGTGGGCCGGGCGAGGGCGGGCCAGGCCTGTCCCGGCTTCCAGCCGCCGCCGCGCGCCTTCTCCCGCAGCTTGCCGATGCCGCCCTTGACGGTCATCTTGACCGCGTCCACGACGATGCCCAGCTCCGGATCACGGCTCTTGTAGCCGTCCATCGCCTCCAAGAACTCCTGCGGGGACAGCTTCTCGCCCACCCCGAGATCCGACATGGTCGCGACGTAGGCGTCGCGCAGCCGCTTGTACCAGCCGTCCAGGAACCGGCCGCTCTCGCGGCGCACCCACGCCTGAAGCGGGGCGACGTCGTAGCCGAGCTCGACGGCGTAGGCGACCGTCGGGGTGGCGTACCAGGCCGGACCCGCCGGGCGCTGGCCGGTCGGCGTGAACGGGCTGGGCAGCAGGTCCCCGTCGAGGTCCCGCCACTGCTTGCCCACCTTCACCCGGGACGGATCGACGTGGGAGAGGTCGACCAGCCACGAGCCGGGCAGCGCCGGGCCGAACGCGGGCCGGGTGACGTGCACCGGCGGCGTGGCCAGACCGACGACGCAACCATTGGCGCCTGCGGCGAACGACAGGTTCACGTCGAGGCCGACCAGGTAGCGCTTCATGCACTCGGCGTCGGTGAGATCCCGTGCCCAGTCGTAGGCCTCCTCGAACAGCTTCTCGTCGGGGCCGCGTACGTGGAAGCGGGGGAGATGAGCGAGGACGGGGTGTCCGTCGCTCGCCTCGCACGGCGCCGGGTCCATCGGTTCGGTTCCCAGCGACCCGGGCCGGTGCTCGCGGTGCCGCCGGCCGTCGGCGTCCGGCTCGCTGGCGCGGGTCGGCGGGTTGAGCGCGGTCATCAGATGCAGCCCCGTCACTGCGGTGGAACCCACCGGCGTCATCACCCGCTGCGCGTAGACGCCCAGCACCCGGGCCAGCTCCGCCGGCTGAAGCTGCGCGGCATGATCCCACGCGCGGCCGTCCAGGGCGCGCCAGGAGGGGATGCACAGCTGCACGCAACTTCGACGGCCCCCCTGGGCGGGGCGGTAGATCCGCGCCCACGGCCCCAGCCCCCGCTTGGTGAGCTGCCAGTCGGCCTGCTGAAGCTGCTTGATGACCTTGTGCCCCTCTGTCAGCCGCCCGGCGAGCCGTTCGGACTCCGACAGCTGACCGGGCAGGCCGTAGCGTTCGCACGCGGCCTCGGTGAGCACCAGCAGCGGGTCGGCGTCCTTGCCCGAACCGTGCAGCCTCTCCGCCCCGAGCTGCGCCTCGGCCAGCGTCCACTCGATCAGGGCGGGCAGGGACTTGGCGGGTACGTCCAGGATCAGACCGCCGACGCCGTAGCCGGTCACATGCCGGTCGGCGTCTGCGTCGAGGACGAGCAGCGGGCCGTGCGCGTACGCGCCGCCGGGTGCGGGCGTGTTCGCCGGGGAGGCCTTGCTCGCACCCGGACGACGCGAGCCGTGCGACGCCCGCTCGGCACGCGGACGCAACCCGGCGGCCGGTGCCCGAACGGCCTCCGGGGGAGCGGAGGGAGACTCCTCTGGCCCGGCTGTGGCCGCAGCGTCCGGTGCCCCGCCTCTCGACGGCGTCGCAGGGCTCACCATGGGCGTCGACGGCGCCGCGGCTGCGGCCTGGGCTGCGGACGCCGCAGCGGGCTGCGGCACCGCGGTGTCCTCCTGCGGGACACCGGTGCTCTCGGAGGCGGGGTAGAGCTTGGCGAGCTGCTCCAGCAGGCGCGCGTACGCCTCCCGCTCCGGCGGTCGCGGCTCGGTCTTGCCCGATTCCCAGCCACCGACGGTCGCCCGCCGCACCTTCAGCGCGGTGGCCACCTCGTCCAGGGTGAGCGCGTGAGCCTGGCGCAACCTCCTGCGCTCCGCCGGCGGCGGCAGCGGGGACCGGGACGCGACCAGCGCGTCCACGGCATCGAACAACTCGGACATGAAACACCTCCACTCTTATCCTACCCATGAAGCCGACCTGTCGCGTACGTATCACGTACATTTTACGTACTGATGGCGTTCGGGGTGGTAGTGTCCGTAAGGCCTCCGACCGTCCGCTTCAGGAGTTAAGGAAGAGCTGCATGACTGTGGTGCCGCGCCCCGGCCGCCCCGAGCGGTCCCAGCTCTTCCCCGACCAGGCGGACGCGGTGAACCGGCTTGTACGACACCTGCGCCGCCCGGGGACGCGGGGACTGTTCGTGTCGGCGACGGGGACCGGGAAGACGCTGGTGTCCATCCGCGTCGCGGACGAACTCGCCGCGCGGCTGGTGCTGTTCGTGGTACCCACCCTGGACCTGGCGGCGCAGACCGCGCTGGCCTGGCGCCGGGACGGCCACGGCGAGCACATGGTGATCGTCTCCTCCCTGGACGTGGCCGGCCGCGACGATCTGGTGGCCGCCCGCGTCATGTCGACCACCGACCCGCACGCGCTGGGCGGGCTGATGTCGGTGGTGGGAGAGGCAGAGGATCAGATCCCGGCCTTGACGGTGATCTGCACCTACGACTCCCTGAACAAGATCGAGGAAACCCAGAAGACGGGGTACGCAGTCCCGCCGTTCGACCTGGCCGTCATGGACGAAGCGCACCGGATTGCCGGCCGGGCCGACAAGAAGTGGGCGATCGTCAACGACGCCAAGCGCATCCACGCCGATCGCCGCCTCTACATGACCGCAACACCCCGCATCTTCGCCGCTCCCGAGCTGGCGGAGTCCGCCGACACCACCCGCCCGCGCCGCCGACGCCTGGCCGGGCCGGACGTGGACGCGTTCGCCAACTCCATGGACAACGAGGCCGCCTACGGCAAGAAGGTCGTCGAATACTCCCTCGCGCAGGCAGTCGCCGACGGCCGGGCGGCGGATTACCGGATCGTGGTGCCCACCCTCACCGACACCGACCTGCGCCGCCGCCTGAACCTGCCCGCCCCCGGCACCACGCCTGCGGCCGGCACCGCCGCCTGGGAGGCGACAGACGACAGTGCGCTGCGCACCACCGCCCTGCACCTGGCGGTCCTGCGCACCATGACCGAGCACGGCCTGAAGAAGGTCCTGGTCTACTTCAACCTCGTCTCCGACGCCCGCCGCTTCGCCCGCGAACTCCCGCACACCTTGCGCCTGCTGCGCCGGACGGACCCCCACCTAGTCCCCGGCATCGACCCGAAGCTGTTCTTCGCCCACGGCGAGCACACCCCCGCCCAACGGGGCGACATCTTCGCTGCCTTCGCCGCCGCCGACGTCGCGATCCTCGCCAACTCCCGCCTGATCGCTGAAGGCGTCGACATCCCCAGCGTGGACGCGATCGCCTTCGCCGACCCCACCCGCAGCGTCGTGCGCTGCGTCCAGGCCCTCGGCCGCGCCCTGCGCATGGACGTCTCCGGCAAGACCGCCTCGCTGATCGTCCCCGTCTACATCCCGCCCGGCACGGACAGCGAGAACATCCTGGGCACCGCGTATGAGCCGGTGTGGGCGATCGCCTGCGCGCTGGCCAGCCACGACCACCGCATCCTCGAACGCCTCCCCGACAAGGCCAACCGCCTGCCCAAGGAGACCAGCGACGTCATCGCCCGGCGCTGGCACTTCGACTTCACCGTCCACCCCGAACGCATCGCCCAGGCGATGGACCTGGTCTCCTTCGACCCCCGCGACCCGGCCGTCTCCCGCTCCCGCCGCCTCGGGCTCGCCGCCGCCCGCTCCTACCGCGACCAGTACGGCCACCTCGACGTCCCCGCCGACCACGTGGACCCCACCGGCTACACCCTCGGCACCTTCATCACCACCATGCGCGACGCCGCGAAAGCCGGCCGCCTGGACGCCGACTGGATCGCCGAACTCGACGCCCTGGGCATGATCTGGGATAAGCACGACGCCGCCTGGCGCGCCCGCCTGGCCGCCGCCGCCGACTACCTGCGCGCCCACGGTCACCTCGCGGCCCCGGCCACCACCCCGGTCGGCGCCTGGCTCGCCGAACAACGCCACCTCGCCGCCAAGAACGAACTCGACACCGCCCGCGCCGAGGCCCTCGCCGCCCTCGCCGCCGACTGGCGCCTGCCGCACGGCGCGGACTGGCACCGCAAATACCACCTGCTGCGCGCCCACCTCGCCACCGGCGCCGACCCCGCCACCCTCACCCGCGACACCCTCCTGGCCAGCGTGAAGATCGGCTCCTGGCTGCACCGCCAACTCACCACCTGGCCCACCCTCACCCCCGGCCAGCAGCAACTGATGACCGCCCTCGACCTCACCCCCGACACCAACCCCCTCGCCCCCGCCCGACGCGCCCGCCGCACCTTCGAGGAGACCGTCCAACTCCTAGAACTCTTCCTGCACCGCGAAGGCCGCACCCCCGCCGCCCGCGAGACCATCCGCGTTGACGGCGACACCGTCAAACTCGGCGCCTGGCTCGCCAAGGCCCGCCACCGGCACCGCGCCGACCAGCTCCCCGACCATCACGTCCGCCTCGTCGCCGCCCTGTTCGAGGGGGACTGGACGGCCGAGGACGCCGTGCCGGCCGTTCTGGTGTAGGCCCTGCCCCGGCTGGTGCGGCCGCAGGAAAAGCCCGAGACCCCGCTGAGACCAGTGCCTGCAGGCCATCGAGCCCGGCGCCCTCCTCGATGGCTCCGGGGGGCATCGGATATCTGCAGTTCAGCACGGTGTGTCAGTGGCGCGTGCTATCTGCAGTTGCGACGGATCCACCGCGCTGCGCGCCAGATTCCCGGGGGTCACGAGCCCGTGCCGTTCACCGCACTGCACCCAGAAGCCGGCCGACTGGATGCCACCCAGCCTGATCTCGGGTGCGCGATGAGCTGGGCCCAGGTCTACAAGGTGCGGCCCCGCGTTCCCCTGGCCTGCCCTGGATGCGGGTGGGCCGTGCATGCCAAGCACTCCCCGCAAGGGGTGCGGTTCTTCTGCCACGACCCGGGCCGCGACGGCACCTGCGAACTGGGCGGCGAATCGTGGGAACACCACATGCTCAAGCTCGAGCTGGCCTCGGCGGTCCGCAGCGCCGGATGGCACGCCGTCCTCGAGGTGGCGGGAGGTGACGGCGCATGGCGCGCAGACGTAATGGCGTCCTCACCCGACGGCAGCAGGCGCATCGCCTGGGAAGCACAGCTCTCACCGATCACCGACCGGGACATCCTGGCCCGCACCGCCCGCTACGCAGCCGAGGGCATCGGCGTGTGCTGGGCGTCCCCGGGCCCCCAGGCACCCCCGTGGATCGACGTGGTCCCGGCTGTACAGGTCAGCGCCCCCGTCAGCGCCCCCGGCCAGCACGGGCAGTGTTGGAGGGTGGTCGACGGACTGGGAGGATTCGACGCCGCCGCCGGGACATGGGAGTTCAAACCGCAGGACCTGGGGCGGTTCGTGAGATGGGTGCTGTCCGGCAGCGTCACCCCCGTCGCCAGCCTGCCGCACTACACGTCCGTACAACGCGGCTCCGGCCTCGGCCGCTACGTGCAGCGTCGCCTGTGGTGGACCTCCGCCCAGTCCGAGCGCGCGCAGAACGAGCACGACCGCAGACGCCAGGAGCAGGCCGAACGGGCCGACAGAGCCCGTCGGGAGGCCGCGGACCGCCGCGCCGCCCGCCAGCAGCAAGAGCTCCAGCGCAGGCAGCAACTCCAGCGGCGCCGCCAGAGTCCGCCCGTGCCGGCTCCCGAAGACGAAGAGACCCGCCGTGCCCTGGCACAGGAGCAGCGGCGCTTGGAGCAGGCATGGCGGCGGCAGCGCGAGCTGGAGGCCGCGAAGCGGGAGGAGCTGGCCGGTCGGGCGGTGGAGGTGGCACGGGCGTGGTGGCAGGACGTGCAACCACGGCAGCGTGCCGAGCTATTCGCTGCGGTCGCCGAACGGGCCTGGCACGACGAAGAGGTACGGGTGGAGATCCCCGAGAGGCCCCAGGTGTCCGAGAGCTTCGCCTACGGCATCCCGCTCTTCACGACGGGGCGGCTGCGCGCCCTGTACGGGATCGTGCGTCCCTGTCCCGAACTGGTCTGTCTGTCACCGCAGCTGGAGTTCCAGCATATTGTGGTGCGTGATGAGCAGGAAGCCCGTCAGCTGGCCGGGGTGATGTCGCCGCGAGCCCGGATCACGAACCTCTGCCTCTCCAGCGACGCGTAGACAGGCGCGATGCCCGGTCCTGCGCGGCCGGGACGGGTGCGGCCGTCATGCGCGCGGCCGGCGCAGGTTCTCCTGCGACGACAGCAGGCCGAGCATGGCGTGGTCAGCGTGGTGGCGGCGCCACCGCTCGGCGAGGGCGCGGTCGGTGAACGTGCCGATGCCCTGGTCTGCGGAGGAGTTCAGCTCGATCGCGTCCCAGCCGCCGACCGCCGCGGCGAAGGTGGCGGCGATCTCGGCGAAGGTCGGTCCGCGGAAGTAGCTGACGTGGGTGTCGCCGTAGTCGAGCGGTGCGCCGGACTGGTCCGACACGAGGGAGCCCGCCGCCACCCGGGCGGTGAAGTAGGCGTTCACCTGGTCCTCGACCTCGGCGCGCATCGCGCTGGAGACCTGTTGGCGGTAGGTGGGCGGCTTCAGGCACGCCAGGTAGGAGAAGTCGATGCGGGTGCCGTCCGTGCGGACGACCGCGAAGCCCGGATGGGGGCCACGCAAGGGCGGGGCGATGACGAAGGAGTCCACACCCGAACCGATCTTGTCCGGGGCTTCTTCGTGCAGGCCGAGAAGGTCCAGCAGAAGCAGGTGATCTGCCGGCCGGTCCACCGTGCTTCCCACCTCGTACCCGTAGAGCACCGCACGGACGGCGTCCCCGGCCGCCTGCTTCGTGGGGTACCGGCGATGCCCGATCCGGAATTCCGGCATGTCTCAACTCCTGTGCCACCGATAGCCGTTGCGAGGCGCCCGCTGAGAGCGGGGGCTCGTGCACGAGTATCCCTCGGATAATCCAGCGTTTCTGCCGAGTTGCCGGATACATCACTGGAAGTCGGGCTGCGGCGCCGCTACCCCGTGTACCGGCCTGCAGACCTGACCTCCGCCGGGGAACAGGTGCGGACACCTCGCAAACCGGCCCCCACGGGATGTGCGCGGCGCGCCGCTGAGCAGCGCCGCACGCCTCCCGCCCGTGCCAGTGCGCGGCAGGTGTCGTCCGTCGGTACCGGGCGCGCACACTCGCCTCCCACCGCCGCCGCCCGCACCGCAGTCCGCCACACCCTCGATTGTCTGCCGCGCCTGGTGCCCTGACATCCACAGCGAGACGACACCGATCTACAGGGCCGGTTTCCGGTGTCGGGCGAGGAGGTCGGTGAAGAAGTCCTCCACCAGCCGTTCGGCGTGCGGCTGGGTGAGTTCCCAGCCGCCGAAGCGGTAGATCTCGTACCCGGCCAGCCGCAGCCGGCGGTCCTCGGCGACCATCTCCGCGTACAGCCGCGGTACGGCGGTGTGCGTGATCCGCCCCTTGTCGTCGGACGGGTTGGGGCGGCCGTAGTGCTGGACGCCGTAGACCTCGATGACGATGCGGGCGCGGTCCGGGGCCAGGAGCAGGAAGTCCATCCGCTGCCGGTACAGCGCACCGGACTGCTTGCCGCTCCTGCGGGTGTAGGGGTCGTAGTGGAGGTAGACCTGGGGGATCAGCGCGGGCAGGTCGAAGCCGCCTTCCTCGGCGTACCGGGCGCAGTAGGTGATCATGAGGAGTTGCTCGGGCTTCGAGTCCAGCGACCGGTACAGACGCCGGTACAGGCCGTCGGTGGCCGTTTTCTCGTCGGCGTCCGGCTGGTGGTTCTTCTGCCACCAGGCGACCATCTGCCGCCAGGTGAGCCCGTGCGGGGGCAGGGGGTCGGTGAACACCAGGCACGTGTCGGCGTGACGGACGATCTCGACCTCGTTGTTCACCGCGTCCCGCAGCACGATTTCCGGCTTGACCCCGTCGGCGGCGAAGATCAGGTTCTTGAAGCTGCCCGACGGCCCCTTGGTGAAACGCCGTTCGTACTCCAGCTCCTCCAGGTCCTCCAGCGCGTCCCGCGTGGGGCCGAGGATCAGCTCGATGCAGTCCCGCCGCGCCTTCCAACTGCCGCTCATATCGTTGGCGCGCCAGTAGGTGCCGAACCCGCGCGGTCCGTCGAAGGTACGAAACGGCCAGGCGGGCGGCTCCAGGGCCAGGCGCTCCAAGACGGCGCGGTGCGCCTTGATGATCAAAGGCGCGCTGTCGTCGTCCAGGTGCCGGCCCTGGCCGTCGGTGCCGTAGGAGACGAAGTCGTGGTGCAGCAGCCGGGTCAGCGCGATCGCCACGTCCAGGTCGGTGTGCCCGGCCGGCGGACCGAACCGCAAGGATTCGACCAGTTCGATGTCGAGTACCCAGGGCTGCGCCCATCCGTCACCGCTGCTGAAGAACGCCGTCAGCTCCACGCCCACCCCCGTCGTGATCCTGCAGGACATCGTCGGCCGCCAGCAGCACGGCCGCCAGAGTCCGTTTCCTGCCTCTTCTCCTCTGCCTCCCGCGCCACCGTCGTCTGCAGGGACTCGGTGGGAGGGCTTGCCCGCCATGGCCGCGTCCCGCACGACTGCCGAACCGCCGCGCCCCGTTCTGATCGTGCCCGTGGGATCCGGCGCGGCGCTCTCGCCTGTCACCCTTCGGCGCCGCTGTCGCGCAGGGGCCCGAGATAGCGCACGGGCGGGAAGCGCTTGGCGACGCGCATCGTCACGGTTGCGTTCCCGTGCGCGGCGAGGTCCCGCCGCGCCTCCTTCATGTTGAGGATCTTCTTGTCCATCGTATAGATCTCGGTGCAGGGCCCGAGGTCGATCTGCTGCTCGCCAAGGGTGAAGAGCAGGCCCTGGTAGCCGGCGGTGACGCGGAACATCCCGGCGCGGATGTCGCCCAGTTTGTCGAGGACCTCGGCGCTGTCGACGCCCACCGACACGGTGCTGCCCCGCAGCACGGTCTCCTCCCCGTCGAGAAGGGCGAGCATGTCCTTGACCTCGCGCGCATCGCGTTGGGTGAAGTTGTCGGGGACCGGGAAGAAGCGGCCCGTCCTGCTCTGCAGCCGGCTCAGGTCGTCGAAGGCGTCGGCCCACAGCCGGGCCTCGCCCGACTCCCAGCCCACAGGCGTCATCCCGGTGCTGACCGGCGCCCGCACCCGGCCGGCCGGCTCGCCGACGAAGGCCAGCTCCATGACATAGCCAGCCGTGGCATGGCTGAGCAGTCTGAGCGCGGGCACCAGCATCAGCGGCATCGCCGCCTCAGGCGGCTGGAAGGTGAACTTCAGCTGGGCGGAGCGGTCGCAATGGCTGTAGCGCAGCCGCACGCGCATCACCCCGGTCATGTCGCTGCCGTACAGGATGCCGCCGTCCGAGCCGCTCACCCGCTGCGTGAAGCGCACGGGCAGGGAGACGAGCGGAACACCCGAGGGCAGCTGGACCGCGACCTGCCCCTGCAGCGGCGGTGTCATCTCCTGCCGGGCCGAGGAGATGCGCACACCACCCACCGCGACGCGCTCCAGCCCCAGCCCTGCGGGACCCGACAGCGTGGCCTCGGCGAGATTGTCCGCGCTCAGCTCCACCTCTCCGCCGAAGCGCATGACCTCCTCGAACCGCTGCTTTCGACGGGTCTCCTGCGGGTCGTGCCCGGCGAAACGGACCGGGCCGGTGAGCCGGATCGCGCCCTGCCCGTCCGGGTCGGGCCCGCGGGGCGACAGGTGCACGACCGTGCGGCCGTCGGCATCCAGAAGGGTCTGCACCGCATAGTGCGGGGAGATCTCCTGGACTCTCCCGTGCAGCGCGCGGGCCCGCTCGAGGTAGTCGCTGATCCCGCCGTGCAGCACGTCGCGCTCGGCACGCGCCTCGGCGATCCGTTCCAGGATGTAGTCGGCCGATTCCTGCAACGCGTAGCGCACCAGACCGGGATGAGCCGCACACTTCTCGTTCAGCCAGCTGAGTCCCCGCCAGTGCCGCACGAATTCGAACTCGCCGCGCAGGCCGTCGAACCAGGCCTGCTCGGCAGGGTTCGGATCGATCGGGACGAGCAGATCCCAGTGATCCGGCTGGTGACGGGCCACAGACACCAGAGACTCCCGTACCTGCCGGCGGCGGCCGGGCGTCATGCGGCCGGTGAACGACTTCGCCTCGTACACGACCAGCTTGTCGTCGGCGGTGTACTCGAACAGATCCCGGCCGCCGTCACCGCCCGTCCCGTCGACCGGCTGCGCCCGCTCCCGCAGCCGCATCACCAGCAAGGTCACCAAGGACTCCGACAGTCTGGGATTCTCGGCCAGCCTCTCCCACGGAACTCTCACCACAGGCCCACCCTACGAACCCCCACTGACACCACACCCTGCCCAGCTACGTCGAACTCACTGTCCAGACGCCCCTCCTGGCCAAGGGCGCCGCCGCGCCAGCATCCGCCAGGCCGGCTGCCCATCGGGTTGTTGAAGGAGCGGCCGTACCTGCCGCCCGCTGACCGGGACGGGCCCGCCAGAAGACGAGGCGGGCCCGGGGCCCTGGCCGGGGACGGTGTCAGGAGGGTGACACGGGTTCGGCGTAGGCGGTGAGGAACCGGTCGCCGGTGAGCTTGTGGTGCGCGAGTTGCTCGCGGACGGCCTGCTCGTTGGCCCACCGGTCCGGACTGGAGGCGAGCGCGGCCGCGTAGGCCGTCATGGCATCCTTCAGCTTCTCGAACAGCTCGGGCGTGATGACACGCATGCCCGGCACCGCGGTGGCCTTGGCGTCGGCGGCCCGGCTGGGGTGCAGCATGACCGGCACGGCTTCCACCTCCGGGTTGTGGTCGTTGAGCCAGCGGACGCTGCCCCCGAGCTGGTCCATGTCCTTCTTCGCGATCGTGTCGGTGGTGCAGCCTGTCTTCAGTTCGATGACGGCCTGCCGCGCGGCCGTGAGCGCCCACAGGTTGTCCGGGCCCGTGCCGTACAGCTTCTCCGGGCGACTGCTGGCGAACCCGAGATGCTCACCCAGGCTCTGCCAGGCCACCTCGGCGTCGTCGGAGCGTTCGTCATCGCCCCAGACCACTTCCTCGAACAGCGCCTGGACACCGAGCCTCAGACGGACGCCGTCGCGGTAGCGGTCCGCGAGGAACTCAGCGGCGGCGCGGGACTGCACCGCGGCCGCCTTGAGCCGCACGGGGGCGGCGCCGTGTACGGACCGCAGGACGAAGGTGTTGTCGGCGAGTGCGCCGGCCAGGGCCTGCTGGGCGGCCACGGGGTCGGTCAGGTGCAGGTATGCGGCCTTCTGCTCCCGCAGCCAGCCCCGCAGCGCCTTGTCGTTCTCGCCGATGTCGTTGACCGCCTTCTGCACCCGTTCGGCCCCGGCCTGGGGGCGGCCGGTGGCCGCGAAGTCGAACGCCTCCCGCAGAGCGACGGCTTCCGGCCGCACCGTCCCGTGCTCGGCGTAGCGCACCTCCGCCAGCGCCCGCCGGCTGCGCTCGCGCCACTGCGGCACCCGCGTCAGACAGGACCGCAGCGCCTGCCTCACCGCGTCCAGCCCTTCGCCCTTGATCTGGCCGGCAATGTCCCGGCTCAGCTTCAGCTGCGCCTGGGTGGAGGGGGAGAACAGCGCCAGGTGGCGGGCGTCGTGGATGGCCGTGGCGAGCTTGGCACCCAGCAGCAGGACCGCGCAGTAGTCCTCGCCGTCCCGTACACCGCGCCCCATGCCCTGTTCGATCCTCTGGACCTCGCGGGTCAGGCGGACGGTGCTGTCGGCCAGCGCGACGGCCTCGCGCCGCTCCACCGAGTCCAGGGGCCGGGGGATCTGGTCGAGGACCAGCAGGCGGCAGGCGTCGGCCGGGAGGTTGACGCCGTCGTACTTGTTGACCAGCACCACCAGGCCCACGGGTCGTCCGGACTGGAGCCTTTTCACACCGGCCTCGAGGTCGTCGACCCGCCAGATGTAGTGGGCGTGGCGGGTCCAGGCAGCGGCCGCGCGTTCGCTGGGGACCAGCACGACGACGTTGACCGGGTCGGTCTCGGCGATGCCGTCGCCGTCCTGGTCCCCGTCGGCGAACTGGCGGGCCAGCACGCGCACGGCCTCGTCGTCCAGGTCCGGGTTGAGGGCCACCGGCGCCAGGATCATCCGCTCCCCGAGGTCGGCGGCGCTGCCCGGCGTGACGGGCTGGGCGACGAGCTCGGGGTCGGCACCGAAGTCGGTGACCAGGGCGCTGTCGTCGGCGAGCGTCGCGGTCAGATAGACGCGGCGGCGGGCGCGCACGAACGAGGTGATGCGGTCGATCGGCGGGCACGAGGGCCTGACCTCGATCGCCGTCGCTGTCGCCGTCGCGGTGCACAGGTGCAGCACCTCGGCCAGAAGGGGCCACACGAATTCGAAGGCCCGCTCCGTCCGGTGCGGGCGCAGGATCTTCAGCACCTCGTCGTGCTTGTCGGCCCACGCCCAGAACGGGATCGGTGCCAGCGCGGTGGGGTCCTTGTCCTCCAGCCCCGCCCAGGCGTTGGCCGACTGGTGCCGCAGGTCGTCCGCGAACAGCTCCAGCAGCTTGCCGTACGCCTCGTGCGAGGCGGGCACCCGCAGCCGGAACTGGTCCTCGGTCCGGGCCAGCGCGGCATGCGCGTCGTCGACGACGACGATGCCCAGGTCGACCGGCTCCTTGCCGTCTCCGACGACGCCGAATGCCGACCTGCCGTTGAGCAGCTTCTGGTAGTTCGTCACCAGGACCGCCTGCGCGGTGGTGAACGCCGGGTCGTACGGATCGTCCGTGGTGGCGATGCTGAGCCTGGCGGCCTCCTGGCGGACCTGCTTGGCCAGGTAGTTGTCCGGCGTCAGGTACACGGCCTTGCCCACGCCCTCGTTCAGGGTGCTCTGGGCGATCAGCAGGCCGACGGCCGTCTTGCCCCCGCCGGTGTTCTGCTTGATCACCACATCCCGCTGCTCACGCCGGTCGAACCACTTGTCCAGGACCTCGCCCTGCTCGTGCCGCAGATACGGCCACGGCCTGCTGGCGAGCCCCGCGTAGATGTCCCTCGGCCGCAGCAGCGCCTCGCTGTCTCCCGGGCCGATCAGATCCCAGTTCAGCGGCATCCCGCTGTCCCCTCTCCCTTGCCCAGGCGGCGCCATGGCGCCTGGGCCCCTTCGTTGTCCATTCCGCCGCAGGGGACGACGCCTTGCGGCGTCGTCCCCTGCCCCTGCCCCCCGGTGCGGCCCCCGCTGCCCCCTCCGCTGCAGGCGTGCCTCCCGGCACCCCGCCGCGGAGGGGGAGTCCCACTCGCGGGACCGTGCTCGGCCCCGTCAGTCCGGTACGCCGCCTCGGCCGTTGCTGTCACCGTCACGCCGAGGCGGCACAACGCGCCGCCCGGGCCGGGAGGTGACCAGGGCGAGCCACTGCGCCTGGGTGACCGTCGGCCACCGCCGGGTGCCCATGAGGCTGCGCAGCCCGATGGCGTCGGCGGCCCGCCCCTCGGCTGCCTCGATCGCCTGCGGCGGGCTGAAGGGGTCGGCGTCCACGACGAACACCCCGGTGAAGACGCGGGCCCGCTCCAGGTGCCGGAGGTGATCCCGCAGCCGAGCGCCGATGCCGCCGTCGCGGTGGGCCTTGCCCAGCCACCGCAGCCGGCCCTCGGCGTCTACCGCCAGATACACCCCGGCCAGCACCTCATCCAGCACCGCGAGTGTCTCCTTCCGGTGCGGGGGCTGCAGGCTGTACGGGGCGGGCCAGTCACCGCACCGCAGCGGGCCCAGCGCCGTCCACGCGTGCCGCAGCACCCGCGCGTCGACGACCGGCCCGGCCACCGGCTCCGCGCAGCAGTCCCCGTTCACAGCGACATCACCGCCAAGGCGGCCTTGTCCAGCAGCGGCCCGATCTTCCCGGCTTCCGCCTTGATCTCGGCGAATTCCCGCATGTACAGCTTCTGCACCTCGGCGGGCTCCTCCGGCGCGCCGGAGGCCTCACGGGCACGCACGGCCCCCTCGACCGTCTCCAGGAGTTGGTTGATCTCCTCGGCGACGGCGGCGGCGTTCACCGTGCTGCTGGCCACCAGGGAGGCCAGTTCCGCGCGCAGGCGGGTCATACGGGCGAGCGCGGACTCGGGGACCTCCTCGGCGAGTTCAACGGTGTCCCCGCCGCTGTCGGTGGCGGCGGAGATGGTGCTGTCGGCCGAAGACGGCTGCGGCCGCCTGGTCCTGCGGACCGAGGTCTGGGGGAACAGGGTGTCGAACCATTCCTTGTCGGCGAGGACCCCTTCACGCGGATCGCCGTGCGCGTCGGGCGCCCAGAAGGTGCCCGGGGCCAGACCATCTCCGGCCGGGGAGTCCGGGGCGCGCAGCACCGCCACGGCAAACGCGATCAGCAGGTCGCGGGTGATGCTCTCCGGCGGGTTGGTCCAGGCGTTCACCAGCGCCTGGACCGAGTTCGCCGGTGCCCGCCGCTCACCCTTGCGGTCCGCGCTCTGGAAGGAACCCTCGTTGGGCGCGACGAACGGCTCAGCCCCGCTGATCAGGCCGGGGAGCAGATGCCGCCGCACCAGGATCTCCCAGGCCGCGTCATCCCCCTGTCGGCAGGCGGTCAGCAGGGAAACGAGGCTGCGCGCGTCGGGACGCACCCCGAACTGAACCTCGGGCTTGCCGAACAGGCGCTCGGCGGCGGCGAGGGGGCCGGGGCGCAGGAAGTGCTGAGCGGTCACGGCCGCCCAGATCTCCGTCCGCCGCTTGGCGGTGCTCCTGTTCACCTGCCCCCAGGAAGCCTCCTGCAGGGCGGCACGAACCACCGGCCAGTACCGGCCGGTCGGCATCGGAGCTCGCGGCGCCAGGTTCTCGGGACGCGGCGGGACCGGCGGGAACAACATCACGGTGGCGCAGCGGACCGCCACGTCCCGCAGCGTCATGGCGCTCACCTCGTCGCCCGGCGTGAGCAGAACAGCGAGTTCGTCCAAGCCGCGGGCCCCGACCAGGGCATCGGCGACGGCGTCCTCGTCCAGCTCACCGGCCGGCATGCGGCCCTGGGCGACTTCCCGGGCGAGCAGGTCACCCAGCAGCCCGGCGGCCTGGTAGGCCTTGACGAGAGTCGACCACAGCCCCAGGGAGCGGTCCATGTCCTCGTAGTCCAGCTGGCCACGCAGATGCTCGTTCACGTTCAGTTGCCGCAGCGACTCCTCCAGCCGTTCCGGCCGCTTCGCGCCGATGACAACACGGGAAGACACCTGGGCGATCCGCACCGCCCGCTGAGCACGTCCGTCCTCACCCCGGTCGGGGTCGGCGTACTCGGCGTTGAGCAGGGCGCTGATCCGCCGCAGGATCTCACCCAGCCCCCGCACCACCAGCCGCCGGTTCTCCTCCTCCCCGGGCAGACGCAGTACGGACTGCGGCACCCCGGTCAGCGACTGCTGCGCCGAGAGCCCGAAGATCTCCAGCCGGGCATCGGACCGATTGGCGCCCGTGGCGTGCTGCCCCCGCCAGACGTACCGCACGTCCCCGTCCCCGTCGACCACCGGCGTGCGCTGCAGCACCACCACGGTGGACTCCCGCTGGCCCTCCTGCACCAGGGACTCCGCCAGATCGTAGGAACGCTGCCGGGCCCGCCGCCGCAGCACATCCACGGCGTAACGCTGAACCTCGGCGGCCATCGCCGCGCTGACCGGCTCCGTCGTGAGCGCCGCCATTGGCACCCCGTCCTGCGTGACGGCCCGCACCACAGGCAGCGGCCGCCGGCCGCCCAGCGCCCGCTCACAGGCCTTCAGCTCCTCCTGCGCACGGGCCAGCTCCTTCTCCGCGACCGCGACCGCGGCGAGCGCCGCGTCCTTCTCCTCCGGCGCTGCGGTCGAAGCCAGAGCCCGCCGCGCCGTCTTCGCCCGCTCCACACCGACCGTCCACGCGGCCACCAACTGCTGCTGCTCGACCAGGTCCTCCAAGCGCTCCTGATTCTCGCCGGAGGGATGCAGCCACGCGCTGCGCGTACGGTCGTTGATGACCCACGGCAGCGTCGCCGCCCCGTGCAGGTCCACCTTCAGCACGAGCAACGCCCCGTCCGTGCCGCGCTGCTCGACGTGGTAAGCGGTAGGAAGCAGGAAACGGCCGTCACGCCGGCGCTCGATGACGCGCTTGGCCTCGCCCTGGCCGAGCGCCGGAGCCAGCCCCTCCAGTACGGCCTGCCGGGGAACGGGCGCGAAACCTTCTGCCGCGCAGGTGTTGGCGATGGCCTCGACGAGATTCTCCGCCCACTCAGGCGTGGTCGGATAGGAGAAAGGCCCCGAAGGGAACTTACGGGTAGACATGGGAAGACGGTCCTTCTCCCGGAAGCCCTCATGACCCCGGGTGCGAACGAACGCATCCGACGCTCTGCCGGGTGCGACACGCACCCGAGACGCAAGCACTCCTTTCCGAGGAGCACCCGCACGGGCCGCCGTCACCGCCACGCACTGAGCGCGCGCACCGGCGAAGACCGTCTGCCCCTTCGAGTCCACCACCGGAGACTGGGCGCGCTGCCGAAACCCCCGCACAAAGAACGGAACTTCACAGCGCACGGCTCACGCCCTCTCCGCCGACGGCGGCACGGGGCTGGCAGGTCGTCGAGACCACTGACGTGCCCCGAAAGATTGACACATAACAGCCTGTGCATACAACCTGACTTTAAGTTGCCTAGTGGACGCGCATAGACCGCCAAGACCACATCCCGGCGACCCCGCCTGAACCGCCCCACTCGCCCGAACCCCCGTTCTGCAGCCCGCCGTTGCACAACTCGCCGCCCGCGCCCAGGAAACGCCCCGCCAGATTCGACACCTATGGAATCGGTCAGAACCTCACGCCCGGCCACAGGCCCGTCCCACGCTGCGCCGGGTAGAGCAGACACATACCGAGGACGAACAAGAGCTCCCGTCCGGCCTGGTCGAACCGCTCCTGAAGGGTGGGCTCGCGGAAGACCCCGGCCAGCTGCCCGGCCTCGGCGGCGAGATCACCGCGTTCGGCGAAGTAATCGGCCGTGGAAGCACGCTGGACCGTCCGGACCCGCTCCAACAGCGCTCCGCCCACCCCTCCGTCCAGAGTCCGGCCCAACGCCGTACACAGAGCCACGACCTGCGTTACGACGCTGTCGACGGTCACCGGTGCCCCCGCCGGCCCCAGCGCGCGAACGAGGCCGCTGGCGGCGAACACCGTCTCCGGCTCCATCACATCCCGCACAACGTCCAGCAGTTCGGCCCGCCCACGCACCGTCAGCGCCCTGCCGTTCCCCAGCTCCGCGATGATCCGCACGAACCGGGCCCGCGCCGTCGGCGTCGCCAACGGATGCCCGACCTGTTCCAGCAGCCCCTCGGCACCTTCACGTGCCACCTCCTGACTGCGCCGACCGCGCCCCACCCACGTCACCCACGCCCGCTGCGCCTGCCGGGTCGGCACGTAGCCGTCCCACCACAGCCACAGGGTCAGCGGCACCTGCGCGAGCGCGTTCAGGTGCGCAACCTGCTGACGCTTGTCCAGCAGGAGCAGCAGCAGCCGACGCTGGTCAGCACTGTGCTCGGCCTTGTCCGAACCCCGGCGCCGGGTACGCAGCCGCGGCTGATCCAGCAGCCCCTTGGCGATCCAGTCGTGGATCCGCCGTACGGTCATGTCCGGGTAGCCGGCTGCATGGGCGTCCGCGACGAGGTCGTCGATGGTGCCGGGTCCGCTGATGCTCTCCCAGGTGTACACGGGGTGGAAATTACATCGTTCTCCCGCCAATCGGGCTCCAGTTGAGGATGCAGCGTCCACCACCCGACTGCCACGATCGCCCCAGCAGCACACCCAACCGGCGGCCCCCGGCGGACTGCCCGCTGCACCACCCCACACCCCGCGGGCGCGCAGCCACGCCCTGCCCTAACGAAGGACACCCATCATGCCGAAGAGGAACCGCACCGCCTTTACCACCCCGCACGAGCAGCACGCAGCCCCCGCCTCGTGGCGGCGCCTCGTCTCCACAGCACTCCTCACCGGAGCCGTCCGCCACATCGGCGCCCTCCTGGTCGGCCTCGCGGTGACCTGGTGGCAGCACGACTGACAGACCACGCACGGCCTGGCTGAGGTGATGTCAGACATCCCCTGCTGCACAGACGTTGAGTTTCTCTGCACTCCCTACCGCGCCCATTCAATCGCAGATCCACCTCAAGGAGCACCCAACCCAGCTCTGGATTCACCAAAAGTTCTGAAGTCAAGGAAACAGCCGAGCGATCACCCGGATCCACCCCTTCCTACAGCCAGCCGCCCGCGAACGCGGGCTCGGTCCGGGAGCGCAGCGGACGGACCCTAAGGCTCCTTCATGGAGCGCAGCGACGAAGGAGCCGCCGGCTCGGGAGCGTAAGCGAAGAGCCGGAAGGGCACCATGCCAACCTCCGGATACAGCAAAAATTCTGACGGAAGGAAACACGGCTCGAAGCGCAGCGCAGAGCCGGACTCCTCGCAACGCGATGAGTCCCACTTCGTTGCCCCGCGCGAAGCGCGGGGTTTCACTTCCAACTCCCGCGCGAAGCGCGGGAGTTCCCTTGGAGCCTGCGCAGCAGGCTCTTACCCGCTCCGCGGG
>NZ_JBVKAT010000035.1:0-31001 GCF_055598485.1 Streptomyces sp. NPDC107521
CCCACCGAGGTCAACAAGGCCCTCAACTGCCTCACCAAGAAGACCGACTGCGGCAGCTACCAGACCCACGGCACCTGGCCCAACCTCCGCGGCCTCATGACCTGGTCCATCAACTGGGACCGCTTCGGCGGCCACCAGTTCCAGAACAACTTCGACACCTACTTCCGCCGCTGACCACCAGCACCACCGGGATCAGCAGCACCGCCCCCAGGCACCACCCGGCCAGCACGTCCAGGGGCCAGTGGTACCCCCGGCGCACCAGCCCGTAGCCGGTGCCCAGGACCAGGGCGGCGCACAGGAGGAGAAGTGTCCGGCGTACGGCCGGTGACGACACGACGGTGAACAGCACCAGCGTCGCCGCGCCGTACGCCACCACGGCGGTGGTGGTGTGGCCGGACGGGAAGTAACCGACCGCCGGCGGCACCGCCGGGGTGCCGGGGCGCCCGGTCCACGCCTTCAGGGGCACGACCGCCGCCGGGACCAGCGCCATCGCCGCCGCCCCGGCGGCGGGTGCCGCCCACCACCGGTCCGGACCGGTGGCGCGGCTCCGCAGGGCGGCGTACCCCAGCGCGAGCGCCAGGACGGGCACGGCCACCGGCACGTTGCCGAGGTCCGACAGCAGCTCCGAGAGACGGTCCGGGCGGATCAGCGCCCGGCTCAGCCGCTCGTCCACCCGCAGCACCGGGCCGTCGGCCAGGACCTGCCAGGTGAGGACGGCGAGCAGCAGCAGCGGTGGGCCCAGGAGCCCGAGCGGCCCCCGCGGTCGTGGCGGGGCGGAGGGCGGTCCGGGCGGGGTGCCGTGCATGGCCCCCAGCCTGACAGGCCCGGGGCCCTCGGCGCCCGCCGCCCGTGCCTTTCGCCGACGTGTGCTGATCGGGCCCGTGGCCCGGGACCGCCGGGCCCCGCTCATCCTCGTCCCCGCCGCTGTCCCCGCCCCTGCCGGTCCTCGCCTCCTCTGCCTGCCCCCGCTCCGCTCGTCGCCCGTGTGCGGCGCACGGGGGCCGTGACGCCCGGCGGGACCCGTCTCCGGCCCGCTCCCGTCGCGGCGCGCGCGAGGAGCCCCCGCCCGCCCCCGGGAACGCCGAAGAGCCGGCACAAGGGGGGGAGTGTGCCGGCCCTTCGGTGAACCACCGTCCCGGGAACCGGGCCGGCGTCGCACCGGAACGTCGCGCGCCCCGGGGGGTGTGGGGCGAGCGACCGTCCGATCGGTGAGGAGATCCGGAATCCGTGGATCCCGGTGGTGTGCGCGAGGCACGACCGGGTCGAAGCCGGGAGGCCCCGGCCCGGGGCACCGACCGCGGTCTCCCGCGGACCGGTGCATCTCTCATCCGGGGAGAACCTACGGCAGCGGAAGCGCGGACGGGCGTCCCGCCATCCACCCCGCACACCTTCTTCACACGCTCTGCCGCAGGCCCCTCCGGGCGTGCGACCAGCGACTCGTGCGTCCCGCCCGGCGTGCGTCCGGCGCGCGGCGGGCGCGCGCCCCGGGCGCTGTCCGCGCCCCCGGCCCGGCTGTGCGGGACCCGGGGGCCGGACCCGCACGGCCGGGCTGCCGGAGGCGTCAGAGGCGGCCGAACGCCTCCTCGATGATGTCCAGGCCCTCGCTCAGCAGCGCCTCGCCGATCACCAGGGGCGGCAGGAAGCGGAGGACGTTGCCGTAGGTGCCACAGGTCAGGACCAGCAGTCCCTCGGCGTGGCAGGCCTTGGCCAGCGCGGCGGCGGCACCGGGGTGCGGCTCCTTGGTGGCGCGGTCCTTGACCAGCTCGATGGCGATCATGGCGCCCCGGCCGCGGACGTCGCCGATCAGGTCGAACTTCTCGGCCATGGCGGTCAGCCGGGCCTTCATGACCGCCTCGATCTCCTTCGCCCTGGCGTTGAGATCCAGCTCCCGCATGGTCTCGATGGCTCCGAGCGCGCCCGCGCAGGCCACCGGGTTGCCGCCGTAGGTGCCGCCCAGGCCGCCCGAGTGCGCCGCGTCCATGATCTCGGCGCGGCCGGTGACGGCGGCCAGCGGCAGACCGCCCGCGATGCCCTTGGCGGTGGTGATCAGGTCCGGGACGATGCCCTCGTCCTCGCAGGCGAACCACTGGCCGGTGCGGCAGAAGCCGGACTGGATCTCGTCGGCGACGAAGACGATCCCGTTCTCCCGGGCGAACTCGCGGATCGCGGGCAGGAAGCCCTTCGCCGGCTCGATGAACCCGCCCTCGCCGAGGACCGGCTCGATGATGATCGCGGCCACGTTCCCGGCGCCGACCTGCTTGGTGATCTGGTCGACGGCCTGCGCGGCGGCCTCGCGGCCGGCGTTCTCGGCACCGGTCGGCCAGCGGTAGCCATAGGCGACCGGGACCCGGTAGACCTCGGGCGCGAAGGGGCCGAAGCCCTGCTTGTAGGGCATGTTCTTCGAGGTCAGCGCCATGGTCAGATT
The DNA here is from genome assembly GCF_055598485.1 of Streptomyces sp. NPDC107521. Lineage (NCBI taxonomy): Bacteria > Bacillati > Actinomycetota > Actinomycetes > Kitasatosporales > Streptomycetaceae > Streptomyces > Streptomyces sp. NPDC107521. Next base: position 2,426 of record NZ_JBVKAT010000035.1, read on the forward strand.
GGTGCGGCCGTGGTAGCCGTGGTCGAAGACGACGACCGCCTGCCGCTTGGTGTGGGCGCGGGCGATCTTCACTGCGTTCTCGACGGCCTCGGCGCCGCTGTTGAACAGGGCCGACTTCTTGGCGTGGTCGCCCGGGGTCAGCTCGGCCAGCGCCTCGGCCACGGCGACGTAGCCCTCGTAGGGGGTCACCATGAAGCAGGTGTGGGTGAAGTCGGCGAGCTGCGCGGAGGCCCGGCGGACCACGGCCTCGGCGGAGGCGCCGACGGAGGTCACGGCGATGCCCGAGGCGAAGTCGATGATCCGGTTGCCGTCGACGTCCTCGATGATGCCGCCGCCCGCGCGGGTGACGAACACCGGCAGCGTGGAGCCCACCCCCTGCGCGACCGCGGCGCTGCGGCGGGCCTGGAGCTCCTGGGACTTCGGGCCGGGGATGGCGGTGAGGACGCGGCGCTCCTGCGGAAGTGCGGTCATGGGGGGCTCCTGGGGCTTGCGGTTCTGCGGACTTTTGCCTTCTTTTCTCGCAGGCTAGGACCGGGGGCGCGGGGTGGGCATGCTCCATGTGGGCGTTGTCCGCGGGGCGGGTTGTCCGCGGTGGACAGGGCGGCCCGTGGCCGACCGTCGCCGGACCGGCCGCGTATGCGGTGAACTCCCGTGGCGGGGGCGTTAGATTGGCTCGCTGATGGTGGACGGAGCGGCTGGTCAGGGGGCAGGGGCGATGGACAGCGACGGGATGCGGGACGGGCGGGGCACGCACGCGAATCCTGTGCCGCGCCCGGCGGGGCCGCCGCGGGTCCCCGCGGCGCCGCCGATGCCGCCCGGGGCGCCGGGAGCGCCGTCGGGCGTACCGGGAACGCCGCTGGGCGTACCGGCCCCCGCGGGGACGCCGCCGGGCGCGCCCGCCGCCCCGGGGGTGCCGCCGGGTGCTCCGGGACCTGCGCGGGGCTTCGAGGGGTGGGCGCCGGCCGCGCCGCCGCTGCCCCCGCCGCCGGACGGCTCGGACTTCCTGTCCTGGCTGCGGACGCCCCGTCCGGAGTCCCCGCCCGGCGTCTGGCGGTTCGGCCACCGGCCGCGGCCCCAGGAGGAGCCGGAGCGGGTGCCGGCCCGGCAGTTGTTCGCGGGGGCGCTGATCGCCTTCCTCGTCGGCTGGCTGATCTGGTCCCTGCTGTGGAACGGCTACCTCGGCAGCTGGTGGCTGCTGCCCCTCTACGCCATGGTCCCGGAGTCCTGGGCACAGCCCCACAGCTTCGGCTCCGTCGTGGTCGTCTACGCCTACTACGCGCTCGTCGCCGGGATCATCGTGGTGGGCGTCGGCCGGCTCGGCCGCTGGGGTGAGATCTGGCGCCGCTTCGGCCCCCCCGCCTGGCTCCGCGCGGCCCCCGGCCAGGGCCCCCCGCCGCCCCCCGGGGAGGACCCGGCCGCCTGGCCCGCGCTGCGCGCCGCCGGGGCCGTGGACGCCGCCGAGCGGCTGGCCTCCGACGCCCGCGCCGGGCTGATGCGGGACGTCGACCACGCCCGGATCGCCCGCGCCTGGCAGGGCGTCCAGCGCGGCCGGCACGGCCTCGCCGCCTTCGCCGGGGCCGTGCTCCGGGACGGCGCGGGCGCCTGCCCGCACCCCTCGGGCGACCGTGACCTGCCCGCCCGGCAGGCCCCGCACGACCTGGTCACCGGACAGGTGCGGCTCGGCACCACCGCCGACGACGTCCGCAACCCCTACGCCTACCGGGGTGCCGGGCTGGGCCTCGGCCCCGAACTGCTCGGCACCTCGCTGCTGGCCGTCGGCCCGGCCGGATCCGGCAAGACCGGCGCCGTCGTCCGGCCGCTCGCGGAGTCGCTGTGCCTGCACGCGCTCTCCGGGCGGGCCGCGGTGGTCGTGGTCGGCGCGGCGGGCGCCGGGCTCGGCCCCGCCGACGCCTACGACGTGGTGATCCGCGTCGGCAGTCCCGACTCGGTCCACGACCTCGACCTGTACGGCGGAACCACCGATCCCGACGAGGCCGCCGCCGTGCTCGCGGAGGCCCTCGTCGGGGACCTCGCCGATCCGCACCCGAGCGGTGAGAGCCGACGCTCCACCACCGTCCTCGCCCAGGTGCTCGGCCCGTTCCGGGCGGTCCACGGCCGTTTCCCCGGCGTCCCCGAGCTGCGCCAGCTCCTCGACGGCGCGCCCGAGCCGCTGGCCGTGCTGCGCCGCGGCCTCCAGCAGGCCGGGCACGCCTCGCTGCTGCGCGAGCTCGACGCCCGCGAGCGGCAGATGGGCCACCCCGGGGACGTGGCCTCCGTCCTAGCCGACCGGCTGGCGCTCCTGGACCGGCCCGCCTTCGCCTCCTTCTTCGACACCTCCGGCCGGACCCGGCCCTTCGCTCTGACGGCCCTGGACCACCCCGTCCGGGTCCGCGTCGACCTGCCCGCCCGGGGGCACGCCGACGCCTCGCGGCTGCTGGCCCGGCTGGTGCTCGCCCAGTTCACGGCGAGCGTCACGGTGCGCGAGGACCGCTCTCTCTTCGCCTGCCTGGTGCTGGACGACGCGAGCGGCGCCGTCACCCCCGAGGCCGTCCGGGGCATCCAGCGGCTGCGTTCCGCGGGCGCCGGGGTCGTGCTGACCCTGCGCACCCTGGACGACGTGCCGCGTCCGCTGCGCGGGCCGCTGCTCGGGGCGGCCGGGTGCCGGATGGCGCTCTCCGGGCTGACCCCCTGGGACGGGCAGGACTTCGCGGAGGTCTGGGGCAAGGAGTGGACCGAGGCCACCGACGTGACCGACCGCCAGATCATCGCCGAGACCCCGGCGGGCAAGGCCGTGCACATGCTCCGCCGGGTGATCACCGGCAAGGCCCCCACGGCGCGCGCGGTCACGGTCCGCCAGGTCGAGCGCGAACGCTGGTCCGCCTCCGAACTCGCCCACGCCGTCCCCCCGGGCCACGCGGTCCTCTCCCTCACCTCGGTCGGGGGCGAGCACGCCCCGCCGCTGCTGGTGGACCTCCGGCACTGAACCGCCGCCCGCACCGGCCGCGGGGGTGAAGCGCTTCGTACGGTGAGGCAGAATCGGAGGGGTGGTTCATACCGGGCGGACAAAACCCGCCCGGTGTCCCGGCCGCCGTGCGCGCCGCGCCCTCCGACGACGATCCGAAGGCCCCATGCCCCTCACCCTCGCCTCGCTCGCCCAGCACTCCACGCTGAAGCTCACCGTGCGCGCGGGCGAGGACCGCCTCGACGCGCCCGTCCGCTGGGCCCACGCCAGTGAGCTGGCCGACCCCGTCCCCTACATGGAGGGCGGGGAGCTCCTGCTGATCACCGCCCTCACCCTGGACGCCGAGGACCCGGCGGCGATGCGCCGCTACGTCGAGCGGCTGGCCGCCGCCGGGGTGGTGGGGCTCGGCTTCGGCGTGGGCGTCCACTACGAGGAGATCCCCGCCGCCCTCCTCGGCGCCGCCCGCCGGGCGGGGATGCCGCTGCTGGAGGTGCCGCGCCGCACCCCCTTCCTCGCCATCAGCAAGGCCGTCTCCGCCGCCGTCGCCGCCGATCAGTACCGGGCGGTCACGGCGGGCTTCGCCGCCCAGCGCGAACTGACCCGGCAGGCCCTCGGCGCCGGTCCGGAGGGCGTGCTGGCCGCGCTCGCCGCACAGGTCGACGGCTGGGCGGCGCTCTACGACGCCTCCGGCGCGGTGGTCGCCGCGGCACCGGAGTGGGCCGGCCGCCGGGCAGCGCGGCTCACCCCGGACGTACGGCGGCTGCGCGAGCGGCCCGCCCCGGCCTCCGCGATGGTCGCGGGCGGCGGGGACCCCGGGACGGGCGGGGAGGGCGGGCACGCGGACCGCGTCGAACTGCACGCGCTCGGCACCGCACGCAAGGCCCGTGCCGCGCTCGCCGTCGGCACCGCCGCCGCCCCCGGGACCGCCGAACGCTACGCCGTGCACTCGGCCGTCGCCCTGCTCACCCTCATCACCGAGCGCTCGCGCTCGCTTCAGGAGGCCGAGCAGCGGATCGGCGGCGCGGTGCTGCGGATGCTGCTGGCCGGTGAGCCCGATCACGCGCGGGCCGTCGCCGGGAGCCTCTACGGGGACCTCCTGGACGCGCCCTTCCGGCTGGTCGTCGCCGAGACCGCGACGAACTCCCGGGCGCACCCCCCGGCCGCGGGCCGGGACCCGCTCGGCACCCTCGCCGAGACCGTCGAGTCGGCCGCGGTCCGGGCCGGGGAACCGGTGCTCGTGGTGCCCGAGGGGGAGCGGCTGGTCCTGCTCGCCGCGGACGGGGGCACCGCCGTCGCCGCCTGCGTCGAGCACGCGGCGGCGCTGGAGGCCGCCCGCGCGGCGCCCGAACCGTCCCCGGCCGGGGACGAGGAGTCCCTGGTGATCGGTCTGTCGGGGCCGTCCGGACCGATCGCCGCCTCCGCCGCGTACAAGCAGGCCGAGCAGGCCCTCTCGGTGGCCCGCCGCCGCGGCCGGGTGTGGGTCGAGCACGAGCACCTGGCCAGCGGCTCGGTGCTGCCGCTGCTCGCGGACGACGCCGTGCGCGCCTTCGCCGACGGGCTGCTGCGCGCCCTGCGCGAGCACGACGCCACCGGGCGCGGCGATCTGGTCGCCTCGCTGCGCGCCTGGCTGTCCCGGCACGGCCAGTGGGACGCGGCGGCGGCGGACCTCGGCGTCCACCGCCATACGCTGCGCTACCGGATGCGGCGGGTGGAGGAGATCCTCGGCCGCTCCCTGGACGACCCGGACGTCCGGATGGAACTCTGGCTGGCCCTCAAGGCCACCACCACGGACTGACACCGGGCCGAGGCCCGCGCCTCCGGCACCCCTCCTGCCTCCGGCACCCCTCCTGCCTCCGACAGGCCCCCTGCCTCTGGTGGTGCCCGCGCTTCGGGTGGTTCTCGGGTCCTGATGGTTCCCGGGCTTCGGGTGGCGCCCGGATCCGGACCCTGACGGTTCCCGGGCTTCCGGTGGTGCCCGTGCCTCCCGCGGTCCCCGGGTCCTGCCGGTTCCCGCTTCCGTTGGTGCCCGCGCCTCCGGTGGCCCCCGGGTCCTGAAGGCCCCCGGGCTTCGGGCGGCGCCCGTGCCTCCGGCGGTCCCCGGGTCCCGCCGGGCCCCGGACCCCGGTTCCGGCCCCCCCCGCTGGGGGACCCCGCTCCGGCGGGCCGGCGGCCGTCGTATCCGTGCCCCCGCCGGGAGCCCACCGCGCCAATACGTCGAACCCCCCGCCCCCACCACTACGACTCGGACAAGCGCTCCCGGGCCCCGCGCGCCCTACCGTGGATCCGCACCCCCCGCAGACCCCGACCCGGAAGGCCGGACCCACCATGCCCCACGACACCGCGGCAGCCATCCATGCCTTCTGGCTCGCCGGACGCCGGGAGACCGGCGAGGACGGCTTCGACGTCACCTCCCCCTGGGACGGCCGCACCGTCGGCACCGTGAGCGTGCCGAGCGAGGAGCAGGTCGAGGAGGCGGTGGCCGCCGCGCACGCCGTCCTCGACGAGTTCGCCGCCACCCCCGCGCACGTCCGCGCCGCCGCCCTGGACCACGTGGCCCGCCGCCTGGCCGAGCGCACCGAGGAGATCGCGCTGCTGATCTCCGCCGAGAACGGCAAGCCCGTCAAGTGGGCCCGCGGCGAGGTCGGCCGCGCGGTCTCCGTGTTCCGGCTCGCCGCCGAGGAGGCCCGCCGCTTCAACGGGGGCGAGGCCCAGCGCCTGGACACCGACGCCGGGGGCCAGGGCCGGCTCGCCCTCACCCGGCGCTTCCCGAAGGGTGTCGTCCTCGGCATCGCGCCGTTCAACTTCCCGCTGAACCTGTGCGCCCACAAGGTCGCCCCGGCCATCGCCGCCGGTGCCCCGATCGTGCTGAAGCCCGCTCCCGCCACGCCCCTGTCCGCGCTCCTGCTCGGCGAGCTGCTCGCCGAGACCGAGCTGCCCGCGGGCTCCTGGAGCGTGCTGCCGGTGCCCAACGACCGCATGCCCGCGCTGGTCCGGGACGAGCGGCTGCCGGTGATCTCCTTCACCGGCTCCGAGCAGGTCGGCTACGCCATCATGGACTCGGTGCCCGGCAAGCACGTCACCCTGGAGCTGGGCGGCAACGGCGCGGCCGTGGTCCTCGCGGACTGGGCGAGCGACGAGGACCTGGACCGGGCCGCGGGCCGCATCGCGACCTTCTCCAACTACCAGGGCGGCCAGTCCTGCATCTCCGTGCAGCGCGTGATCGCCGACACCGCGGTCTACGACCGGCTGCTGCCGCGCATCGTCGCCGCCGTCGAGGCGCAGGTCACCGGTGACCCGGGGGACCCCGCCACCGATGTCGGCCCGCTGGTCAGCGAGGCCGCCGCGGAGCGCGTGGAGTCCTGGGTCGACGAGGCCGTCGCCGCCGGGGCCACCCTGCTCACCGGCGGTAAGCGCGACGGCGCCTCCTACGCGCCGACGGTCCTGACCGACCTGCCCGAGGACACCACCCTCGCCCGGGAGGAGGTCTTCGGCCCCGTCCTCAGCGTGCGCCGGGTCGACGGCGAGGCCGAGGCGTTCGCCGCCGTCAACGACTCCAAGTACGGCCTCCAGGCGGGCGTGTTCACCCACGACCTCCAGGCGGCCTTCCGCGCCCACCGGGCGCTGGAGGTCGGCGGGGTCGTCATCGGGGACGCCCCCTCCTACCGCGCCGACCAGATGCCGTACGGCGGGGCCAAGCGGTCCGGGGTGGGCCGCGAGGGCGTCCGGTACGCGATGGACGACTACACCTACGAGCGCGTCCTGGTCCTCACCGGCCTGGCGCTCTGACCGCCCCGGCGGTCCGGCCTTCCGCGCCGGACCGCCGGGACCGCACGGTCCGCGCGGACGCACCGCGCGGACCGGAACCGCACCGCACCGGGCCACTCGCACCGCGCCGGACGGCCGGTGCCGCGCACGGCCGGGAGGGCCGGACCCCCGTCACGGGGCCCGGCCCTCCCGGCCGTCCCGCGGTCCGGGAGGGAGCCGCCGCGGGGCGCCCCGTCCCGGCCGCCCGGGTTCACGCCGCCGTACGGGCCGCCAGCAGGTCCAGGGCGATGTCGGTGATCATGTCCTCCTGGCCGCCGACCATCCCCCGGCGGCCGACCTCGACGAGGATGGCGCGGGTGTCGAGGCCGTAGCGCTCGGCGGCGGCCTCGGCGTGGCGCAGGAAGCTGGAGTAGACACCGGCGTAGCCGAGGCTCAGCGTCTCGCGGTCCACCCGCACCTCGCGGTCCTGGAGCGGCCGCACGAGGTCGTCGGCGGCGTCCATCAGCGGGAACAGGTCGCAGGCGTGGTCCCAGCCCATCAGGTCCGCGACCGCGACGAAGGCCTCCAGCGGGCAGTTGCCCGCGCCCGCGCCCTGGCCGGCGAGCGAGGCGTCGACGCGGACCGCCCCGTTCTCGACGGCGACGACGGTGTTGGCGACGCCGAGGGCCAGGTTGTGGTGGGCGTGGATGCCGAGTTCGGTCGCGGGGTCGAGGACGTCCCGGTAGGCGCGGAAGCGGTCGCGGACGCCGTCCATGGTGAGCCGGCCGCCGGAGTCGGTGACGTAGACGCACCGGGCGCCGTAGGACTCCATCAGCTTGGCCTGGCGGGCCAGTTCGGCGGGCTCGGCCAGGTGGGACATCATCAGGAACCCGGCGACGTCCATGCCCAGCTCGCGGGCGGCGGCGATGTGCTGCGCCGAGATGTCGGCCTCGGTGCAGTGGGTGGCGACGCGCACCGAGCGGATGCCGAGGGCGTGCGCCTGCCGGAGGTCGTGCAGGGTGCCGATGCCGGGCAGCAGCAGCGTGGTGGGCACCGCGTGGCGGGTGACGTCGGTGACGGCCTCGATCCACTCCCAGTCGGTGTGCGCGCCGACGCCGTAGTTGATGCTGGAGCCGGAGAGCCCGTCGCCGTGGGCGATCTCGATGGCGGCCACCCCGGCGGCGTCCAGCGCGGCGGCGATGGCGCGGGCCTGGCCGACGGTGTAGCGGTGGCGGACGGCGTGCATGCCGTCCCGCAGGGTGACGTCCTGGACGTAGAGACGGGTCATCGCGGGGCCACCTCCGTGGCGCGGTGGGCCGCGATGCGCTCGGCGGTGCGCAGCGCGGCGGAGGTCATGATGTCGAGGTTGCCGGCGTAGGCGGGGAGGTAGTGGGCGGCGCCCTCGACCTCCAGGAAGACGGAGACCTTCAGGGCCTCGCCGCTGCCGGGGGCCAGGGTCCGCAGCGGGTCGTCGCCGCCGACCCGGTCGAACTGGACCTTCTGCTTGAGCCGGTAGCCGGGCACGTACGCCTGGACGCGGCCGACCATCTCCTCCACGGACGCCTCGACGGCCGCGGTGTCGCACTCGGAGACCAGGCAGTGCACGGTGTCCCGCATGATCAGCGGGGGCTCGGCCGGGTTGAGGACGATGATCGCCTTGCCCCGGGCGGCCCCGCCGACCCGCTCGATCGCGGAGGACGTGGTCTCGGTGAACTCGTCGATGTTGGCGCGGGTGCCCGGACCGGCGGAGCGGGAGGCGATGGAGGCGACGATCTCGCCGTAGTGGACCGGGGTGACCGCGGCGACGGCGGCGACCACCGGGATGGTGGCCTGGCCGCCGCAGGTGACCATGTTGACGTTGGGGGCGCCGAGGTGGGCGTGCCCGTTGACCGGCGGGACGACGTAGGGGCCGAGGGCGGCCGGGGTGAGGTCGACCAGGACCCGGCCGAGCGGGCGCAGCACCTCGTCGTGGTGGCGGTGGGCGCCCGCCGAGGTGGCGTCGAAGACGATGTCGACGTCGGCGAACTCGTCCAGGGCGACGAGCCCCTCGACGCCCTCGTGGGTGGTGGCGACCTTGAGGCGGCGGGCGCGGGCCAGGCCGTCGGAGGCCGGGTCGATCCCCGCCATGGCGGCGATCTCCAGGTCCTCGGACAGTCGCAGCACCTTGATCAGCAGGTCGGTGCCGATGTTGCCGGAGCCGATGACGGCGACCTTGGTGGTCATGCCCGGCCTCCTTCCCGGTCCGCGGCACCGGCCGCGAATCCGACTCGTACGGAACCGAGGCCGCCGACGCGGGCCTCGAAGACGTCGCCGGGGGCGACGGGGACCATGGGGCCGAGGGCGCCGGTGAGCACCAGGTCGCCCGCGCGCAGCGGGTCGCCCCGTTCGGCGAGGGCCGAGGCCAGCCAGACGGCGGCGTTCAGCGGGCTGCCGAGGCAGGCGGCGCCGGTGCCCTCGGAGACGGTCGCGCCGTCCCGGGTCATGGTCATGGTGACGGTGGCCAGGTCGAGCCCGGCCAGGGGCACCGGGGTGGTGCCGAGGACGTAGAGGCCGCAGGAGGCGTTGTCGGCGACGGTGTCGACCAGGGAGATGTCCCAGCCGGCGATGCGGCTGTCCACGATCTCCAGCGCGGGCAGCGCGAAGTCGACGGCGTTCAGCACGTCGTCGGCGGTGCAGTCGCGGCCGGGCAGGTCGCGGGCGAGGACGAGCGCGACCTCGGCCTCCACCTTGGGCTGGAGCAGCCGCCCGGCGGGCACCTCGCCGCCGTCGGGGACGGCCATGTCGGCGAAGAGGGCGCCGAAGTCGGGCCGGTCGACGCCGAGCTGGCGCTGCACGGCCTCGGAGGTGAGGCCGATCTTGCGGCCGGCGATCCGGCGCCCGGCGTCCAGGCCGCGGCGCACGTTGAGCCGCTGCACGGCGTAGGCGGTCTCCAGGTCGCCGCCCCCGTCGAACAGGGTCCGCACCGGCGGACAGGGCGTCCCGGTGCGGGCGGCCTCCGCCAGCAGGTCGGCGGCCTCGACGACGGCCGGGGGGACGGCGTCCGGGCGGGCGCCGTCGGGTGCGGTCGGCACGGGATACCTCCAGGGGAAGCGGCGGGGGAGCGGGCCGGTGCGGCGGACGGCGGCACCGGCGGTCCACCCGATATAGACATCCGGGCGCACATACGACAATGTTTGTTCCGTGACACGGAACAACGAGGGCGGCAGCATGCTGGAGAAGGCCGCGCTCATCCTCGAAAGCTTCAGCCCGGATGGCGGAGCGTTCCGTCTGACGGAACTGTCTGCGCGGACCGGGCTGCCCAAGCCCACGGTGCACCGGCTGGCGGTGGACCTGGTGCGCCTCGGCTGGCTGGAGCGGTCCGGCCCGCACTACCGGCTCGGCCCCAAGCTGTTCGAGCTGGGCTCGCTGGTGCCGTACCGGCTCGATCTGCGCGAGACGGCCCTGCCGTTCCTCCAGGACCTGTTCGAGGCCACCCGGGAGACCGTGCACCTCGGGGTGCGCGAGGGGCTGGAGGTGGTCTACCTGGAGCGCATCCACGGCCACGAGGCCCCCGCGCTGCCCTCGCGCATCGGCGGCAGCCTGCCGCTGAGCTGCACGGCCGTCGGCAAGGTGCTGCTGGCCTTCTCCGGCGGGGAGCTGGCCGACGAGCTGCTGTCCCGGCCGCTGCCGAGCCTCACCCCGCACTCGATCACCGATCCGGCGCGGCTGCGCACCGCCCTGGAGAAGATCCGCGTCTCCGGCCTCGCCTACGAGGAGCAGGAGTCCACGCCCGGGGTGAGCTGCATCGCGGCGCCCGTCTTCGCGGGCGGGGTCACGGCGGCGGCGCTGTCGGTGGCGGTGCCGCGCTCCCGCTTCAGCCCGGCCCACCTCGCCCCCGCGGTGCGGACGGCGGCGCTGGGTCTGTCCCGGGTGCTGCGCGGCGGCACCGACCGTCCCTCCCGGCCCCGCGGCCCGTCCGGCGGCTGACCGCCGGTGCGGCGGGGCGCCCGGCGGCCGGGGCGCCCCCGCGCTGCCCGCGCCACCTCGGCCGGGGTGCCGCCCTCGGCCGCGATCCGGCCGCCCGGAGTCCGGGGAGGCCGCGGGGGAGTCCTTGCCCGGTTGCCCGGTTGCCCGGTTGCCCGGTTGCCCGGTTGCCCGGGTGTCCCCGGTGCCCGGGTGTCCGGGCGCCGGTCCTCCGCGACGGGCCGGGGCGCGGCCCGCGGCACCGGGCCGCCGTCCGCCGCGCGGCCGGGTCCGGCCGCGGGCCGGTCAGCCCCGGTGGCGGAGGACCGCCGCCTCCCCGAGGGCGACCATCGCGTCGGTGAGGCGGGTCATCTGGGAGGCGACGCTGCACTCGGGATCGGTCTGGGAGTTCACGAACGAGCCGTCGAACCCCCCGATCGCGAAGAACGACAGCTCCTCGGCGACGGCCGAGGCGGTCTCGGGCCCCTCGTCCGCGAAGGCCGACGAGATCATCACCCGCATGTAGGCCCGGCCCTCGTCGCGGACCTCCCGGTTCATCTCCAGGACCTCCGCGTCGGCGGCCTCGTCGCTCATCAGCAGCAGCAGGTGCAGCCGCAGGAAGTCCGGCTTCGACATGAAGACCTGCGCCGTCCGGTCCAGGTACCAGGCCATCCGCTCGCGGTGGGTGCCGCCCTCGGGCGCGGGGGTGTGCGCCGCCCGCATCGCCGCGAAGAAGTCCTTGGCGCCCCGCGCCATCACCGCCGCGAGCAGCCCGCCCTTCGACTGGAAGTGGTGGTAGATGGCGCTCCGCGGCAGCCCCGTCTCGGCCGTGATCGTCGAGATCGTGGTGGCCGCGTATCCGCGCAGCGCCATCACCCGCGCCGCCGCGTCGAGGATCTCTTCCTTCGAGCGCCGTCCGCGCCGGTTGCCGTTGGGTGACCTGGTTCCGCTCTCCACCCGGCGATCATACGAGCCGCCCGGAAGACGGCCGCCGGCCGATGGGAGGGCGTCCCGGAAGTGTCCCGCCGCACGTGCGCAAAACCCCACAGACCCCTTGACGCGCCTCCCGGAGCGTGTGACGGTACGCACTATTGGACGGAACGACCGGTCCAATAGTGCCGCTCTGCGTGCCCCCTTCCGCGCCGCATTGCGCGCCTCACATGTGCCGCTTCTGGAGTTCGACATGCCCCAGCACGTTTCAGCAGGACACGACACCGACGTCGCGGTCATCGGCTACGGCCCGACGGGCCTGACCGCCGCGCTGACGCTCGCCGGAAAGGGCGCCGACGTGGTCGCGTTCGAGCGCGACCAGGACATCTACGCACGGGCCCGCGCCGTGACGGTGAACGACTGGACCATGCGGATCTTCCAGGAGCTCGGCGTCGACGACCGCATCGAGCGGGTCATCGAACCGCAGCGCGCCCTGCGCTGGGTGACCTACGACGGCCGGGAGGTCATGCGGGTCGAGCACCCGCCGTCCACCCTCGGCACGCGCAACACCCGGCCTCGCTTCTACAACATCTACCAGCCGACCATGGAGGCCGAGCTCCGCCGCTGCGGCGAGGAGCTGGGCAACCTGGAGGTCCGCTACGGCGCCGAGGTCGTCGCCGTCGAGCAGGACGCCGACGGGGTCACCATCACCTCCCGCGACCGGGCGACCGGCGCCGAGACCACCACCCGCGCCCGCTACGCCATCGCGGCCGACGGCGGCTCCAGCCCCACCCGCAAGCACCTCGGCGTCGAGATGCTCGGCGACACCGTCGACACCCTCTGGGTCGTCATCGACTGCAAGGTCAAGCGCTGGTGGCCGGACCGCGACTTCCTCACTTTCTGGACCGACGCCGAACGCCCCGTCGTCGACATCGCCCTCTCGGCCGGCAACCACCGCTGGGAGATCCCGCTCAAGCCCGGCGAGACCGAGGCCGACTTCCCGACCAGCGCCGAGGTGTGGCCGCTGCTGGAGGCGCTCGGCGTCACCCACGACGACGTCGAGATCCACCAGCACGCCTTCTACCGCCACCACGTCCGCGCCGCCGAGACCTGGCGCCGGGGCCGGGTCTTCCTCGCCGGCGACGCCTGTCACCTGATGCCGCCGTGGGCCGGGGCCGGCATGCAGTCCGGCATGCGCGACGCCCACAACCTGGGCTGGAAGCTCGCCCGGGTGCTCCGCGGCGAGCTGGGCGAGGAGTGGCTCGACACCTACGAGGCCGAGCGCCGCCCCAACGCCGACTTCTACACCGGCCTCGCCGTCGGCCTCGGCCGCGTCATCAAGCAGGAGGCGACCCCCGAGGAGGTCGCCGCCATGAACACCGTCCCCGAGAACACGGTCACCCCCTGGGAGCCGCCGCTGACCGCCCCGCCGGTGCTGTCCGCCGGCTGGCTGCGCGGGGCGACCGGGGACGCCAGCGTCATCGGCCGCATGGTGCCGCAGCCGGTCTGCGGGGACACCGTCGGCGCGATGGACCGCCTCGACGGACTGCTGCCCGACGGCTTCGTGCTCCTGGGTGCCGACACGGACCCGGCGGCCCTGCTCACCCCCGAGCAGAAGGCCGGCTGGGACGCCCTCGGCGCCCGCTACGTCGCCGTCCGCCCCCGCACCGCGTACACCAGGGGCTCCGGCGAACTGGTCGACCTGGAGGACGTGCTGCTCCCGTGGCTCGCCCGCTACGGCGTCCGCGCCGTCGCCGTGCGCCCCGACAAGTTCGTCGCCGCCGCCGACACCTCCGGCCTGGACGTCCCCGCCCTGTGAACCCGGGCGGGCGCATTCCCGGCCCGCCCGACCTTCGAAAGGAACGACCCATGACAGACGTGAAGGAGCTCGCCTACGTCGTGTACGAGGTCAGCGACCTCGCCGACTGGGAGAACTTCGGTGTGACGCTGCTCGGCATGCAGCTCGGCGCCCGCACCGCGGACGGGTTCACGCTGCGCACCGACGAGAAGGCGCACCGCTGGATCATCACCGAGGGCCCGGCCGACGACCTCGTGGTCAGCGGCTACGAGGTCGCCTCCGAGGAGGCCCTGGACCGGCTCACCGCCCGGCTCACCGAGGCCGGGATCGAGGTCACCGAGGGCGGCGCCGAACTGGCCGCGGCCCGGCGGGTGGACCGCCTGGTCCGGGTCACCGACCCCATGGGCAACCGCATCGAACTCGTCACCGGGCTCGCCGACGCCGACACCCCGTTCCACTCCGCCACCCTGCTCGGCACCTTCGTCACCGGCACCGGCGGCGCGGGCCACCACGTGCTGCTCTCCAAGGGCGTGCCGCGCGAGGAGTACATGGCCTTCTACGAGGGCCTGCTGGGCTTCCGGATCAGCGACATCATCGTCGAGGAGCTCGCCCCGGGCATCGTCGCCGACCTGATCTTCCTGCACTGCAACCCGCGCCACCACAGCGTCGCGTTCGGCGACATGCCGCACGCCAAGAAGACGCACCACTTCATGCTGGAGGTCAGCGACATCCGCGACGTGGGCACGGCCTACGACCGCTGCATGGACGCCGAGCAGCCCTTCGAGATGACGCTGGGCATGCACCCCAACGACCACATGTTCAGCTTCTACGTCCGCACGCCCTCCGGCTTCTCCGTCGAGTACGGCTGGGGCGGCCTGCTCATCGACGACGAGACCTGGCAGGTCCGCACCCTCGACCGGCTGCACAGCTGGGGCCACCGTCCGCCGGAGGCCGTGCACGCGCTGCTCGGCCGCGCCCCGTTCACCAACCAGACCTCGGAAGGGGCCCACTGATGGCTCTGCGACAGAGCGACATCTCCAAGTCCGTCCGCACCAAGGACTGGACGATCCACTACAACGAGGCCGGCGAGGGACACCCCCTCGTGCTGCTGCACGGCGGCGGCCCCGGCGCCACCGGGTGGAGCAACTACTCGCCCAACATCGAGGCGCTCTCCCGCCACTTCCGGGTGATCGCCCCCGACATGCCCGGCTGGGGCGACTCCGACGCCGTCGACTTCGCCACCCTGGACCACGTCGAGGCGGCCTGCCAGCTCCTCGACGCCCTGGGCATCGAGAAGGCCGCGTTCGTCGGCAACTCGATGGGCGGCCACACCTCCCTCCGGCTCGCCGCCGAGCGCCCCGAGCGGGTCTCGCACCTCATCACCATGGGCCCGCCCATCCAGATGAAGCCGTTCCTCTTCGGCGCGGGCGGCGGCCCCACCGAGGGCCTGAAGATCATGTACCAGACCTACGGCGACGCCTCGCCCGAGGCCATGCGCCGCCTGGTCGAGATCATGGTCTACGACACGGAGCGCTTCGCCACCCCCGAGCTGTGCCGGCAGCGCTCCGAGGCCGCGCTCAAGCGCCCCGAGCACCTGAAGAACATCGCCGACGTGGCGCCCAAGGCCCCGATCCCGATCTGGATCGACCTGGACCGCGTCCCGGACATCACCGCCCCGGCCCTGCTGATCCACGGCCGTGACGACCGCGTCGTCTCCTTCGAGTCCTCGCTGTTCCTCGCCGCCCACATCCCGGACGCGCGGGCCCACCTCATCAACCGCTGCGGCCACTGGGCGCAGCTCGAGCACGCCGACGAGTTCAACCGCCTGGTCATCGACTTCGTCACCCACCACTGATCCCCCCGCGCCGCCGGCTGTCCCGACACCGGCGGCGCGGCCCTCCGGCCAGCCAGGAGTCCAGGATGAGCACAGTCCCCACCGTCGAGACCGATGTTCTGAT
The DNA here is from genome assembly GCF_055598485.1 of Streptomyces sp. NPDC107521. Taxonomy (NCBI): domain Bacteria; kingdom Bacillati; phylum Actinomycetota; class Actinomycetes; order Kitasatosporales; family Streptomycetaceae; genus Streptomyces; species Streptomyces sp. NPDC107521. The sequence continues at coordinate 17,760 of NZ_JBVKAT010000035.1, forward strand.
CGCGGGAGCCGGTCCCGCCGGAGCAGCGGCCGGCGCCCTCCTCGCCACCTACGGTGTCCGCGCGATCGTGCTGAACAAGTACGGCTCCGTCGCCAACACCCCCCGCGCCCACATCACCAACCAGCGCACCATGGAGGTGCTGCGCGACCTCGGCCTCGAGGACGAGGCCAAACGCTCCGCCACCCCCCAGCACCTGATGGGCGAACACGTGTGGGCGACCAGCCTCACCGGCCCCGAGCTGGGCCGGCTGCGGACCTGGTACACCCACCCGTCGTTCCAGGCCGAGCACGACCTCGCCAGCCCCACCGCCGTCTGCGACCTCCCGCAGGACCGCATGGAGCCGATCCTGCTGGGCGCCGCCACCCACCGCGGCACCACCCTGCGCGTCAACACCGAACTGCTCTCCTTCACCCAGGACGACGACGGCGTGACCGCCACCGTCCTCGACCGGCTGACCGGCGAGGAGTACCGCATCCGCGCCAAGTACCTGATAGGCGCCGACGGCGGCAAGTCCCGGATCATGTCCCAGCTCGGCATCCCGATGGAGGGCGAGATGGGCCTCGGCGGCTCCATCAACGTCGTCTTCGAGGCCGACCTCGACCACCTCGTCGCCCACCGGCCCGGCGACATGTACTGGTTCATCCAGCCCGGCGTCGGCCACGACGGCAACGGCATCGGCGTCCTGCGCGTGGTCCGCCCCTGGAACAAGTGGGTCGCCGTCTGGGGCTACGACATCGAACAGGGCACCCCCGAGCTGACCGACGAGTTCGGCGCCTCCATCGTCCACCAACTCCTCGGCGACGACACCGTCCCCGTACGCGTCGAGTCCGTCTCCACCTGGTCCGTCAACCACGTGTACGCCACCGACAACCAGGCCGGGCGGGTCTTCTGCGTCGGCGACGCCGTCCACCGGCACTCGCCCATGAACGGCCTCGGCTCCAACACCTCCATCCAGGACTCCTTCAACCTGTGCTGGAAGATCGCCATGGTCCTGCGCGGCCAGGCCGGGCCCGGCCTCCTGGAGACCTACCGCGACGAACGGCTCCCGGTCGCCCGCCAGATCGTCGAACGCGCCACCCGCAGCAACGCCCTGATGCCCCCGCTGTTCGGGGCCCTGCGGCTGCCGCCCGCGGCCGGACGGGACCAGCTCGAAGCGGCCCTGGAGACCCTGCGGGCACCCACCGCCGAGGGCGCGGAGCGCCGCGCCGCCTTCGACGAGGCCATGGGCAACACCCTGCTCTGCTTCAACACCCACGGTGTGGAGACCAACCAGGACTACCGCACCGGGGCCCTCGTCACCGGCGGCGAACCCGCCCCGCGGGCCCCCCGCGACGAGGAGCTCCACTACTTCCCCACCACCTACCCCGGGCGGCACCTGCCGCACGCCTGGCTGCTCGACGGACAGCGCAAGGTCCCCGTCCTCGACCTGTGCGGCCGGGGACGTCTCACCCTCCTCACCGGGGTCCGGGGCGCCGCCTGGCGCGAGGCCGCCGAGAAGGCCGCCGCCGCGACGGGCGTGGAGGTCCACGTGGTCTCCATCGGCCGCGGCTGCGACTACGAGGACCGCTACGGCGACTGGGCCGGGGTGTCCGGCATCGGCGAGGACGGCGCGCTGCTCGTCCGGCCCGACCACATCGTCGCCTGGCGCGCCGCCGCCCAGGGCGACGACCCCGGCGCCGCCCTCCTGGAGGTCCTGCGCTCGGTCCTGCGGACCCCGGCCGCCTGACCGGCCGCTCCCCCTCGCGCGAAGGGCACCCCGTCCGCGGGGTGCCCCCGGTCCCGCGCGCCCGCACCACCCTCCGGCGTTCCGACCGCGCGCCCGCCCCCGACGACCGGCGGCGGGCGCGCGGTCCGCCGGCACCACCAGAGCAAGGAGCTTTCGATGCGCATCGCAGTCGCGGGAGGCGGGCCCGGAGGGCTGTTCCTCGCCACCCTGATCCGCCGGGCGGACCCCTCGGCCGAGGTCACCGTCTTCGAACGCAACCGCGCCGACGACACCTTCGGCTTCGGCGTCGTGTTCTCCGACCGCACCCTGGCCGGCATCCACGAGGCCGACCCCGTCCTGCGCCGGGCGCTGGACGAACACGGCCGCCACTGGGACGAGATCGAGGTCCGCCTCAAGGGCGAGCGGATCCGCTGCGAAGGCAACGGCATGGCCGCCGTCGCGCGGCGCACCCTGCTCCTGCTGATGCAGGACCGCGCCCGGGACGTCGGCGTCGACCTGCGCTTCTCCACCGAGGTCGGCCTCGACGACCTGACCGGCTACGACCTCGTCGTCGCCGCCGACGGCACCGGCTCGGCCCTCCGCGAGCAACTGGCCCCCGCCCTGGGCGCCGAGGTGGAGACCGCCGCCGCCAAGTTCATCTGGTTCGGCACCGACCACCTCTTCGACGGGCTCACCTTCATCCACGAACGCGGCCCCGACGGCGTGTTCGCCGTGCACGGCTACCCGGTCTCCGACAGCGTCTCGACGTTCATCGTGGAGACCGACGAGGAGTCCTGGCGGCGCGCCGGACTCGACGCGTTCGACGTGACCCGGCCGCCCGGCCCCAGCGACACCCGCTCCCGCGACTACCTGGAGAAGCTGTTCGCGGACCACATCGACGGCGGACGCCTGCTCACCAACAACTCCCGGTGGGGCAGCTTCCGCACCCGCCGGACCCGCCACTGGCACACCCTGGAGCCCCGCCCCGTCGTCCTGCTCGGCGACGCCGTGCACACCGCGCACTTCTCCGTGGGCTCCGGCACCAAGATGGCCATGGAGGACGCCATCGCCCTCGCCGACGCCCTCACCGCCCACCCCGGCGACCTCCCCGCCGCCCTGGCCGCCTACGAGCGGGCCGCCCAGCCCTCCGTCCGCCGCATCCAGGACTCCGCCCGCCCCAGCCTGTCCTGGTGGGAGCACTTCGGCCGCTACCACGACACCTTCGCCCCCTGGCAGTTCGCCTACCACTTCCTCTCCCGCAGCATCACCGACGCCCGGCTCGCCCGCCGCGCCCCCGGCTTCGTCGGCGCCAGCCACCTCGGCTGGGCCCGGACCCACGGCGCCGCCCCCCTGGACACGCCCTTCGAGAGCGCCCACTGGTCCGCCCCCGGACGTCTGGTCCCCCTCGTCACCCGCGCCGACGGCACCCCCGCCGCCGTCCGCGGCACCGGCGAACTCGCCCTGTCCGAGACCCCGTCGGCCGGACCCTGGGGCGCCCTGGTGGCCGCCCCCGACAGCGAGGCCGGCCTGCCCGCCGTCCACGCCCGGCTCGCCGCGCTCGGCGGACCCGGCGGCCCCGACCTCGTCGCCGTGCACGGCGGCACCCCGCTGACCCGCGTCCTGGTCTGCGAACAGGCCCGGATGGCGGAGGGGCTGCCCGCCCTGCTGATCGACCCCGGGGCCGACCGCGACCTCGCCCTGACCGCGGTGCTCTCCGGCCGCGCCGACCTCGTGGCGGTGCCCGCGTGAACGCCCCCGCCCGTCCCCTCGACCCGCTGTTCGCACCGCGCGGCATCGCCGTCGTCGGCGCCTCGCGCAGCCCCGGCAAGCTCGGCGCCGCCATGGCCCGCTCGCTGGCCCCGTTCGCCGCCGCCGGGGGCCACCTGGCCCTCGTCAACGACCGCGACGCCACCATGTACGGCACGGTCCGGGAGGCCGCCGCCGACGGACCCGTCGACCTCGCGGTGCTCTGCGTCCCGGCCGCCGCCTGCCCCGGCGTCCTCGCCGAGGCCGCCGACGCCGGCGCGCGCGCCGCCGTGATCTGCGGCGGCGGCTTCGCCGAGACCGGACCGGAGGGCGCCGCGCTCCAGGACCGGCTCGCCGCGACCGCGGCCGCCACCGGCATCCGCCTCCTCGGCCCCAACACCAGCGGCTTCCTCGCCCCCCACGCCGGGGTGACCGCCAGCTTCGTCCCCGGCGCCGGGGACGTCGAACCCGGCCGGATCGCCGTCGTCGCGGCCAGCGGCGGCGTCAACCACGCCCTGGCCTTCCTGCTGGCCGAGGCCGGGCACGGGCTCAGCCTCGCCGTCGGCCTCGGCAACGGCGCCGGCGTCACCGCGCCCGACGTCCTCGACCACCTCGCCGCCGACCCGGCCACCGCCGCCGTCGCGCTCCACCTCGAATCCGTCGCCGACGGCCCCCGGCTGGTCGACGCCGTCCGCCGCGCCACCGCCCGCCTGCCGGTCGTCGCCCTCGTCGTCGGCCGCCACGACATCGGCGCCTTCGCCGCCTCCCACACCGGGGCGCTCGCCACCTCCTGGCGCACCACCCGGGCCGCCCTCGCCCAGGCCGGGGCCGTCCTCGTCGACGACGAACGCGAACTCGCCGACGCCGTCGGCGCCCTCGCGGTCACCCGCGCCCGCCCGCACCGCGACCCGGGCGTCGGCGTCGTCACCGCCCAGGCGGGCCCCGGCCTGCTGCTCCTGGACGACCTGCGCGGACGCCGCGCCCGCGTCCCCGAGCTGACCGGCGCCACCCGCGACACCCTCGGCGGTCTGCTGCCCCCGCTGACCTACCAGAGCAACCCCGTCGACACGGGCCGCCCCGGCCCCGCGCTCGGCCGCGTTCTCGCCGCCGTCGGCGCCGACCCCGGCGTCGACGTGATCGCCGCCTACGCCCTGCACGAGCCCGGCGCGGTGGACCTCGTCGCCGCCGCCGCGGCGGGCGCCACCGACGGCGTCCCCCTCGTCCTGGGCCTCGGCGGCACCGGCGAGGAGGTCATCCGCGTCCGGCGGGCGCTGCGGGACGCCGGCGTCGCCGTGGCCGCCGACCCGCGCGGCACGGCCGCCGCCGCGGGCGCCCTGCTCGCCGACGCCCGCGCCCGGGTCCCCGCCGGACCGTCACCGGACCGCGCCGAGGTCCCCGCCGGTGTCACCGGCCCCCTCGACGAGCACGGGGCGAAGGAACTCCTCGGCCGGCTCGGCATCGCCACCATGCCCCGCCGCGCCTGCGCCGACCGGGCCGAGGCGCACGCCGCGCTCACCGCCCTGGGCGGACCCGTGGCCGTCAAGCTCCTCGACGCCCGGGTCCTGCACAAGACCGAGATCGGCGGAGTCCACCTGGACGTCGCCACCCCCGCGGCCCTCGACGCCGCGCTGGACGCCCTCGACGCCGCCGGGGCCCGGCGCTACCTCGTCGAGGCGATGGCCCCCGCCGGGGTCGACCTCGTCGTCGGGGCCCGCCGCGACCCCGTCTTCGGACCGGTGGTGCTCCTCGGGCTGGGCGGCACCACCGCCGAGGCGCTGGCCGACGTCGCCGTCCGGCTCGCCCCGCTCACCCCCGCCGAGGCCGCCGCCATGCCCGCCGAACTGGCCGGACACGCCCTCCTCGACGGCTGGCGCGGCGGCCCCGTCCTGGACCGCCGCGCCCTCGGCCGGACCGTCGCCGCCCTCGGCGACCTGCTCGCCACCGGCCCCGGTCTCGACGAGATTGAGGTCAACCCCCTGCGACTGACCGCGCGCGGACTGGTCGCACTCGACGCCGTCGTCATCACCAGGGAGGCCGACGATGCCCACGCCGATCGCTGAGAACACCGTGCCCTGGCCCGCGCCGGAGGCGGCCCGCTACCGCGCCGAGGGGTACTGGGCCGGGGTGCCGCTCGGCACGCTGCTGCGCCGCGCCGCCGACCGGTCGCCCGGCGCCGAGGCCCTCGTGGACGCCGGGGCGCCGCACGGCACCCGGACCCGCCTCACCCACGGCGAACTGGCCGACCGGGCCGACGCCGCCGCCGTCCGCCTGCTGGACCTCGGCCTCGCCCCCGGGGACCGGATCGTCGTCCAGCTCGGCAACGGCTGGGAGTTCGTCGTCCTCACCCTGGCCTGCCTGCGCGCCGGGATCGTGCCCGTGATGGCGCTGCCCGCCCACCGGCGCACCGAACTGCGCCACCTGGCCGTCCACGCCGAGGCCGTCGCCATCGCCGTGCCCGACCGGATCCGGGACTTCGACCACCAGCGCCTCGGCCACCAGCTCGCGGACGAGGTCCGGGCCGCGACCGGCGCCGGCTGGCACGTGCTGGTCGCGGGCGACGACCTCGCCCCCGGCAGCGTCGACCTGCGGGCCCTGTGCGCCCCGGCCACCGACCCGAAGGGCGACCGCGCCCGGCTGGACGCCCACGCCCCGGCCCCCGGGGACGTCGCCGTCTTCCTGCTCTCCGGCGGCACCACCGGACTGCCCAAGCTGATCGCCCGCACCCACGACGACTACGCCTACAACGCCCGCGCCAGCGCGGAGGTCGCCGCGGTCGGCGCGGACACCGTCTACCTGGTCGGCCTGCCCGCCGCCCACAACTTCCCGCTCGCCTGCCCCGGCATCCTCGGCACCCTGCTGGCCGGGGGACGCGTCGTCACCCTGCCCTCGCCGGAGCCCGCGCGGGCCTTCGAGGTGATCGCGGCCGAGGGCGTCACCCACACCGCCGTGGTCCCCGCCGTCGTGGCCCGGTGGCTGGAGCACGCCGCGGAGCACGGGGCCGGGCCGCTGGCCGGGCTGCGGGTGCTCCAGGCCGGCGGCGCCCGCCTCGCGGACGAACTCGCCCGCCGGGTGAGGCCGGTGCTCGGCGCCACCCTCCAGCAGGTGTTCGGCATGGCGGAGGGCCTGCTGAACTACACCCGGCTGGACGATCCCGACGACGTGGTGTGCACCACCCAGGGCCGCCCGCTCAGCCCCGCCGACGAGGTGCGGCTGGTCGACGAGGACGACCGGGACGTCCCCGACGGCACCCCCGGACTGCTCCTCACCCGGGGCCCCTACACCCCGCGCGGCTACTACCGGGCCGCCGGGCAGAACGCCGGGTCCTTCACCGCCGACGGCTGGTACCGCTCGGGCGACATCTGCCGCCGCACCCCCGGGGGCGACCTCGTCGTGGAGGGCCGCGACAAGGACATGATCAACCGGGGCGGCGAGAAGATCTCCGCGGAGGAGGTCGAGAACCTCGTCTACCAGCGGGTCCCCGGCGTCAGCCAGGCCGCCGCCGTCGCCATGCCGGACCCGGTGCTCGGGGAGCGGGTCTGCCTCTACGTCGTCCCGCGCCCCGGCGCCACGGTCACCCTGGACGAGGTCCGCGCCCTGCTGGAGCGCGCCGACATCGCCCGGTTCAAGCTCCCCGAGCACCTGGTGACCGTCGCCGAGCTGACCTGGACCAAGGTCGGCAAGATCGACAAGAAGGCGCTGCGGGCGGACATCGCGGCCCGGCTCGCCGAGGGCGCGGCACCCTGAGCACCGGCCGTGCCGCGCCCGGCCGCGGCACGGCCCGCCGGGCCGCGCCCACCCGCTGGTTCCACCCGTTCTCCGGTCCCGCCCACCCTCCGGTTCCGCCCGCCTTCGGGGAGTGCCCGCCGCTCCATCACGGCGGCCCTCACCCCGCAGGGCCGCCCGGCCCCGCCGCTCGCCCGGCCCTGCCCGGGACCGTCCCGCAGGGCCGGGCCGTGCCCGTCCGTGCTCGGCCGAACGGCGGTGTCCGGGGTGGTGGGGGCGTGGCGGGAGGGGTACACACGATCGGGAAGCACCGACCAGTACCTCCCCTTCCATGCCGATACGCGGCGAGGTGACCCTCATGTCCGCCACCACCACCCCCTCCTCCCGGCCCGCCGTCACCGAGCACGAGGCCCGCCGGGTGGCGGAGGCCGCCCGGGAACGGGACTGGCACCGGCCCAGCTTCGCCAAGGAGCTGTTCCTCGGCCGTTTCCGCCTCGACCTGCTGCACCCCCATCCCCTCCCCGCCGAGGAGGACGCCCGGCGCGGCGAGTCCTTCCTCGCCGCCCTGCGCGACTTCTGCGAGACGCGGATCGACGGCGCCGTCATCGAACGCGACGCCCGCATCCCCGACGAGGTGGTCACCGGGCTCAAGGAGCTGGGCGCCCTCGGCATGAAGATCGACCGCGAGTACGGCGGCCTCGGTCTCACCCAGCTCCACTACAACAAGGCCCTCGCCCTGGTCGGCTCGGTCAGCCCGGCCGTCGGCGCGCTGCTCTCCGCCCACCAGTCCATCGGCGTCCCGCAGCCGCTGAAGATGTTCGGCACCCAGGAGCAGAAGGACGCCTTCCTGCCGCGCTGCGCCCGCACCGACATCTCGGCCTTCCTGCTCACCGAACCCGACGTCGGCTCCGACCCGGCCCGCCTGGCGACCGCCGCCGTGCCCGACGGCGACGACTACGTCCTGGACGGCGTGAAGCTCTGGACCACCAACGGCGTCGTCGCCGACCTCCTGGTCGTCATGGCCCGGGTCCCCGAGTCGCCCGGCCACCCCGGCGGCATCACCGCCTTCGTCGTCGAGGCCGCCTCCGAGGGCGTCACCGTCGAGCACCGCAACGCCTTCATGGGCCTGCGCGGCCTGGAGAACGGCGTCACCCGCCTGCACCGGGTCCGGGTCCCCGCCGCGCACCGCATCGGCCCCGAGGGCGCGGGGCTGAAGATCGCCCTCACCACCCTGAACACCGGCCGCCTCTCGCTGCCCGCCCTGTGCGCCGGCGCCGGCAAGTGGTGCCTGAAGATCGCCCGCGAGTGGTCGGCGGCGCGCGAGCAGTGGGGCAGGCCCGTCGGGCTGCACGAGGCGGTCGGCTCGAAGATCGCCTTCATCGCGGCGACCACCTTCGCCCTGGAGGCCGTCCTCGACCTCTCCTCCCAGATGGCCGACGACAACCGCAACGACATCCGCATCGAGGCGGCCCTCGCCAAGCTCTACGGCTCCGAGATGGCCTGGCTGATGGCCGACCACCTGGTCCAGATCCGCGGCGGACGCGGCTACGAGACCGCCGCCTCCCTGGCCGCCCGCGGCGAACGCGCCGTCCCCGCCGAGCAGTTGCTGCGCGACCTGCGGATCAACCGGATCTTCGAGGGCTCCACCGAGATCATGCACCTGCTGATCGCGCGCGAGGCCGTCGACGCCCACCTCGCCGTCGCCGGGGACCTCATCGACCCCGGCACCCCCCTGTCCGGCAAGGCACGGGCCGGGGCCAGGGCGGGCGCCTTCTACGCCAGATGGCTGCCCGGCCTGGTCGCGGGCCCCGGCCAGCTTCCCGGCTCCTACGCCGAGTTCGACCCTCCCGGTCACCCCGGACTGGCCCGGCACCTGCGGTACGCCGAGCGCACCGCCCGCAGGCTCGCCCGCGCCACCTTCTACGCCATGTCCCGCTGGCAGGGCCGGATGGAGACCAAGCAGGGCTTCCTCGGCCGGATCGTCGACATCGGCGCCGAACTCTTCGCCATGAGCGCCGCCTGCGTCCGGGCCGAGCGGATGCGCGCCGAGGGCGACCACGGCCGCGAGGCATACCAGCTCGCCGACGCCTTCTGCCGCCAGTCCCGGCTGCGGATCGAGGAACTCTTCGGCCGCCTCCGCCACAACACCGACGACCTCGACCGCACCGTCGTCCGGGGTGTCCTCGGCGGCGTCTACACCTGGCTGGAGGAGGGCATCGTCGACCCCTCCGGCGACGGCCCCTGGATCGCGGACACCACCCCCGGCCCCACCGCCCGGCCCAACCTCCACCGCCCGATCAGGTGACAGCCGTCACGGTGCCGGCCCCGGGGCGGACCGGCGCCCCGCGCCCGGACCGGCACCCCGGCCCACCCCGGCCCGCGCCCGCCCGGCCCCGCCCCGGAGGGCACCCGGCGACGCGGGTCCCGGGAGATTGACGCCCCCGTCCCCGCGGACCGGTGGGTACGGCAACAATGGGGGGATGAGCGACAGTCCAGCACCCCTCGCCGACCCGCACCTCCTCTACGCCCCCGTGGCGGGAGACGGACCGAAGGACGTGGTGATCCTCGGCTCCACCGGTTCGATCGGTACGCAGGCCATCGACCTCGTGCTGCGCAACCCGGACCGCTTCCGCGTCACCGGCCTGTCCGCCAACGGCGGCCGGGTCGCCCTGCTGGCCGAGCAGGCCCACCGGCTGCGGGTGCCGGTCGTCGCCGTGGCCCGCGAGGACGCCGTCCCCGCGCTGCGGGAGGCCCTCGCCGCGCGCTACGGCGCGGGGGAGCGGCGGCCCGAGATCCTCTCCGGGCCCGACGCGGCCACCCTGCTCGCCGCCTCCGCCTGCCACACCGTGCTCAACGGCATCACCGGCTCCATCGGGCTCGCCCCGACCCTCGCCGCCCTGGAGGCGGGCCGCACCCTCGCGCTCGCCAACAAGGAATCGCTCATCGTGGGCGGCCCGCTGGTCAAGGCACTCGCCAAGCCCGGACAGATCATCCCGGTCGACTCCGAGCACGCGGCCCTCTTCCAGGCCCTCGCCGCGGGCACCCGCGCCGATGTGCGCAGACTCGTCGTCACCGCCTCCGGCGGCCCCTTCCGGGGGCGCACCCGGGAGCAGCTCGCCGGGGTCACCGTCGAGGACGCCCTCGCCCACCCCACCTGGGCGATGGGGCCGGTCATCACCATCAACTCGGCGACCCTCGTCAACAAGGGCCTGGAGGTGATCGAGGCCCACCTCCTCTACGACATCCCCTTCGACCGCATCGAGGTCGTCGTGCACCCCCAGTCCTACGTCCACTCCATGGTGGAGTTCACCGACGGCTCGACCCTGGCCCAGGCCACGCCCCCCGACATGCGCGGCCCCATCGCCATCGGTCTCGGCTGGCCCGAGCGGGTCCCCGACGCCGCCCCCGCCTTCGACTGGAGCAAGGCGTCCACCTGGGAGTTCTTCCCGCTCGACGAGGAGGCCTTCCCGGCGGTCGGCCTGGCCCGGCGGGTCGGGCGGCTCGCGGGCACCGCCCCGGCGGTGTTCAACGCCGCCAACGAGGAGTGCGTGGAGGCGTTCCGCTCCGGCGCGCTGCCGTACCTGGGGATCATCGAGACCGTCACCCGGGTCGTCGACGAACACGGCACCCCCGCCGCGGGAACTCCGCTCACCGTCGCGGACGTCCTCGAAGCGGAGACCTGGGCGCGCGTCCGGGCCCGGGAACTTGCGGCACAGACGGCGGAGGCCCGTGCATGACGATCCTGATGTTCATCCTCGGCATCGTGCTCTTCGCGGTGGGCCTGCTGTTCTCCATCGCCTGGCACGAGCTGGGGCACCTGTCCACGGCCAAGATGTTCGGCATCCGCGTGCCGCAGTACATGGTGGGGTTCGGGCCGACGGTCTTCTCCCGCAGGAAGGGCGAGACCGAGTACGGCGTCAAGGCCATCCCGTTCGGCGGCTACATCCGCATGATCGGCATGTTCCCGCCCGGGGCCGACGGCCGCCTGGAGGCCCGCTCCACCTCGCCCTGGCGCGGCATGATCGAGGACGCCCGCTCGGCCGCCTACGAGGAACTGCGGCCCGGTGACGAGAAGCGCCTCTTCTACACGCGCAAGCCGTGGAAGCGCGTCATCGTGATGTTCGCCGGCCCCTTCATGAACCTCGTCCTCGCGGTGGCGCTGTTCCTCACCGTCCTGATGGGCTTCGGCATCTCCCAGCAGACGACCACCGTCGGCTCCGTCTCCAAGTGCGTGATCGCGCAGAGCGAGAACCGCGACAAGTGCGAGGGCGGCGACAAGCCCTCCCCGGCCGCGGCGGCCGGGCTGCGGGCGGGCGACCGGATCGTCTCCTTCGACGGGGTGCCCACCGCCTCCTGGGACCGGCTCTCCGACCTGATCCGGGCCAACCCCGGCGCCGAGGTGCCGATCGTCGTCGAGCGCGACGGCCGGGAGGTCACCCTCCACGCGACCATCGCCACCAACCAGGTCGCCAAGAAGGACTCCCAGGGCCGGATCGTCGAGGACCAGTACGTCACCGCCGGGTTCTTCGGCTTCAGCTCGGCCACCGGCGTGGTGAAGCAGGACTTCGGCGAGTCCGTGACGTGGATGGGCGACCGGCTCGGCGACGCCGTCGACTCCCTCGCCGCCCTGCCCGGCAAGGTTCCCGCCCTGTGGGACGCCGCCTTCGGGGACGGCCCCCGCGAACCCGACTCCCCGATGGGCGTCGTCGGCGCCGCCCGGGTCGGCGGCGAGATCGCCACCCTCGACATACCGGCCACCCAGCAGCTCGCCATGTTCGTGATGCTGGTCGCGGGCTTCAACCTCTCCCTGTTCCTGTTCAACATGCTCCCGCTGCTGCCGCTGGACGGCGGCCACATCGCGGGCGCCCTCTGGGAGTCGCTGCGCCGGGGCGCGGCCAGGGTGCTGCGCCGCCCGGACCCGGGCCCGTTCGACGTGGCGAAGCTGATGCCGGTGGCCTATGTGGTGGCGGGCGTCTTCGTCTGCTTCACCCTGCTGGTGCTGGTGGCCGACGTGGTCAACCCGGTGCGCATCAGCTAGGGCCTCTCGTTTGGATCATGCCGGGCTCGCGGGGTCCGGTGCCGTGCATCGGAAGACGGAGGAGGGAGTCAGGGCGGAGCCCTGGCGACCGACGACGACGCGGCGAGGCGCGGTGCCAGGGCCCGCTCCCTGATCCGGCCCGATCCGAACGAAAGACCCCGGGCCCTCTCGTGGCGCGGGCACCGGGTCCCTCCGGCGCCCGCGCCGAGGGCCGGGCCCGGCCGCCGTCCGGGTCCGGAAACCGGACACCGCGCCCCGGTGCCGGGGGCGGCGCCGACGGCGGGCCGATCATCCGACGAGAAGCCCAATCCGGGATCATGTCCCCCCGGGGCGGCCCCCACTCCCCTTTCCCCGCAGGTCGACGCCAACGTGTGGACCAGTCGTGCACTGTGTGCCCGCCGTTCGGTTCCGTGCCGTAATCTCGAATGCCGGAGCCCGCCGCTGAACGAGGGCCGGACCTTGATCCACGACTTGGGGTTGCACAGCAGATGACTGCGATTTCTCTCGGCATGCCGTCCGTTCCGATCAAGCTGGCCGAGCGCCGCAGGACCCGGCAGATTCAGGTCGGGTCGGTGGCGGTGGGTGGTGACGCGCCGGTGTCGGTGCAGTCGATGACGACGACGCGGACGTCGGACGTGGGTGCGACGTTGCAGCAGATCGCGGAGCTGACGGCGTCGGGGTGCGAGATCGTGCGGGTGGCGTGTCCGACGCAGGACGACGCGGACGCGTTGGCGGTGATCGCGCGGAAGTCGCAGATCCCGGTGATCGCGGACATTCACTTCCAGCCGAAGTACGTGTTCGCGGCGATCGACGCGGGGTGTGCGGCGGTGCGGGTGAACCCGGGGAACATCAAGAAGTTCGACGACCAGGTGAAGGAGATCGCGCGGGCGGCGTCGGACCGGGGGACGCCGATCCGGATCGGGGTGAACGCGGGATCGCTGGACGCGCGGCTGCTGGCGAAGTACGGGCGGGCGACGCCGGAGGCGCTGGTGGAGTCGGCGTTGTGGGAGGCGTCGCTGTTCGAGGAGCA
>NZ_JBVKAT010000036.1:0-25208 GCF_055598485.1 Streptomyces sp. NPDC107521
AGACCGGTGTGTCGCGGCATTTTCTGACCCTAAGACCGTGCGCACTAGGGGGGGGGGGGTGGTGGCGGGGCTCCCGGGAGCCCCGCCACCACCCCGCCCTCCGTCGCCGCTCAGCCGGACCGGGGCGGGTGGGGCATCCACACCCCGGGCTCCGGGTCCGGGCAGTTCCGGCTGGGCAGGTGGTCGATCATCCGCGACAGCTCACCGAACAGATCGGCCAGCCGTCCCATCTCCGTGCGGACCTCCTCGCGCCGACGGCGCAGTACCACCGCGGCGTCGCCGCAGGGACAGGTGCCGGTGTCGCGGATGCTGAGCAGGTCCGCGATGTCGCTGAGCCGCAGTCCGAGCCGCTGGGTCCCCTGGATGAACTTCATCCGGTCCACCGCGTCCTCGCCGTAGCGGCGGTAACCGGCACTGGTGCGGGGCGCCTTGTGGAGCAGCCCGAGACGCTCGTAGTAGCGGATGGTGTCCGGGGTGGAGCCCGACAGCCGGGCCAAGGCCGCGACGGACAGCTCGTTTCCCCGGGGCTCCGATGGGGTCATCGCGTCAGCTCTCCTTTCGCACGGGGCGGGACGGCCGCGGGAGACGGCCGGGGCCGGCACCGGTGACGCACCGGGCCGGCCCGTGGTGCCGAAGGGACGTCAGTAGCGGTACAGCTCGTTCTTGAAGGGGCCCTCCACGTTCACGCCGATGTACTCGGCCTGCTCCTTCGTCAGCGTGGTCAGCTCACCGCCCAGTGCCTCCAGGTGGATGGCGGCCACCCGTTCGTCCAGGTGCCTGGCCAGCCGGTGCACCCCCTGCGGGTAGGCACCGTGCCGGGTGAACAGCTCGATCTGGGCGATCACCTGGTTGGAGAAGCTGTTGGACATGACGAAGCTGGGATGCCCCGTGGCGTTGCCCAGGTTGAGCAGCCGCCCCTCCGACAGCACGATGACGGAGTGCCCGTCGGGGAAGGTCCACTCGTCGACCTGGGGTTTGACCGTCTCCCGGCGGGCACCGCTGCGGCGGGCCAGCCCGGCCATGTCCAGCTCGTTGTCGAAGTGGCCGATGTTCCCGAGGATCGCCTGGTGCTTCATGGCGGCCATGTCCTCGGCCATGACCACGTTCTTGTTGCCGGTGGTCGTGATCACGATGTCGGCGACCGGCAGCACCGACCGCAGCCGGGCGACCTGGTACCCGTCCATCACGGCCTGCAGGGCGCAGATGGGGTCGATCTCCGTGACGATGACGCGCGCCCCCTGTCCCGACAGGGCCTCCGCAGCGCCCTTGCCCACGTCGCCGTAGCCGCAGACCACCGCGACCTTGCCGCCGATCAGCACGTCGGTGCCGCGGTTGATGCCGTCGACGAGGGAGTGCCGGATGCCGTACTTGTTGTCGAACTTGGACTTGGTCACCGAGTCGTTGACGTTGATGGCGGGCCAGAGCAACTCGCCGTCGGCATCCATGCGCTCCAGGCGCATCACACCGGTGGTGGTCTCCTCCGTCACGCCCGTGATCTCCGAGGCGACGGCCGTCCATCTGCCGGGTGCGGCGGCGAGCGACGCCCGCAGCAGCGAGAGGAACACGGTCCACTCCTCCGAGTCGTCCTCCCGCGCGGCGGGCACCGCGCCGAGCCGCTCGTACGCGGCACCCTTGTGCACCAGCATGGTCGCGTCGCCGCCGTCGTCGAGGAGGAGGTTGGCGGCCCGGCCGCCGGGCCAGGTCAGCATCCTCTCGGTGCACCACCAGTACTCGGGGAGGGTCTCGCCCTTCCAGGCGTACACCGGCACGCCGCGCGGTGCCTCGGGGGTGCCGTCGGGTCCCACGACGACGGCCGCCGCCGCGTGGTCCTGGGTGGAGAAGATGTTGCAGGAGGCCCAGCGGACCTCCGCCCCCAGCGCGACCAGCGTCTCGATGAGGACCGCCGTCTGCACCGTCATGTGGAGCGAACCGGAGATCCGCGCCCCGCGGAGCGGCTGTTCCCGGGCGTACTCGGCGCGCAGGGACATCAGCCCCGGCATCTCGTGCTCGGCGAGGCGGATCTCCCTGCGGCCGAACGCGGCCAGTGACAGATCGGCGACGGCGAAGTCGAGCCCGTCGACGCGCCGTACCCGGTCCTCGTGCGGACCGGACGGGCCGGAGGCATCGGACGGGCCGGAGGGATCGGACGGATCGGACGTGGCCGGGGTGTCGGACATGGGTGAACTCCCTTATGTGTCGGTGGACTTGACGCATCGCGGCGCGCCGGGCCGTGGACCGCCCGGCGCGGGGGCCGGGCCGGTACGGCGGGCGGTGGAGGACGAGGCCGGGCGGAGACCGGTGCCCCGGACGGCGTGGATCGGGACGGCCCCGGGCTACGGCGTGCCGGGTGGGCCGGCCTTGGCCCGGCGGCGCCGGGTGAAGTAGGAGACGGGCAGGATCGCCAGGCTCACGCACAGGCCGAGGACG
This sequence comes from Streptomyces sp. NPDC107521, assembly GCF_055598485.1. Classification (NCBI taxonomy): domain Bacteria; kingdom Bacillati; phylum Actinomycetota; class Actinomycetes; order Kitasatosporales; family Streptomycetaceae; genus Streptomyces; species Streptomyces sp. NPDC107521. Next base: position 2,428 of record NZ_JBVKAT010000036.1, read on the forward strand.
ATGACGGACAGGCCCCACTGCGCCCCGCCGAAGAGCAGCAGGACCGCGTTGAGCACGCACAGGACCACGGCCAGCGGGCGGGCGTAGCGGCCGAGCCGGAAGCTCCCGGGCCGCCCGGCCGGGTGCTTGCGCAGGACGAGGTAGGCGAGGGGCAGCAGGACGAACACGACCATGTAGCCGAAGTTCGCCGCGGCCACCACCCGCACGATGTTGGTGCCGAACACGACCAGCAGCAGACCGATGATCGCGCCGTCCCCGACGATCGAACCCACCGGTGCCCCGCGTTTGTTGACCTTTCCGAAGGCCGCGGGCAGATGGCCGTCCTGGGCCATCTGGTAGATGGTCCGGGAGGAGCCGATGATGAAGGTCTCGGCCGCGAGGATGAGCACCGCCGTCAGGCCGAGCTGGACGAACAGCTCTCCCGCCGGGCCGAGGAGCACCCGGCCGGCGATGGCGAACACCTCGAAGGGGTCGCCCTGGACGCCCTGGACGCCGGAGAGGGCGAACATCGAGACGGGCACGGCCGCGAAGGCGACGAAGCAGATCACGGCCGAGGCCGACATGACCCGCTTCATGGTCCGCTCGGGCCGTCTGATCTCCGCGCACACCGTCGACGCCATCTCCGCCGAGTAGGCCGACCAGCTCGCGACGAAGCTCCACTTGGCGATCAGGGCGATCTGCGATCCGAGCCCGCCGTCGGAAGCGGCTCCTTCGGGCAGCGCCGAGGGGAGGACCTGGGAGAGGTCGGCGGCGTGCGGCCGGACGAGGGGGCTGACCACGATGATCAGGACCACGGTCACCGCCACCAGCGCCAGCGCGCTGTTGATCAGTGTGGACAGCCTCAGCCCCAGGGCGGTGACGACGTACAGCACGGCCGCGATGGCGAGGGCCAGTGCGACGGGCGGCACCCCCGGCAGCCACTGGTCCCGCAGGAACGTCCCGGCGAGGATGAGGTTGACCGCGATGCCCGGGGTCCACGCGAACCAGTAGCACCAGGCGGACAGGGCGCCGATCGTCGGGGAGCCCTTGGGCCGGACACGGTAGGCGAACTGCGCCGTTCCCCCCGCCCGTTCCGGGAATCGGGCGGCGAGTTCGGCGATGAGGAGGCATTGAGCGGCGCCGACGGCGGCGGTGGCGATCCAGACCCAGATCGACACATTCCCGAGTTCCTCCGCCATGGCACCGAGCGAGACCACCACCATGAGGGAAGCGCCGGTGGAGACCAGAATGGCGGTGAGCCATGATGAGGTGACCGGCAAGCGACTTTGTCCGGGGAAGAGGGATTCTCCCGGATCTCCCGCGTCCGCCTTCGTCCGTGCGGGCAGCATGGATTCCGATCCGTTTGCGACCAATTTTGCTCCAGCCGACCAGGACGGCGAATGCCGTCAGCTTTTTGAGCAGGGGTGATCCTGGAACAGACACGGGGAAGGGGGTGCGCTTCTGCGCACGGCCACAAGAATGACGTCATCGAATAGTGATGACGGTGGCAATTCCGTGGGATTCACGGGGCAGCGCTCGACAGGGCAGGAAGCTAGACCATGCCCGGCCCGCAGGGCAACAGGTTGGCCGACTGGCCGAAAAGGATGGCCGAAAACCACGGGAAGGGGCTCGCGCGGCGGCGGCCGTGGCCGGTAACGGCGCACGGGCCCCGGTTCCCCCTGGCCGGAAAGGGGGAACCGGGGCCCCGGCCGTCCCCGGCCGGACGCGCTACGGGCCGGCGGCGGGCGCCGCCGGGTCCAGTCCGCACCGCTCCTGGAGCGTGCGGTGGCACTCGGTGGTGAGATGCCCGTCAGGGCCCATGAGGGGACACTCGCAGAGCGTGGGGCAGTCGCAGTCCAGGGCCTGGTCGATCAGTTCCAGTAACCCGCTCAGGGTCGCGATCTCGCGTTCCACCTCGCTCCGGCGGGCACTGGCCAGACGGCGCCAGATGCCCGATCCGCTGGTGTTGCCCTCGAGGAGCGCGGAGATTTCGGCCAGGCTGAAGCCGATCTTCTGGCATGTCTTGATCATGGATAGCCGGTGCAGGATGGCGGGCGGATAGTGCCGTCGTCCGGCGACCTTCGCACCCTCGGGAATCAGACTGCAGCGCTCGTAGTACCGCAGGGCCGAGGTGGCGATGCCTGCTCTCCGTGCCACCTCGCTTATCGACAGGAGCTTGTCTTCCATGACTCTCCCCCCGTTGTGTTGACTTGAAGCTGACTTCAACGAGCACACTACCGTTCGAGAGATCAGCCATCCAGGCCCTTGCTCCACACAGAAAGGACATGGGCGGTCCTGTCCTGCTCGCAACCGAATGGGCGTTTCCCGTGGCACGGGCGAACCATTCATCGCGGTGTTCGATACATGGACATGATCTCTCCGGGCGCACGGGGAACGGCCCTCAGGAACGCGCATGGCAACGCATCGACACAGTGCCGGGTTTAGGGACTCCCTTCATGGGGAAGTCGAAACAACTGCTCTGAGGAGTGACGTGGCTAATCTTCTGAAGAAGGCGTACAACGCGACATGGGGCAGGTATGTCTTCGCCGGGATGTACGACAGGTTCCTGTCCCACGTGGAGAAGCAGGGCCTCGGTGAGAAGCGCGCCGAGATGCTGGCCCCGGCCTACGGGCGCACGCTCGAACTGGGCACCGGAACCGGTCTGAACCTGCCGCACTACCCGGACACCGTCAGCGAGTTGATCCTCACCGAGCCCTACCCGCCGATGGTGGCCAAGCTGGAGGAGAAGGTCCGCGACGACCCGCGGCGGATCCAGCTCACCGTCGCCGGCGCGGAGAAGCTGCCGTTCCCGGACGCCAGCATCGACACGGTGGCCGCGGCGATGATCCTCTGCACGGTGCCGGACCCCGACGTGGTGCTCAGGGAGATCGAGCGCGTCCTCAAGCCGGGCGGGCAGTACCTGTTCCTGGAGCACGTCCGCAACCGCAACCCGAGGATCGCCCGCCGCCAGGACTTCATCCAGCTCGGCTGGTACTGGTTCGGCAACGAGTGCCACTGCAACCGCCCGACCCTCGACACCCTCGCCGGCTCCGGCCTCGACGTCGTCGACCTCCAGGAGTCCAAGATGCCGGGCGCCTGGGAGTTCATCGAGGCCATGGCCATCGGCCGGGCCGTCCGGCGCAAGGAGGGCGACCCGGCGGGCGAGGAGAGGAAGACCCTCAGGATCGGCGCGGGTGCCGCCGGCAAGGAGTCCGACTGCGGGTGCTGACGTCCGGGCCGGGCGGGTGTGCCGGCCCCTGCCCCGCACCGGCGGGGGCGCCGGGCCGCCGACCCGGGCGGACGCGGACGGCGACGCCCGCGTCCGCCCCTCGTCACCGGCCGTCGTCAAGGACGGCCGGCCGTCGCAAAGGATGACTCGTGACCCGCATCACCGCCGCCCCGCGGCCGTCCGGGGACCTGCTCTCCGGGGCGTGAACGGATGCCCGTGACACACCTGTTGACGGTCGCCGAGGTCGCCGCCCGTTCCCGGCTCAGCCCCAGCGCGGTGCGCTACTACCACCGGCTGGGCCTGCTGACGGCGCACCAGGGGCGGCGGGGCGGCCACCGGCGGTTCGACGAGGCCGTCCTGGAGCGCCTCGGGTTCATCCGCTCCGCCCAGCGCCTCGGCCTCACCCTGGCCGAGATCACCGAACTGCTGGCGGTGCGCGACGGGCGCCCCGGCCCGGGGGCGGACCGCCTGCTCCGCCGCCATCTGCGCACGCTGGAGGCGGAGCTGGAACTGCTGGCGGGGCTGCGCGAGGAGATGACGTACCTGCTGGACCGGCACCGGGAACGCGAGGCCCGCCCGGACCGGACCGCCGGGCTCCGGACCGACCGCCCCGCCCCGCCCCCCGCCCGCGCGCACCCGGCCGAAGGTGGATGACCTTGCCCAGAGACCGCACCCCGCCCCCGTACCTCGCCGCCGTCCTGCTCCTCGCCGCGACCGCCGGCGGCGCGCTGGCCTGCGTCGCCCCCAGCAGGGAGGAGGCGGTGGCCCGGACCCTGCTCGCGCTCGCGCTCGCGGTGCTCTGCGCGTGCGTCCTGGCCGTCCGGCGGCAGGACCGCCGCCAGGCGCGCGGGCGCGCCGGCGGTGGCCGGGAAGGGGGCACCGGGTGACCGTCGCGGTTGACCTTCGAGACGCCTTGAAGGTCTAGGGTGCGGAGCGTGAGCACAATGCTGATCTCAGAGCTGGCCGGCCGCGCCGGAGTGCGGCCGAGCACCTTGCGCTTCTACGAGAGCATCGGTCTCCTGCACGCGGACCGGAGTGCCGGCGGATACCGGCTCTACGACGAGGACGCGCTCAAACGCCTCTCCTTCATCACCACGGCCAAGCAGCTCGGTCTGCCGCTGGAGGAGATCGCCGATCTGCTCCGCGTCCGCGACTCGGGCGAGTGCACCAGCGTGAAGGAGGAGCTGCGCTCCCGGCTGGTGGCCAGGATCAGGGACGCCCGCCGGCACAGCGAGAACCTCGGCACCTTCATCGCCACCCTCCGGCGCGTCGTCGAGCGCCTCGACGTGCTCCCCTCGCGCTCCGGCCCGTGCGACCCGACCTGCGACGTCCTCACCGACCGGGAGCCGGGCGGCCGCACGGCCACCGGGCACACCGGAGCCCCTGGCGGCCCCGGCACCCCAGGGCACACGGTGACCGGGCCGGCGGCCCGCGCCGGGGACACCGGCCGTGGGCGCGCCGCCCCGGTGGCCTGCTCGCTCACCTCCGCCGCCTTCAGCGACCGCGCCCAGGAGTGGCGGACCGTCCTGGCCGGGAGCACCTCCGAGCCCATCGACGACGGGCTCCGGCTCACCCTGCCCATCGACCGCGCGGGCACGGTCACCGAGCTGGCCGTCGCCGAGCAGGGGTGCTGCCCCTTCTACGACTTCCGCCTCCACCTCGACGGCACCGTCCTCCACCTGGAGGTCCGCTCACCCGTCGAGGGTGCGACAATACTGGCCGAACTTTTCACGCCGTCCTCCTGACCCCGCCGCCCCAGAGACCCCGCCGCCCCAGAGAAGAGTGCGCCCGCGCCATGCTCGTCGTCCGCTCCGTCACGTTGTTCGTCCTCGCCGCGCTCCTCGAGATCGGCGGCGCCTGGCTGGTGTGGCAGGGAGTACGGGAGCACAAGGGCGTGGTCTGGGCCGGGCTCGGGGTCATCGCCCTCGGGCTCTACGGTTTCGTGGCCACGCTCCAGCCCGACGCCGAGTTCGGACGCATCCTCGCCGCCTACGGCGGTGTCTTCGTCGCCGGTTCGCTGGCCTGGGGAATGATCGCCGACGGCTACCGGCCGACCCGCTGGGACCTGATCGGGGCGGCCGTCTGCCTGGCGGGCGTCGCGGTGATCATGTACGCCCCGCGCGAGTGACCACGGCGGCGCCGCGGCCGGGCCATGTGCCCGGCCCGCGGCGACGCACCCTCCTCCCGTGCCGCCCGGCCCTCGCCCGGGGGAGGACCGCCGGGGGCGGGCCGCCGCCTCGCGACCGTCCCGTGCGGTGCCCCCGGAACCGCACGGTGCCGCGTGGGGCGACCGTGGTCCGCACTTGCGCCGGACGTCCTCTCCCGGGCCCGGACCACCGGGGGCGGGGCCGACGACAGCGGCCGTTTGACCCCGGGCGACGCGGGCCGCTTGGATACTGCGGTCGCGGAACGGCGGTGCGGGCGAGGACGGGGGACGGCGGGCATGCGGAGGACGGACCGGCTCGGAGCCCTGCTCGGCCGCGGACTCGGGCCGCGCTTCGGCTGGCTCTGGGCGGCCTACGGGACCAGCGCGCTCGGCACCTGGCTGGCCTTCGGCGCCTTCCCGCTCATCGCGGTCCAGGTGCTGCGCGCGGGACCCGCCGAGGTGGCGGCGCTCGCCGCGGTGGGCTCCCTGACCGGCGCGGTCCTCGCCGTACCCCTCGGCCCCTGGGCGGAGTTCCGTCCCAAGCGGCCGGTGCTGGTCGCGGCCGACCTGGTGCGCTGCGCGGCGCTGCTCACCGTCCCCGCCGCGTACGCCCTCGGTGTCCTCACCTTCCTCCAGCTCCTGCTGGTCTCCGCCGTGGTCGCGGCGGCCGACATCACCTTCCGCGCCGTCTCCGGCGCCCACCTCAAGACGCTGCTGCGGACGGAGGACCTGCTCACCGCCAACGCCCGCTTCGAGTCCACGGCCTGGACGACCACCATCGTCGGCCCCCCGCTCGGCGGCGCGGCGATCGGACTCCTGGGCCCGGTGGCGACGGTGGCCGCGGACGCCGTCAGCCATCTCCTCTCCGCCCTCGGCATCCGCGCGATGGGCGGCGCGGAACCGCCGCCGGAGCGGCGGAGGGCCGCACACCACCGGCCCGGTGACCTGCTCGACGGCTGGCGGTACATCCTCGGTGACGCCGCGCTGCGGCCCCTGTTCGCCAACACCGCCCTCTTCAACGGCCTGGTGATGGCCACCCAGCCCCTGCTGGCCGTCCTGATGCTCGGCCGCCTCGGCTTCGCCCCCTGGCAGTACGGCCTCGCCTTCGCCGCGCCCGCCCTCGGCGGACTGCTCGGCGCGCGGCTGGCCCGGCCGCTCGCCGCCCGGTTCGGGCAGTACCGCCTCCTCACCGCGGCCGGGACGCTGCGCGCGGTGTGGCCGATCGGCCTGGTGTTCCTGGGGCCGGGCCCCGGAGGGCTGCTGCTGGTGATCGGTGTCGAGTTCGGGCTGATCCTCTGCTGCGCGGTCTTCAACCCGGTGTACGCGGCGCACCGCCTCCAGCGCACCGCCGCCGACCGGGCCACCCGGGTGCTGTCGGCGTGGGCGGTGACGACCAAGGCGTCCGCCGCGCTGCTCACGGCGGCCTGGGGGGTGCTGGGCACCCTCCTCGGGCCCCGGGCGGCCATCGGCCTGGCCGGGGCTCTCCTGCTGGCGACCCCGCTCCTGCTGCCCCGCCGCGCGACGGCGGACCTGCCGGCCCCGGAGGCGGCGGCCGTCACCGGAGCACCGGGCGGGGACCGGGCCTGACGCGGGGCGGCCCCGCCGGACGGTCACGGGGACCGGCGCGCCCGTGGCCGGTGGTGAAATTGGGATGCGGACGGGGCCCGGTGCGGCGACGATCGGGGCGTCAGCCGACGGTGGGCCGTGGCCGCCGTGGCCGCCGTGGCCTCGGCCGGGTCCGTCGTCGGTCGTCGAGTACCCCCGTCCCGTGACCGCCGTCGTCCCGGGCCCGCCGTTCCGCGCCGGGCGCCGGCCGTCCGTCCGTCCTCCAGGAGTCCCAGTGATCCAGCGCGTCACCGTGCCCGGTCTGTTCCCGCCGCCCGCCTACTCCCACGCCTCGGTCGTCGAGGCCGGGACGAGGATCGCCTTCCTGGCGGGCTCCGTTCCGCTCGACGCGGACGGGAAGCTGGTCGGGGAGGGGGACCCGGTCCGCCAGGCACAGCGGGTGATCGAGAACCTCACCGCGCAACTCCACGCCGTCGGCAGCGACTTGGCGCACGTCCTCGCCACCGATGTGTATGTGGTGAGCGCCGAGCCCGCGGTCCTGAGCGCCGTGTGGGACGTCGTCGAGGCGTCCGGCCTCAGCACCGGCCCCCACTCCTCCACCCTGATCGGTGTCAACTGCCTCGGCTACACCGGTCAGCTGGTGGAGATCACCGCGACGGCGGCCGTACCGGAAGGGGACCGCGCCTGACCGGCACGGCCCGCTCGTGACCGGCACGGCCTCGTGGCGAGCGGTCGCCCTGTCCGGGCCGTCGGCGAGCGAGGAGCCCGCCCGCTGCCCATTGCTTGAGCGCGCCCGGCGGGGACCGGCCCGCGAACCGGGCGGCCCGCGAACCGGAGGGTCGGCGCACCGGGCGGTCGGCGCACCGGGCGGGCTGCCGTCAAGATCCTCTCCGGGCGCGGGGCGAGGGCCCTCCGCGCGCGGGAGGTGCCTGCGGACCCGGCCGGACCGTGCCCGACGCGACGCCGGGCGCGGCTGCCCGCCCGGGGGTAGAGACAGGCGGGCGGTGGCCCGACGCCGGTCCACCGCCCGCAGGCGCCCGGAAGTGACCGGCGTGCGACCGGGCCCCGGCGCCGCGACCCGACGGGGTCGAGGGGGCGCTCGCGCACGGTCCGTCATGATCGACACCTCCTCTCCGTCGCCGCGCACCCGGGCCCGTCAGGGGCCGCGTGTCACGGGGAGCGGGGGATTCCCCTGGTCAGGGAAGCGGTCCCGGCGAAGTGGGCCGAGGGCGTCCGTCGCGGCGCGGGATCCGGCGGTGCGGGGGACTCTGACGGGCTGTCATTGGTATGGACATGCCCAATGGCTCGGGCTAGCCTCGGACTTGGTCTAGACCGCGTCGGACGTGTGCCCTCCGGTTGTTTCCGTACTGCCGCCTCGTCCTCACCGTTCGTTCCGGCAGCGCATCCGAGGTGTGCGTCCGCCCCACCCGCAACCCAGGACCACGGGAGCACACCATGCGCAAGAAGCTCACCTCATTACTCCTCGGCGTCGGTATCGCCGGAACGGCCCTCGTCGCGACGGGCGGCGCCGCCCAGGGCCACGGCTACACCGACTCGCCCGTCAGTCGCCAGCAGCTCTGCGGCAACGGCACCGTCCGCGGCTGCGGACAGATCCAGTGGGAGCCGCCGAGCGTGGAGGGCCCCAAGGGCTTCCCCGCGCGCGGGCCCGTCGACGGGACCATCTGCGCGGGCGGCATCGGCCGCTTCTCCGAGCTGGACGACCCGCGCGGGGGCAACTGGCCGGCCACCAACCTGACGGCCGGCGCCTCCCACACCTTCGTCTGGAAGATCTCGGCGCGCCACGCGACCACCGACTTCCGGTACTACATCACGAAGGACGGCTGGGACCCGACCAAGAAGCTGACCCGGGCCGACCTCGACCCGCAGCCGTTCCTCACCGTCAACTTCGGTGGCCGGCTGCCCTCTTCCACGGTCACCCACACCGGCGTCCTGCCGCAGAAGAGCGGCCGGCACCTGATCCTCGGTGTCTGGACCATCGCCGACACGGGCAACGCGTTCTACGCCTGCTCCGACGTCAAGTTCTGACGTCCCCGGGCCGGGGCCCGCGCATCGCCGCGACTCCCCACCCGTCCCCGGCCCGCTGACGAAGACCGCCGCCGGACCCCGGACCGCTCCCTGGTCCGGGGTCCGGCCGCCGTGCGCTCCCCGCACCCGCCCCGTCGTGCCCGGTACCACCGGCCGGCGCGCGTCCGGTGGTACCGCGTCGGCTCCCTGTGCCTCACTCGGGCCCCGCTGCCGATGCGGACGCCGAGGCCACGGCCTCACCGACGCGGGGCGGGACGGGCGGAGTACTACGGCACCGCGGCGGCCCGGAGCGCCGCTCAGAGGCCGTCGCAGAGGGACCGGACCGTGTCGAGTTCCTCGCGCAGCCCGGGGTCGGTGAAGTCGGCGAACCGGGCCTCCTGCAGGTTCTGCGTCCGGCGCGTGGCCTCGGCCAGCGGCTTGTACGCGGGATCACCGGCCGCGGCCGAGGCGGACAGGGAGACCGCTGCGATGAAACGATTCAGCGCGATGTCTCCCTTCGGCCCCTCGGCCAGGTGGTCCGACTCGTGGAAGCCCCGGACCGCGTCGCAGGCGTGCCGGGCGTCGCGGGCGGCGTCGCCCCCGGCGGATCCGCCGCCACCGCTGAAAGCCCAGGCGGCACCGACCCCGCCCGCGCCCAGCACGAGTCCCCCGACGAGGGCGACGGTCAGGGCCGTCCGGGACCGGCGCGCGGTCGCGAGGGGACCGGGACTGTCCGGAAGACCGCCCCGCACGGGCGGTGTTGACGAAGCCATGCGGCGAAGGATACCGACCGATGATCATCGCGGGCCCGGGGCCGTTCACCGCCCGCCGTTCCCCGCCCCCGCGGGGGACCCTGAGGTCACCCACCGGCCCCGAACGACCGCCCGCAACCCCGCAACCCCGCAACCCCCAACCGGTCGTCCGCACCCCCGGAGATCCCCGCGACCCCCAACCGGTCGTCCGCACCCCCGGAGAGCCTCGCCACCCTGGAGAACCCCGCACCCCGGAGAACCCCGGAACTCCGCAACCCCGGAGCACCGGCGGGCCGCGGCGGGCACGCGGTTGCCCCGCCACGGAAACGCGCGGGAGCGGTGACGAAGCACCGGACGGGCACCGGCCCCGCCGTGTCCACCGCGTGCCCCACCGGCCCGTCGGGGAACGGGGCCGACCGCACCGCGCGGCCACCGGTACAGCGAGAGCCTCCCAGGACCTGCGTGGCGCGGACCGGCGCGCGGTGTTCGGTGTCCACGGCGACGACTGCGTCGACACCGAGGTCGACGCCCCTCTCGTCACCGGGCGTCTGCCCGCGCGGGACCTGACCTGCGAGGCCCGGCCCCGCTGACCCCGCGAGCCCGCGTTCCGCCGAACCGGCGGCCGGCGCGCGCGAGGGCGCCGGTCACCGCGGGCCGGGAGTGCCGTCCGGGCCCCGGAGCGTGCCGAGCGCTTCGTCCACGGTGGCCCGCAGGGTGAACACCCGTGTGACATCGGTCAGTTCCAGCAGCCGCAGCACCGGCGGCGGGGCCCCGGCGAGCACCAGCCGCCGCCCGGCGTCCCGGTGGGCGGCCCGGGCCGCGAGGAGGGTGTGCAGGAAGGCGGAGTCCGCGAAGCCCACGTCCGAGAGGTCCAGGACGGTGTCCGCCGCCCCGTCGTCCCGGGGTACGGCCAGCGCGTCGGCCAGAAGGGCGGTGCCGTCCAGGTCGAACTCCCCGCCGGCGCGCGCGATCCGCACACCGCCGGTGTGGGTCACGGCCACCCGGGCCTCGGCGTTCATGGCCCCATCCTCGCAAACGGCCGCCGGGCCGGGGCAGGCGGGACCGCCGTGGCCCGGCCCCCGGGCGGGGCGGGCCGTCATGATCCGTGCCCGGGGTCCGGGACCCGCGGGGCGACGGCGGCGCGCCCCCGGGAGAGGAGGGCGACGGCGCGGGGGAAGTCCCGCACCTCGTCCCGGAGCAGGACGAGCGCGGGGTCGAGGACCAGGGAGGGCACCCCCCGTGCCCGCAGGACACCGCCCGTCCAGCCGAGGAAGCCGGTGAACAGGGTGTGGTCGTCGGTGTACAGGGCGGCGGCGAGGAAGTCGACGATGTGGGCGATGTCCTCCGCGGTGCGTTCACGCCGGACGCCGGTGAGGTCCAGGGACTCGGGCGGCCGCTCCTCCAGCCCTGCGAGGACGGCGCCCACCAGACGGCGCTTGCCGCGGGTGACGAGGGTGTACTCCTGGTCGGCCAGGTGCGGGAGGTCCTCGACGCTCTGCCGGACCCGGCCGGTCCCCTCCCGGGACAGGCCGCGCCCCAGGACCCGTACGGCGGCGCGCGCGTCCGGGGCCCAGGCGTCCGCGCCCAGCATCCGGGCGTAGCGGCCGTCGGGGCCGAAGGCGGCGCCGCCGACGAGGACCGGAAGGCCGGCGGCCTGGACCGCGGTGATCGCCGTGTGCGCGGCCGGCAGGCGTGTGGGCAGGGACGACGACAGGGCCAGCACGGCGCGGGAGGTCCGGTGCAGATGGGCGATCAGACGCGGGGTGGGGACCTGCGCCCCCAGGAAGTCGACCGGGTGCCCGTGCCGGCGCAGGACCTCGGCGAGGATGCGGGCGGGCAGCGCGTGCCACTCCCCTTCCACACAGGCCACGGTCACGGCGGCGGAGGTGGCGGGCGAGGGTGCCGGGACGCGGCGGGACAGCGCGGCGACGACACGCTCCTGGATGGCGGTGGCCGCGTGTTCCTGGGCCACGGTGAGCCGGCCGGCCGCCCACTCGGCGCCGATCCCGCGCTGCACCGGGGCGATCACCTCCAGCAGGACGTCCACGGCGTCGGCCCCCGCGTCCACGGCGTGGGCGACCGCCCGGTCGGCGCCGTGCTCGTCCCGCTCGGCCAGGGCCCGCCACAGTTCCTCACGGGCCCGCCGCAGCGGGATGACCGCGTCGGCGGCGGGGGGAGCCGTCACGCGGCGCGCCCGCTCCGGACGGCCCCGTCCGCGACCTCCGGGGAGGCACCGGCGGGAAGGGCGCTCCGGGGCGTGGTGATCGCCATGACCGCGATGTCGTCGTGGGCGTTGCCGTCGAGCCACTCGGCCACCCGGAGCTGGATCCGCTCGACCACGGCCTCGGCGGGCATCCCGGCGCAGTCCCGCAGCGCCGCGCGCAGCCGCTCCTCGCCGAACAGGGTGTCGCCCAGCGGGCCGCCCCTGGCCTCCGTGACCCCGTCGGTGTACAGCAGGCACGTCTCGCCGGGGCGGAGGACGACCTCGGTGGTGGCCGACCTGATGTCGGGCAGGACCCCGACCACCGTGCCCCGGGTGTCGGTCTCGTGGACCGTGCCGTCGCGCCGCACGACCAGCGGCGCGGGATGCCCGGCGCTGGTCAGCCGCAGCCGTGTGGTGCCGCCCCGGGACCGTACCGAGGCGAGGACCAGGCTGGCGAAGCGGGTGTGCCGGCCGGTGAGCAGGGCCCCGTTCAGCAGGCCCAGCAGCTTGCCGTGGTCGTCGGCCATCGGCAGCAGCGCCTGGAGGGTGTTGCGGATCCTGCCGGTCAGGACGGCGGCGTTGAGGCCCTTGCCGCACACGTCGCCCAGCACCGCCAGCGTCTCGTGCTCCCCCTCGGTGCCCGGGTGGACGTCGTAGAAGTCCCCGCCGACGCGTTCGGTCTCCCGCGAGGCGCGGTAGCCGCCCGCGAACTCGACGCCGTCCACGCGCCGCAGCACCGGCGGCAGCAGTTCGGCCATGAGCGTGGCCGTGATGTCGTGCTGCTCCCGGTACAGATGGGCGGCGGACAGGGCGGCTCCGGCGCGCGCGGCGAACACCCGGGCGAAGACCTCCTCGGAGGCGTCGAACTCGGCGTGGCCGCAGCGGCGCAGCAGGATCAGCGCCCCGGCCGGGAAGCCGTGTCCCGGCAGCGGGGTCACGACCACGGACCCGACCGTCCCGGCGAAGCCCTCCGGCACCGCCCAGCCGGGCAGGGCCGCCGGGTCCGTCCACCGCGAGGGGACCGGCGGGAAGCCGCGCAGCGCCTCGGTGAGTCCGGGGACCTCGTCCGGGTCGACGCGCGCCGACCGGAGCGTGACGGTGTCCCCGGTGGCGACGGCCAGCGGATGACGCCTGCCCGTGGCCGGGGCGACGAGGACGGCCGCGTCCGCGAGGAAGCGGGCGGCGAGGCGCGCCGTCACCTCCATGCACCGCTCGGTGTTGAGCGAGGCGAGCAGCCGGCTGGAGGCGTCGGCGAGGAAGGCGGTGCGCTCGCGGGCGCTGCGCAGCTCGGCCTCGGCCAGTGATCTGCCGGTGTCGTCGACGAGCCACCACACGACGCTCCCGTCGTCGGTGGGCGTGGGGTGGGCCTCCAGCGAACACCGCCCGTGCCGGCCGCGCACCGGCTCCGGCGTCTCCGCCGTGCCGGCGGCGGCCCGCCGGTGGGCGTCCGCCAGCCAGGCGGGGGCGGCGTCCCCGAGCCGTGCGCCGGGCAGGGCGCGGGGGAACAGCGCGGCGGCCCGCGCGTTGGCCCGGGTGACGGTCCCGGAGGGGGCCACGACCAGTACGGGGTGGGGTGCGAGCAGCCACGTCTCCCCCGGGGAGGACAGCGGCTCCGGTGCGGCGGGAGCCGTGTCCGTCGCGCCGGGCGTGCTCACGCGGCCCTCGTACGGCCGGGAACGGCGCGGCGGGGACGGCCCCCGGGGGCCTTCGGCGAGGTGCGCGGGCGGTGGCGGGTGTCCGGGGTCATCGAGGGGTCCTCCGGTGGGGGCGGGCGTCGGGTCCTTCCCTCGGCGGCCGTCCTGGGGACAGCCCGCCGGGGAGCACCTGCCTTCCCAAGCACCGCCACCGAGAGTACTGACTCCCGCCGGTCGTGCAAACCGTCCCTGGTGGGGCGGTGCGCGGAGCGGCGTGCGGTCCGGACACCGGGCCCAGGCCGCCGCCGGCCCCTCCCCGGGACGGTCACCGGAGCATTCCGGAGCGCTACAGTGAGCCGGTGACCACGCCGCAGGAGGACGAGTCGGCCGTACTCGACGGAACGGCCCGGGAGTCGGCCGTGGAGCGGCTGCGGGAGGCGTACGCGGAGGGCGACCTCTCGCACGGGGAGCTGGACGAGCGCCTCGGCCTGGTGCTCGCCGCCCGGACGCACGGCCAGCTCGCGCGGGCGCTGGACGCGCTCCCGCCCGCACGGCCAAGGACCGCCTCGGTGATCGCCGCCGCCGCCGGACGCGTCCGGCGGCGGGGCGCGTGGGTGGTGCCCCGGTACCTCAAGGTCGAGTCCGCCTTCGGGACGGTGCGGCTGGACCTGTCCCGGGCGGTCATCGAACACCCCGTCGTGGACATCGAGCTGCGGCTCGGGACCGGTGGCGCCAGGATCATCGTGCCCCGCGACGCCGTCGTCGACGTCGACGGGCTCGTCGCCGGCTGGAAGGACCTGCGGTACAGGGCCCCGCGACGTACCGGCCCCGGCGGGCCCAGGGTGCGGATCTCGGGTGCCGTCGGCTTCGGCCGGCTGAGGGTCCGTCACGCCCGGTGGCGTTGAGCCGCCGCCCGGAGCGGACCTTCCGGCGGGTTCCGGGCGGCCCCGGACGGGCGGAAGCCCCCTGCCCGGGCGGCGCGGGAGCCGCCGCCGGGACAGGGGGCCGCCGCGGCCGGACCGGCCCGGTGAGCCTGCCGCCGAGGGTCACGCGTGGCGGTGCGAGCGCCGGTCCCCGGTGAAGAGGCGGTACAGGGCCAGCAGGATCACGGATCCGGCGATGGCGGCGATCCAGGTGGAGAGGTCGAAGAACCCGTCGATGGAGTCGACTCCCAGGATGACCTTGCCGAGCCAGCCGCCGAGGAGTCCGCCGACGATGCCGATGAGCATGGTGACGATGATGCCGCCGGGGTCCTTGCCCGGCATCAGCGCCTTGGCGATGGCTCCGGCGAGCAGACCGAGGATGATCCACGAGATGATGCCCATGATGCGTCTCCGTTCCGTCGGGTAAAGACCGCGTCAGCTCATCGTGTGTACGGTCCGCGCCCGAACAAACCTCTTCCCCGGGCACTCTTCGCCCTCGGCGTCCAACACCCGCTGCGATCAGGTCACTTGGGAGCCGCTCTCCGAACCCGGAACGGTCGCATGCCGTGCCGGCCGGCTGACGGGTCCGAGGGTGCCGGGCCGGGCCGGGGAAGCGGAGCCCCGAACGGGGCGTCGGCGGGGGCCCGGTGGCCGATAGACTCACCGCGACGTGTGGAGAGCACGGTCACCGGGTCGACGAAGTCCGGGTGCGAGCGACCGGGCCGATGCCGTCGGAGGGTGCCGTCCCCGGCCTTCGCGCGGGAGGGAAACAGAACCATGAAGCCGTCCGATCTGCTCGTACTCGCAGCCTTCCTCGTCCCCGCGGCGGCGCTGGCCGCCTACCTCGGGGACGGGTTCGCGAGCCAGGCCGTCCTGGCGCTGACCGCCGGCGGGGGCGGGGTCTACGTGGGCACCAGGATCAAGGACCGGAGGCGCGGCAACTCGCGCTGATCCGCGCGCCCCGCCGTGCGGCGCACGGACTTCCGGACGCGACCCCCAGGGAACGGCCCGGTGCCAACCGCGCCCCGGCAAAGACCCCGTACGCGTCCCCTCGGCCCCGGCACACCCGGCGAAGTCGCGCGGGGCCGGCCTCGCACCGCTCCGCGACACCCGGCGGCGGAGCACCGGACCACCCCGGACCCTCACCCTAAACCTCAAGGTGAGAGTTCGAGGTGTCCGGAGTCCCGCCGTCGCCGGGGCGGTCGCTCGGTGCGACCGGTTCGGGGCGTCGGCGCGTTCCCCGGGCGCCGGTCCCGGCGCGGTGCCGCCGGCCCGGGCCCCGCCGCCCGGGGCGGGGAGCTCGCGACCGCACCGCGCCGTCTCAGCCGCCCGCCCGCGCGGTCCTGGCGGTCCGGGCCTGCCAGCGTCCGTCGCGGTGCTCGATGCGGATCGGATGGCCGAAGCACTCGGTCACCCGCTCCGTGGTGAGCACCTCGTGCACGGGGCCCGCGCTGAGCACCCGGCCCTCCTTGAGGAGCACGGCGTGACTGGTCGTCTCGGGAAGCTCCTCCAGGTGGTGGGTCACCAGGACGGTGGCCAGCTCCGGCTGGGAGCGGTGGAGGTGGTCGACGGTGTCCAGGAACTGTTCCCGGGCGGCGACGTCCAGTCCCGTCGAGGGCTCGTCGAGCAGCAGCAGGGGCGGGTCGGGCAGCAGGGCGCGGGCGATCAGGGTCCGGCCCCGTTCGCCCTGCGACATGGTGGGCCAGGTGGCACCGTCCGGGTCGCGCAGGCCGAGCAGGCCGATCAGCCGGTCGGCGCGGGCGAGCACCTCCGGCGACGGCTCCCAGCGGGGCACGCGCTCGGTCGTGCCGGTCGCCCCGGTCAGGACGACCTGCCGCACGGTGAGCGCGGAGCGCAGCGGATGGCGGGGGTCGACGTGCCCGATCGACTCGCGCAGCCTGCGGATCTCGACCCGGCCGAGGCGGTGGCCGAGGACGCGGACCCCGCCTCGGGTGGGATGCGTCCGGGCCCCGCACAGGCCCAGGAGGGTGCTCTTTCCGGCGCCGTTCGGCCCCAGGAGCGCCCAGTGCTCCCCGGCGCGGACGGTGAGGTCGACGCCGGTGAGGATGTGACGGGAGGAACGGACGAAGTCGACGCCGTCCACGCGCAGGATCTCGGTTCCGGTCATGCCCGTACTTCCTTCGTCTCCGCCTCGGTGCCGGTCGCGTCGCCCGCTGCGGTCCGCGCCGACCCGGCCCGCCGCTCCCTGAGACCGAAGGACAGGGCGAAGCCGAGGGCGATCAGGGCGGCCAGGACGACGAACACGAACCGTACACCGGTGCCGTCCGCGACCCGGCCCAGCAGGGGACTCACGACGCCGCCCAGGGAGAGCGTCAGTCCGAGGGTCACACCCGAGGCGACCCCGATCCGGTTCGGCAGGTAGGAGTGGGACAGGGTGATCTGGGCCGCGAACGGGACGAACAGGCCGAGCCCCAGCACCGCGGTCGCGACGACCACCACCGACGGCGCCGGGGCGAGCACGATCGCGCCCATGGAGACCGCCGCCAGCAGATAGCCGCCACGGACGGTCCGCAGGCGTCCGAAGCGGTCGGCCAGCCGCCCGCCGGCGAGGGTGCCGAGCGCGCCGGCGGCGGGGAACACCGTCAGCGCGATCGACGCCGACCCGGGCGAGACGCCGAACCGCTCGATCGAGTACAGCGACACGAAGGTCGAGGTGCCCACATAGGCGACCGACCACATCGCCAGCACCAGCGTCAGCCGGCCGAACGCCCGCCAGTCGTCCGGCACAGGGGCCGGCCCGGACGCGACGGGCGAGGGCGCCGCGGGCGCGGAGCGGGTGAACACGCGGCGGCCCGACACCGCGACGTGCACCAGGGCCAGCACGATCGCGGGGACGATCAGCAGCCCCGTCCCGTCCAGCCCGAACCGGTTCACGACGAGGAGCACCGCCGACGGGGCCAGCGCGACGCCGACGTTGCCGCCCACGGAGAACAGGCTCATCGCCCCGCTGGTGCCGCCGCCCGCCTCGCGCGCCTCCATCGTCGCCGCCGGGTGGTAGGCCGCGACGCCGACACCGGAGAGGGCCATCACGATCCACACCGCCGTGTACGAGCCCGAGAGGGGGCCGCTCAGCGCCACACCGGCACCGGCGGTCAGCAGCCCGGCCAGGCTCATCCACCGCGGCCCGAACCGGTCGCCGAGGTGGCCGAACACCGGCTGGGCGATGCTCGACAGCGCGGTCGCGGCCAGGGTGATGCCCGCGACGGCGGCGTAGGAGTAGCCGGCGTGGAGCACGAAGAAGGGCAGCAGGGCGGCGACGGCGCCGGTGTAGAAGTCGTTCGCGGCATGCGTCGCCGTCAGTGCCCACAGGCCCCTCCGGTTCCTGGCGGGCGGAGCGGTGCTGGTCATGGGGATTCCTTCCGGGGGCGGAGATCCGCGCCCAGGGTCTTTCGTTTGGATCAGGCAGGACCCCGCGAGCCCGGCATGATCCAAACGAGAGGCCCTGGGCCGGGGCACGGGCGGGCCGTGCCGGAGGCGGGGGCGGTGGGAAGGACCGGCGGGAAGGGGGCTCCGCGGCAGGGCGCCGGTCCGTCAGTCCCTGCTGCGGCGGAGAAGAAGTCTTGCGATCATGGGATACACTCTACACAAGTCCTCAGACAAGTAGCGGAGTGAGTTGAGAATGAACCACGTCAGGAGGGTGCCGCTGGCCGACCAGGCCGCCGGGCTCCTGCTCGATCGCATCCGCTCCGGGGAGTGGCCGCTCGGGGCGAGGCTCCCCGGCGAGACCACGCTCGGTCCGCAGCTCGGCGTCGGCCGCTCCACCGTCCGCGAGGCCATCCGGCAACTGGCGGGCAGGGGAGTCCTGGAGACCCGGCAGGGCGCGGGCGTGTTCGTCACCGCGCTGGATGTCACCGAGGACTGGAACGACGTGCTGCGGCGCGCGGGGATCGTCTCGGTGATCGAGGCGCGCATCGCCATCGAGACCGAGGCCGCGGCCCACGCCGCCGAACGCCGCACCCCCCAGGCGCTGCGGGCGCTGCGGCGCGCGCTCGCGGAGCGGCAGGAGGGGCACGGCGGGACCGAGGACCACGTGGACGCCGACATGCGCTTCCACCGTGCCGTCGTCGCCGCGGCGGGCAACCCCGTCCTGCTCGAACTCTTCGACACCTTCGTGCCGAGGCTGCGGCAGGCCATGATCGACATGCTCCGGCTGGGCAGCCGCCTCGACGACGACACCGACCACGCCGCCCACGCCGACCTCGTCGAGGCCATCGCCGCCCGCGACGCCGGGGCCGCGCACCGCCTCAGCCGCACCCACCTGGACGCGCTGAAGGCCGGCCTCGGGCGGCCCGCAGGGCGACGGGTGCGGTCCGGCGGCCCCGAGGGGTGAACCGGCGGGGGCGGGAGGGGGCTTGAGCGGGGCTCCCGAAGGCGGCGGCCCCATGTGTCCGCGCGCTCCGGCCCCCGCCGCACCGGGAACGTCCCCGGAGGGATCGTCGTCATCCGGCCAAGGGGCCGCGCAGGGTGCGGATCCGCGCCCTTGCCCGGCCGGGACCGGGCTCTCTCGCGGGCGCCGCCGCCGGATCCGGTGCGCGGCGCGCCGCCGGAAGAAGCCGGGACGCGGTGGCGACGCGGACGGGTCGGCCGGTCAGCCGCTTCGCGGTGCCGGGGAGGCGGCGCGGGACGACGTCATCGCACGCCCCCGGGCAGGGTCACCTCTTCCAGCGCCCTCGGGTCGGCCAGCGCCGGCAGCAGACAGCGCCACATGTCCGCGATCCTCCGCGGCAGGTCCGCCCGCTCCGACGCGATCTGCGACATGATCTGCGAGCCGGTGAAGGCGGCGACCAGCAGGGAGGCGAACGCCGCCTCGTCCGCCTCCGGGCGCAACTGGCCCAGCCCGCGCGCCGCCGCGAGCTCCTGGTGCAACCGGTCGGACCACCACTCGTAGATCGAGTACTCCTGCAGTCCCGGCTCGCTCTGGTCCACGGCCAGGCGCACCCCCGCCCGCAGCAGGGTGTTGTGCTGCATCTGCTCGGCCAGGTACATGGTGGTGTCCACCAGCCGCTGGAGCCCCGCCTCCCCGGTGGGGAACTCCAGCTCGGCGGCCTGCTCCCGGATGACCGCGCGGGCCAGGCCCTCCTTGGAGCGGAAGTGGAAGTAGACCGCCCCCACCGTCACCCCGGCCCGGTCGATGATCTTCGTCAGGCTGGCCCGGGGATAGCCGACCTCGTTGAACACCTCCGCCGCTGCCCGCAGCAGCGTCTCCCGCGTCCGCACCGCACGCTCCTGCATCGGCCGTGCCATCGGTCTCCCACCCTTTCCGTAGCGAAGAGCCGCTATTTTTCTCCACCACCGATCAAACACCAGTCGGGGCGGGCCCGTTGGCGGGACGGGGGAGCCGGGGGGTCGCATCCGGGGGCGCGTCGGCCTCACGGGGGGTGTGCCGGGGCGGCGCACCGCACTCCGCGCGCGGTGCGCCGCCCCCGGAGCACCGGCGCGCTCCGGGGGGGAGGGGCGGGTCAGATGCGGGTCATGACCTCGTCCAGGGGCTTGCGGTGGATGTCGGGCACCTGGGCATCGTCGGCGGGGTAGCCGACGGGGATGACGTAGGAGGCGCGCTCCTCGGCCGGCCGTTCGCAGACCTCGTTCAGGAAGCGCATCGGGCTGGGTGTGTGGGTGAGCGTGGCCAGGCCCGCCTGGTGCAGCGTGGCGAGCAGGAGGCCGACGGCGATGCCGACCGACTCCTTGGTGTAGTAGGGGCGGGGCGAATGCGGTCCCTTGTGGACCTCGAAGACGACGATGACGGCGGGTGCCTGCTCCAGGAAGGGCTTGCTCGGGTCGGTACCGAGCGGCGCGAGGGCCTCCAGCCACTCGGCGGAGGCGCGGCGGCCGTAGAACTCGCGCTCCTCCGCCTCCGCGGCCTCGCGCAGCAGGCGCTTGCGGTCCGGGTCCGTGAGGACGACGAAGCGCCAGGGCTGGACATTGGCACCGCTGGGCGCGGTGGAGGCGGTGCGGATCGCCCACTCCAGCACCCCGTCCGGCAGGGGGCGGTCGCTGTAGTCGCGCACGGTGCGCCGGCGGGCCATCACGTCGTGGAAGGCGCGGGCCCGCTCCTCCGCCTCGATGGCGGGCACGGTCATCGGCCGGTGCGGGACGGTGGGGTACGTCAGGGTCGCCGACGTCCCGTTCGGCTCGTTGTTCTGGTCCATGGGAGCAGCACAGCATGCCCGGTGGCCTGCGGTAAACACCATGGCCGGGCCCGGTGTTGCGCGGTATGGCGCGCGGGGTGCGCCGCCTGGCCCCGCGCGGACGCCTCGCGGCGCGGTGGAGCCGTGCCGGGACGGCCACCGGAGCCGTCCGGCCGCCGTGCCGTCACGGCGGCGGGTTGGCGGTGCCGGGGTGCAGTCCGCGGCAGAGGCGGTCGAACGCCTCCCGCACCGCCGGGACGAGCGCGTCCCGGACCCGCGCGGGCGGCCGGCCCGCCAGGACGCCCTCCCGGATCTCCCGCAGGGCCGCCCGGTGTGTGCCCGCGAGGGCGCCCGCGAGCAGCGCGGCTCCCGGCGGGGCTGCGCCGTCCGGCGACTCGGCCAGAGCTCTGGCCAGGGCTTCCTCCGCGTGCTCACCGATCTCGCGCTCGCGGGCCCGCAGGGCGGGGCTGTCCTGGACGACCTGCCGGAACCGCGGCGCTCCGGGGTGCAGTCCGAGCATGGGGTCGCTCCGCCGCAGACCGTCGAGCAGGTCGTCGCGGACGGCCTCGACCGGGCACCCGCCGGGCGGCATGCGGCGCACGGGCGCGGCGAGGAGGTCCTCGGCCAGGGCCTGCCGGTCGAAGAACAGGTCCTCCTTGGCCGGGAAGTAGTTGAAGACGGTGTTCGTGGACACGCCCGCGTGGCGCGCCACCTCCGCGACCGTCACCCGGTCGAAGCCGTGCTCCAGGAACAGGGCCAACGCGGTGTCGGCGATGGCGGTCCGGGTCCGCCGCTTCTTGGTCTCTCGAAGTCCCACACGCCAATGATAGTGTCACCGCAAATTTGGAGTGACACCAAGAATTATGGGGTGCAATCTGCCATGAACATCGCCTTCGGCATCTATCCGGGCGGTCTGCTGGGGGACGACACGGGCATCCTCCGCCCCGTCCGCCCCGACCTGCCGGACCGCATCACCGGGGCGCTCGACGCGCTGCAGGGCACCGGGACGCTGTCGGTGCGCGCCTACCGGCCCTTCGCCGCCACGGTGCCGCAGGAGCCGCCGACTCCCGCCGATCCGGAGGCGTGCCTCGGGCCGGGGCGGGGGCTGGACCTCGTGCTGCCCTTCCGGGAACCCTCGGGCTCCCGGGACGGCTGGCCGGAGTTCGTCCGGGACGCCGTCCGCGCCCACGGGCCCCGCCTGCTGTCCCTGCAGATCTGCGAGGAGCCGAACGCGCGCCTGCCCATCCTGGACGGCAGCATCCCCCACGTCCTGGACGCCCTGGTGGAGGGCGTGGTGGTCGCCAAGCGGGAGGCCCGCGCGCTCGGGCTCGGCCTGGAGGTCGGGTTCAACGCGGTGCCCGTGTTCGACCCGGCCGACACCTTCTGGGCGGACCTCGGCGCGCTCGCCGACGAGGAGTTCCTCGACTGCCTCGACTACGTCGGCCTGGACTTCTTCCCCGATGTCTTCCGCCCCGTCCCCGCAGGGCGGTTGGAGGAGGCGGTCACCGCGGTCCTGACCGCCTTCCGGCACACCGACCTGCCCCGGGCGGGCATCCCCGCCACGGTGCCCATCAGGGTCTGTGAGAACGGCTGGCCCACCGGCCCGGGACGCCCCGAGCGGCGGCAGGCCGAGACCCTGGAGGCCGTGGTCCGCACCGTCGCCGGCCTCGCGGACGAACTCGGCGTCGACGCCTACTCGTTCTTCTCCCTGCGGGACGCCGACAGCGGAGGCGGGGGACTGTTCTCCCACTTCGGCCTCCTGCGCGACGACTACACCCCCAAGCCCGCCTTCGAGACCTACCGACGGCTCATCGGGGAACTGGGCGCCGCGCACCCGGCCCTCGCCCGCCGGACCGTGCCCCCGGCCTGAGCGCCGGGCCACGGCCGACTCCGTGCGCCGGGCCCGAGGGCGTGCCGGACGCCGCCCGCTCCGTGCCGCCTCGCGGGCGCCACGGGCCCGGACATGGTGCCGGGCGCCCCTCCCGGCACGGCACCATGACCGGCGGGGGAGGGGCGCCCGTGCGGCTCCGGTGGTGACGGGACGGGGGACTCCGCACCACCGGAGGTTCATCGGGGCCGGCGGCTCAGCGCAGGGTGTCGGCGCCGGCCCGGGCGAACTGTTCGTCGAGGGTGCCGGAGGGGGCGCCGGCGACGCCGATGCCGGCGATGGGGGCG
>NZ_JBVKAT010000037.1:0-21512 GCF_055598485.1 Streptomyces sp. NPDC107521
GGGACCCGGGGGTGGCGCCCCCCACCCCCCCCGGGCCGGGGGGAGGGAGAAGGGGGGGGGGGTGGGGGGGGTTCTCCCGGGGCCCCCCCCCACCACCCCGCCCTCGTGCGTGCCCGCGCCGTCGGCTCAGGACCGTCCGGCCGCCCGCGCGCTCACGTGCAGGTCCCGGTCGCGCACGAGGGCGAGGACGAGGACCGCTCCGACGGCCGCGACGAGGGCGCAGATCCGGGTCACCTCGCTCAGGCTGTCGACGTAGGCGACGCGGGCGGCACCGGTCACCGTGTCGAGCATCGACGGCGGGACCAGGCCGCCGAGTTCGGCGGTGCCGCCGGTGGCCACCTCGTGGGCCACGGTCTCCGCCCGGTCGCCGAGCCGCTGTCCCGCCGCGGACGCGGTGAACGCGGTGGTGACGCAGCGCTCGAACAGGGCGCCGAAGCCGGAGACGCCCAGGGCGACCCCGGCCTGCTGGAAGGTCTGGCCGATGCCGGAGGCCATCCCGGCACGGGACGGGTGCACGACGCCGACGGTGACCGCCGCGCGCGGTGGGTTGAACATGCCCATGCCCGCCCCGGTGACGAGGAGTCCGGGCAGCAGGACGGTCCAGTCGCTCGACGGGCGCACCAGGGAGACGAGCGCCAGGCCGACGGCGATCAGGGCGATGGCCGTGCCGAGGAGGACGCCGGGCGGGACGAGTGCGCCGAGCCGTCCGGTCAGGAGCGCCGCGGCGAAGAGGGTGACGGTCAGCGGCAGGAAGCGCAGCCCGGTCTCCCAGGCGGAGTACCCGAGGACGTTCTGGAGGTAGGAGACGAGCAGGAAGACGGTGGCCAGGGAGGCCGCGTTGTTCAGGAACGTCCCCCAGGCCACGCCGTTGAAGGAGCGGACCCGGAACAGGGAGAGGTCCAGCATGGCCGCGCGGCCCTTGGTGCGCTGGATGGCGGCGAAGGCGGCCAGCAGGGCGGCACCCGCGACGAAGGAGAGGACGACCGGAGGGCAGTTCCAGTCCAGGGAGTTGCCGGCCATGAGTCCGAACAGCAGCAGGGCCAGGCCCGTTCCGAAGGTCGCCATGCCGGCCCGGTCGACGCCGGTGGAGTGCGGATCCCGGAACTCCCGCAGCCGCCGGGTGGCCGGCAGCAGGGCGAGCAGGCCGATCGGCACGTTGACCAGGAAGATCCAGCGCCAGCTCAGTGACGTGGTGAGGAAGCCGCCGACCAGGGGGCCGACGGCGAAGGCGAGGCCGCCGGTCGCGCCCCACAGGCCGAAGGCCGTGCCGCGCGCCCTGGCCCCGTGGAACTCCTGGCCGATGAGGGCCAGCCCCACCGAGAAGAGCATCGCGGCGCCGACGCCCTGGACGCCCCGGGCGGCGCTGAGCGTCAGCGGTTCCGGGGCGAGTCCGGCGGCGAGCGAGGCCAGGGTGAAGACGCCGAGGCCCAGGGTGAAGACGCGCCTGCGCCCGATCCGGTCGGCCAGGGAGCCGCCGGAGAGCAGGAACGCGGCCATGGTCAGCGTGTAGGCGGCGATCACCCACTGCTGTTCGGAGAAGCCGGCGTGCAGGGCGTCGCGGATGGCGGGCAGTGCGACGTTCACGACCGTGACGTCGAGCAGCAGCATGAAGGTGGTGACGCAGACGACGGCCAGGGTCCAGCCGGGGGCGTGCGGGGGGCCGTCGGCCCCGGTTCTCACCACGCCTTCGTGCGGGGTGGTGTGCGTTGACATCCGGGCGTCTCCTCGTCGGGCGGTTCGTGCGCGGTGGCGCGACGGTGGCGCCGGGCCCCGGGGCGGGGGAAGGGACCCCGGGGGCCCGGGGGGGGGGGGAAGGAGCCCGACCGCCGGGGGAACGGCCGGGCTCCTGGTCAGCCGGTCCTCATCCGCGGCGGTCGGACCGGGCCATGGCGTCCTGGGCCGCCGGTCCGCAGCCGCAGCCGCCGTCCGCCCCGCAGTGGGTCGCGGGGGCGGCCGGCACGGCGGGGACGGCGGGGCGGGCGAGGGCCACGAACTCCACCTGGGGCGTGCCGCAGCCGGAACCGCAGCCGCACGCGTCCCCGGTCTCCGGCCCCTCGGCCACGGCGGTGACCGCCGAACCGCCGCCCGAACCGCACTCCGCACCGCAGCCGCAGGCGTCGTCGGACGCCTCCGCGCCGGGCGCGGGGTCCTTGGGGTGCGCGGGGTCCGCGCGGTGCGCGGCGGCCGCGTCCGGCCGCTCCGCCGGGATCGCCCCGGCGGCCCGGAGCGCAGGGGTCAGGCGCAGCAGCCGCAGTCCGTTGGCGATGATGACGAGCGCCCACGCCTCGTTGATCAGCACACCCGCGGTGAGGCTGAAGCCGCCGCCGACCGCGGCGACGACGAGGAGGAGGATCACGGCGAGGGACAGGGCGACGTTCTGGGCGATGACACGGCTCGCCCTGCGGGCCAGGACGACGGCGTAGGGCAGCTTGTTGAGGTCGTCGGCCATGAGGGCGACGTCGGCCATCTCCAGGGCGACGTCGGTGCCGGCGGCGCCCATGACGATCGCGACGTCGGCCGTGGCCAGCGCGGGGGCGTCGTTGACGCCGTCGCCGACCATCGCGGTGACGCCGGACTCCTTGATCGACGCGACGGCGGTGCTCTTCTCCTCGGGCATGAGCTGCGCGCGGACGCTGCCGATCCCGACGCGTTCGGCGATGGCGTTCGCGACGCGCCGGCGGTCGCCGGTGAGCATCGTGGTGTGGGTGATGCCCGCCTTCCGCAGGGTCTCCAGCGCGGTGACGGCCTCCGGGCGCAGTTCGTCGGCGACGCCGAGCAGGCCGATGAGCCGGTCGTCGACCGTGACGGCGACGGGGGTGCCGCCGGCGTCCTCGATGGCGTCCAGGGCGGCCCGGGCCTCGGGGTGGCCGCTGAGGTCGCCGACCCGGCCCACGGCGACGGTGGAGCCGTCGATCACGGAACGGGCGCCGATGCCGGGGACGACGGTGACGTCGTCGGCGGGGACGACGGGGATGCCCCGTTCCCGCGCGGCGCGCACCACGGCCTCCGCGATGGGGTGGGTGGCGCCGGCCTCGACCGCGGCCGACAGCCGCAGCAGTTCGGTGGTGTCGTGGCCGCCGAGCGGGCGCGTCTCCAGCAGGACGGGGCGGCCGAGGGTGAGCGTGCCCGTCTTGTCGAAGGCCACGGCCCGCAGCCTGGCCAGTTGCTCCAGGTAGGCACCGCCCTTGATCAGGACGCCGTCGCGGGCGGCGCGGGCCACGGCGGAGACGACGCTGACGGGGACGGACAGCACCAGCGAGCAGGAGCAGGAGACGATGAGGACGACGAGCGCGCGGTAGAGGGCGTCCTCGTAGGAGATGTCGAAGACCTGCGGGCCGAGGGCGGCCAGCAGGACGGCCGTGCCGATCATGACGGGGGTGTAGACGGCGGAGAACCGGTCGGCGAAGCGCTGGGCCTGTCCGCGGTTCTGCTGGGCCTCCTCCACCTCCTTGATGACGCGGGCGAGGACGGTGTCCTCGAAGGGCTTGGCCACCCGGACGCGCAGGGCGCCGTGTCCGTTGAGGGTGCCGCCGTAGACCTCGGTGCCGGGGGCGGCCTCGACGGGCATCGACTCGCCGGTGATGGCGGAGGCGTCGATCCAGGAGGTGCCCCGGACGACGGTGCCGTCGGTGGGCAGCCGGGAGCCGGGCCGGACGAGGACAGTGTCGCCGACGCCGAGCCGGGCGACCTCGACCTGTTCGACGCCGCCGCCGTCGGTGAAGCGTTCGGCGAGGGCGGGGCTGAGGTCCATCAGCTTCTGGATGGACTTGCGGGCGCGGTCCGCCACGTAGCTCTCGAGGACCACGCCGAGGGAGAAGATGACGACGACGCAGGCGGCCTCCGTCACCCTGCCCAGGGCGAGGGCCCCGATGACGGCGACGACCAGCAGGACGTTGATCGACACCCGTTTGGTCCGCAGCATCATCAACGCGGTGCGGGTGGGGAAGACCATGCCGATGGCGACGACCGCGTAGGCGAGGACGGCGGCGGCCGATTCGTACCGCGAGTAGCAGCCGAGGGTCTCCACGCCGATCAGCAGCAGTGCCGCGATCTCCAGGAGGAGCATCTCGGGCCGCAGCCACCAGCGGGAGCGCCGGGCGGCGGGGCCGTCGGCCGTGCCGTCCGCGGGCCGCTCGGGTTCGAGGACGAGTCCGGACGCGCCGGCGGTGCGCAGCAGCACGTCGTCGGCCAGGGTCGGCGGCGCTTCGACCACGAGGGTGCCCGTGGCCGCCAGTACGCGCACGTCGCGCACGCCCGGAACGCGCCGCAGGGCGGCCAGGTCGCCGGCGCACTCCACACAGCCGGAGATCACCCGGTATCGGCGTGCTCCGGTATCGGGTTCGGGGGGCACAGCAACGTCGCCGTTCGTGGAGGCGGCGAACTCCTTCACCTTGGTCACCTGCCTGTTGGTGGACGCATGAGCTGACGGGGCGAGCGTAAAGTGTGGAGTCGACTCCAAGGTCAAGCCCCGGGACCCGCTCAATTCCGGTCATCGGCCGGGCACTTGGCGGACGCGGGGGCACCGGGCGCCGGTGCGGGTTGACTTAAAGTGCGGTTCAACCGGAAGACTCCCCGCCTGGCACCGGGCACGGCACCCCGCCGTCAGCCTCTGCGCCGGCCTCACCGGTCCGTTCGCGCCGCCCACGGCGGCGTTCATTCAGCAGGTCCGGCCCTTCGGCCCGGCCTCGAAGGGGGAGCGAACATGGGCGATTCCGCGGAGTCCACGATCGAGCGCGCCGTCGGGACGATGGCCCTGGGGATCGAGTCGGACGGCCCCGTCGAGGACCGTCGCGCGTACCTCTGCGTGGGGCTCGTCGACCTGCTGGCGGCGGTGACGGGGCTGCCCACCCGCGAGGTGCCCGAGGAGGGGCCGCTCACCATCGAGTCCCTGCAGGCCACGACGGTCTGCGCGGTGCTCGACGCCGCCTTCGGGGTGCGGGTGCCGCTGTCGGAGCTGAGTGGCGGATTCCGTGTCCCCGAGGTCGCGGAGCGCCTGCTGGGAGCCGCGCCCCGGCGGGAGGAGCCGCCCCCGGCGGAGCCGGTGGCGGTCCCGGACGGCGGCGCCCACGAGCCGTTCGGCCTGACGGACGTGCAGCAGGCGTATCTGCACGGCCGGGACGCCGGGCACGAACTCGGCGACGTGGACGCCTCCTTCTACGTCGAGCTGGACACCGAGGACCTGGACGTCGACCGGTTCGAGCGGGCGGTGCGGTCCGCCGTCGCCCGCCACGACATGCTCCGCGCGGTGATCCGGGAGGACGGCACCCAGCAGGTCCTGGCCGAGGTGCCGGACTTCCGGATCGTCAGGGAGGACCTGTCGGCCCTGGAGCCCGGGGAGCGGGATGCGCGGCTGGAGGAGTCGCGGGCGCGGGCGGCGGAGCGGCGGCGCGACGTGACGCGGTGGCCCCTCCTCGACGTGCACGCCACCCGGCTGGACGCCCGCCGGACCCTGCTGCGGTTCGCGGTGGACCTGCTGATCTGCGACGGCACCTCGTTCGCCGTCCTTGTCGAGGAGCTGGCCGCCCGGTACGCCGACCCGGACCGGGAGCCGCCCGGACCGGGCATCACCTTCCGGGAGTACCAGCGGGCCGTCGGCGGGCCCGGGTACGAGGAGGAGCGCCGGGCCGCCGAGGAGTACTGGGCCGGGCGGCTGGACGACCTGTCGCCGGCGCCGCTGCTGCCGCTCGCCGCGCCGCTGTCCGCCGTGCGGCGCCCCCGCTTCCGCCGCCGCCACCACGTGCTGTCCGCCGCCGGGTGGCAGCGCTTCCGGAGCCGTGCCGCGGCGCGCGGGCTGACCCCCTCGACCGCGCTGGCCGCCGCCTACGCCGACGTGCTGGCCCGCTGGTCGGCGTCCCCGGACTTCACCGTCAACGTGACGGTGAACAACCGGCTGCCGGTGCACGAGGGGGTCCGCGGGGTCGTCGGCGACTTCACCACGCTGACCCTGCTGGACGTGCGGTGGGACGGCGCGCGGACCTTCAGCGAGCGGGCCGCCGCCGCCCAGGCGCGGCTCTGGCGGGACCTGGAGCACAGCGCCCACAGCGGCATCCGGGTCATGCGGGAGCTGGCCCGCCGCTCGGGTCCGGCCACGGCGGTCGCCCCGGTGGTGTTCTCCACGTTCGTCGGCTCGGGGTTCGGCGAGGACTTCGCCCCCCGGTGGCTGCGGGGCATCCACCACACCCTCGCCCAGGCGCCCCAGCTCTCCCTGGAGTGCCTGACCCTGGAGTACCGGGGGGACCTGCACCTCACCTGGGACTCCGTCGACGAGGTCTTCGCGCCGGGCGTCCTGGACGACATGTTCGCGGCCTACCGCGCCCTGGTGGAGCGGCTGGCCGGGGACGACGCGGCGTGGGACGAGCGGGAGACCGTCCGCCTGCCCCCGGAGCAGGCGGCGGAGCGCGAGCGGGTGAACAGCACCGCGGCCGGGACTCCGGACGTGCTGCTGCACCGCCTGGGCCCGGCGCTGTCCCGGCGCGGCCCCGAGCCCGCGCTGACCGGGCCGGAGGGCACCCTCAGCTACGGCGAGCTGGACCGGACGGCGTGCCGCATCGGCCGGGCGCTGCGCCGGGCGGGTGCGCGCCCGAACCGGCTGGTGGCCGTGGTGATGGAGAAGGGCTGGGAGCAGGTCGCCGCCGTGCTGGGCATCCTCTACTCCGGCGCCGCCTATCTGCCCGTCGACGCCTCGCTGCCGCCCGAGCGGGTGCGCCGGCTGCTGGAACTGGGCGAGGTGGACACCGTCCTGACCCAGACCCGGGTGCGGGAGCGGCTGGACTGGCCGCCCGGCCTCACGGTGCTGGACGTGTCGGACGCCTCGGCGTGGTGGCACGAGCCCGACGGCCCGCTGGAGAGCGTCCAGGAGCCGACGGACCTCGCCTACGTCATCTTCACCTCGGGTTCCACGGGCGAGCCGAAGGGCGTGGTGATCGACCACCGCGGGGCGGTGAACACCTGCTGGGACATCAACACGCGGTTCGGCGTGGGCCCCGGCGACCGGGTGCTGGCCCTGTCGTCGCTCAGCTTCGACCTGTCCGTGTGGGACGTCTTCGGGGTCCTCGGGGCGGGCGGCTGCGTCGTCCTGCCGGAGCCCGGCGCGGGCCGGGACCCGGAGCGCTGGGCGGAACTCGTCGACCGGCACCGGGTGACGGTGTGGAACACGGTCCCGGCGCTGATGCGGATGCTCACCACGTACGCCGAGTCCCGGCCCGGGGAGGAGGTGCTCGGGCCGCTGCGCCTGGTCCTGATGTCCGGGGACTGGATCGAGACCACCCTGGCCGACCGCGTCCGGTCCCTGAAGCGGGGCCCCGTCGACGTCATCGGTCTGGGCGGTGCGACCGAGGCGTCGATCTGGTCCATCGCCCATCCCATCGGCTCCCCGCTCCCGGGCTGGGCCTCCGTCCCCTACGGCAGGCCCCTGGCCAACCAGACCTTCCACGTGCTGGACCGGCAGCTGCGCCCCTGCCCCACCTGGGTCGCCGGGCGGCTGTTCATCGGCGGCACCGGTCTGGCCCAGGGCTACTGGCGCGACCCCGTCCGCACCGGCGAACGGTTCGTGACCGATCCGCGCACCGGCACCCGCCTGTACGACACCGGGGACCTGGGCCGGTACCACCCCGACGGGAACATCGAGTTCCTGGGCCGGGACGACGGCCAGGTCAAGGTGAACGGCTACCGCATCGAACTGGGGGAGATCGAGCACACCCTCGCGGCGCACCCCCGGGTGGAGCGGGCGGTGGCCGTGGTGGAGGGCAGCCGGCTCGTCGCCTTCGCGGTCCCCCGCCGGGAGGGGCGGGCCGACGGCGGCGGGGCCGAGGCGCAGATCGCCGACTGGCGCGAGGTCTTCGACTCCCTGCGGACCGATCCGGCCGCACAGACCTCGGGCTGGGTGGACAGCTTCACCGGCGGGACCATCCCGGAGCGGGACATGGCCGAGTGGGCCGACATCACCGCGCGCCGGGTGCTCGCGCACCGCCCCCGCCGCGTCCTGGAGATCGGCTGTGGCGCCGGGCTGATCGCCACCCGGCTGCTGCCGGAGTGCGTGGAGTACGTGGGGACCGACATCTCGGAGCGCACCCTCGGACATCTGGCGGAGCGGCTGGAACGGGACGGCACCGCCGGGCGGGCGACACTGCTGCACCGGGAGGCCACGGACTTCGAGGGGATCGCGCCGGGCCGCTTCGACTGCGTCGTCATCAACTCCGTTGCCCAGTACTTCCCTTCGGCCGACCATCTGCTCGCCACGGTGCGCGGGGCGCTGGCCGCGCTGCGCCCCGGTGGCCTCGTCCACCTGGGCGACCTGCGCGACCTCCGCCACCTCCGCCCGTTCCACATGGCCGTGGAGCGGGCGCGCGCGGAGGCCGGGGACACGGCCGGGGACGTCGCCCGGCGGGCGGATCAGCGCGCGCTGTCCGACGGGGAACTGGTCGTGGCGCCCGAGCTGCTCTGGGCGGGACTGGGCCGCCCCGTCGCCGTACTGCCCCGGCCGGGCAGTCCCGCCACCGAGATGGCGGACTACCGCTTCGACGCCGTGGTGCTCCGCGAGCCGAGCGCCGCCGCCGGTCCGGCCGCCGAACTGGCCTGGGAGGACGCCGCCCGGACGCTGCCGGAGCTGGAACAGGCCCTCAGCGGCGGACTGCCCGCCGTGGCGCTGCGGGACGTGCCCAACGAGCGGCTGCTGCACGACGCGGCGTGGGCGGAGCGGCTGGACGATCCGGCACGGGCCGGGCTGCCCCTCGACGGTCCGGCGGCCACCGGGTGGCCGGAGCCGGGGACACGGGACCGGCCGACCCGGGTGGCACTCGCCGAGCTGGCCGCGAAGCACGGCTATGCCTGCGAGTTCTTCTACCGGCCGGCCTCGCGGCCCGGGTTCCTCGACGCGGTCCTGGCCCTGACCCCGCACGACGCGGAACTGGCGGTGAGGGCCGCCGCGCACACCCTGCCCGCGCCCGCCGCGGACGGCCCGGAGACCAGCAACTCACCCCTTCTCATACGCGAGTTGAACGCGCTGCCCCGGCATCTCGTCGAGCTGGCACGGGAGTCACTGCCCTCGTACATGGTGCCCCGGGAGGTGTTCGTCCTGGCCGGGCTGCCGCTCACCGCGAACGGCAAGGTCGACACCGGCCGCCTCCGCGAGCTGGCCCGCGGGGCCCAGGAGCGCACCGGGGAGCGGGAGGCGGCCGGTCCCTCGGACGACGTCGAGCACGCGCTGGTCGCGGCGTGGCGGCAGGTGCTCGGGGTCACGGACGTGTCGGTGGACGACGACTTCTTCCGGATCGGCGGGGACTCCCTGCTCGCCGTGCACCTGGTCCGCGCCCTGGGCGACGCGGGCGTCGCCCTCACCGTCGCGGACGTGTTCGCCCGGCCCGCCCTGCGGGACCTGGCCGCCCTGCTGCGCGAACGGCGGCAGGAGTCCGGTGGGACGCCGGAGGCGGCCGCGGCGGAGCTTCCGGTGGTGGTCCCGGCGCCGGAGGACCGCTACGCGCCCTTCCCGCTCACCGGTCTCCAGCAGGCGTACCTCCTGGGCCGCAACGGCTTCTTCCCGCTGGGCAACGTCGCCGCGTCGTTCTATGTCGAGGTCGCCGCCCCGGAGTTCGACGCCCGGCTGCTGTCCGGGGCGCTCACCGCGATGACACGGCGGCACGACATGCTCCGCGCCGAGGTCGGAGCGGACGGCCAGTGGCGGGTGCGGCCCGAGGCACCGCCGTACGAGGTCGCCGTGGAGGATCTGCGCGGGCTCGACGCCGGGATGGCGCGGGCCCGGCTCGAGGAGACCCGCACCCGGTGCGCGGCCCGGGTCTTCGACCCGGCGGCGGCGCCCCTCTTCGACGTCCGCGTCACCCGGCTGGACGGCTCCAGCCGTCTGCACGTCTGCCTCGACCTGCTGATCGCGGACGGCGGCACGGTCGCCGTCTTCCTCTCCGAGCTCGCGGCCCGCTGCGCGGACCCCTCCTGGCGGCCGGCCGGGCCGGAGCTGACCTTCCGGGACTACCGGCTCGCCCTGCGGCGGCTGGAGGGCACCCCGCGCCACCGGCGGGCCCGGGACTACTGGACGGCGCGCGCCGCCGGTCTGCCCGCGGCACCGCGCCTGCCGCTGGCCGCCGACCCGGCGGACGTGCTGGAGCCGACGTTCGCGCGGCACACCCACCGCCTGCCCGCCACGGCGCTCCGGGCGCTGCGGGAGCGGGCGGCGCGGCACGGCGTGACCGTCTCCGCCGCCCTGGCCACGGCCTACGCGGAGGTGCTCGCCGACTGGTCGGACGGCGGCCCCTTCCTCCTGAACGTGACCGTGGGCCGGCGCCTGCCGGTGCACGGCCAGGTGGCCGAGGTCATCGGGGACTTCACCGCCATCAGCCTGCTGGAGGTGTCGGTCGATCCGGCGTCCCCCTTCGCGGACCGCGCCGGGGCCCTCCAGCACCGGCTGGCCGAGGACCTGGACCACGGCGAGTTCACCGGGATCGAGGTGCTCCGCGAGATCGCCCGGCTGCACGGCCCCCGACGGGCCCTGGCGCCGGTGGTGTTCACCAGCGCGCTGGACTCCTCGGACAGGGACTTCGGGCGGGCCGTGGGCGCCCTCGGGGAGATGCGGTCGAGCATCGTCCACACCCCGCAGGTCCATGTGGACCACCAGGTCTTCGAGTACGACGGGGAGCTGGTCCTGAACTGGGACGCCGTGGAACAGCTCTTCGACGGGGAGGCCCTGGCAGCGCGGTTCCGCGCCTACACGGATCTGGTGACGCGGCTGGCGGAGGACGACGGGGCGTGGCGGGCGGGGACACGCGGCGGGGACGGTCCGGCGACGGAACCGGCCGCCGGGGAGCGGTCGGCCGTTCCGGGCACGGGGACGGCGGCGGGGAGCGGCGTGGGGACAGCTGCGGGGGCGGAGCCGGTCACCGTCGGCGCCCCGGACAGCCGCCCCGCGAGGGAAGCGCCCGGTGCTCCCTCCCCCGGCGCCGTCGCGGGCCCCGGGTGGGCCGCCCGCCCCGGCGGCACCCGGGACAGCGAGAAGGTGACCGGCGCCGAGGACGCATCGGGCGCCGCCGCGTCCCTCCGGACGGACGGGGACGTACGGGGGACGCTCGCCCGGATCTGGTGCGAGGTGCTGGGCCTCGACGCGGTCCCGCCCGCCGCCGAGTTCACCGCGCTCGGAGGCGACTCCCTGCTGGCCATGCAGGTCGTCGCCCGGGCCGCCGCGGCCGGACTGCGCATCGCGCCCCGGGACTTCTTCACCCACCAGACCCTGGACGCGCTCGTCTCCGTCGCCCGCCGGGAGGCCCCCGCCGCACCCGTCCGGCCGGCCGGGGAGGGCCGGGTGCGCCTCCTGCCCCGGCAGCGCGCCCTGCTGCGCGAGTGGCCGCGTCCCCGGGACCGGCACTACGTACTGCTCTTCGACGTCCCCGAGCCGCTGGACCGGACCGCGGTGCGGGTGGCGCTGCGGGAACTGCTGGGCCGCCACGAGGCGCTGCGGCTCCGGCTGGACACGGACGACGGCGAGTACGCGCGGATCGAGCCGGTGGACGGACCCGACCTGCCGCTCACCTGGATGGACCTCACCCGGGAGACCGAGGAGGCCGCCTCCCGGACGGTCCGGGACACCGTCCGCCGCCTGCGGTCCTCCCTCGACCTCCGCACGGCGCCCCCGCTGCGCGTCGCGGTGGTCCAGCGGGCCGGGCGCCGGCAGTTCCTCCTCGTCGTCCACCAACTGGTGGCCGACAACTACTCCTGCCGGCTCCTGCTGGAGGAACTCCTCTCCGCCTGCCGGCAGGTGCGGGACACCGGGCGGGTGCTCCTGCCGCCCGCTCCCTCGCTCACGGCCTGGACCGAGGAGGTGTACGCGCGGGCCGACCGTCCCGAGGTGCGCGCCGAACTGGCCCACTGGCAGGGGCTGGAGGACCCACCGGGCGGGCTTCCGGACGGGCGGGCGGACGGGCCGGACGCGCAGGCGGGGCCGGAGCTCACGGCGCTGGGCCCGGAGGCCACCGCCGCGCTCCTGGCCGCGCCGTCCGTCCAGGACCTGCTGCTCGCCGCCGTCGCGCGGGCCGTCGGCGGAGCCAACGGGGCGCCGACCCTCCGGGTGGGCATCGACGCGCACGGCCGCGACACGGTCTCCGACACGCTCGACCCGGCCCGGATCGTGGGACGGCTGGCCACCCGCTGGCCGCTCGACGTCCCGGTGCTGCGGGACGTCCGGCTGGCGGAGGCGGCCGACGCCGTGGCCGCCGCCCGGCTCCGGGCACCCGCGGCGGGCCGCCACTACGAACTGCTCGCCGCCCTCGGCGGGCACGGACTGCCACCGGCCACCACCGCCCCGGTGGTCCTCAACTACCTGGGCCAATCGGACGCGTTGTGGGAACCGCTGGGACTGGTCCCGAGCCCGGACCGGCTCGGACCGCTCCCCGGGGAGGGTCCCGGGGACGACGAGCCGCCGGTGCACGGGGGGACCGGCGCCCCCGGTCCCGGGGTCGACGGCGGCGCGGGACCCGGCGCGCGGCTGGAGTTCGTGGCCGGGGTGGTCTCCGGGCGGCTCGTCCTGGCCTGTCCGCACGGCGCGGCCGGTTTGCTCCACACGATCGGCTCCGACCTCGCCACCGGACTCCTCGGCCGCCCCGAGCCCCTGACCGCCCCGGCGGACGCCGACGTCCTGCGGCACTGGCTCGCCCACTGAGAGAGGGACCCACGCCATGACCCACCAGTCGATCACCGAGTGCCTGGCCGCCCGGCCCGCGGACACCCCGCTGACCCTGCTGGACGACGACGCGCCCCCCGTCTCCCTCACCCTGGGGGAACTCCGCTCCCGGGCCGACACCGTCGCGAGGACGCTGCGCCACACCCACGGGGTCGGCCGGGGCGACCGTGTGTGCGTCCTGGGACCCACCTCGCTGGATCTGATCACCACCCTGTTCGGCGTGTGGCGGGCCGGTGCCGCCGTCACCGTCCTGCCCATCCCCCGTCCGGGCACCCACGCCGACGTGCCCGCGCAGGCACTGCGCAGGGTGGCCGCGGCCCGGGGCTCGGTCCTGGTCACCGACACCGCCTCGGCCGACGCCCTGCGGGGCGGACTCCCCGTCCCGGTGGCCGACTTCCGCTCGCTCGCGGATGGTGCGCCGGGCGGGCCGCTCCCCGAGCCGGGCGCGGACGACATCGCCGTCCTCCAGTTCACCTCCGGCACCACGGCCTCCCCCCGGGCCGTCGCCGTCACCCAGGGCCAGGTCGTGGCCAACTCCCGGGAGTGCTTCGCGGCGGGGAACCTGGCTCCGGGGGACCCGTTCGTCACCTGGCTGCCGCTCTACCACGACATGGGGATCATCTTCCTGACCGGTGCCGTCATCCACGGCCTGGCCACCTGCGCCATCCCCACCCGGGCCTTCGGCGGCCGCCCGGGGATCTGGCTGGAGGCGATCACCCGGTACCGGGCGGCGGCGACGGTCGGCCCCAACTTCGCCTACGGTCTGGCCACCCGCTATCTGACCCTGCGGCGCAACGACTACGACCTCTCCTCCCTCCGGCTGGCGGTGAACGGCGCCGAACCCATCGACCCGGACACCCTGGGCGCGTTCATGACGGCCGCCGCCCCCTACGGGCTGCCCCCCGGAGCCATGGCCCCCGCCTACGGGCTGGCCGAGGCGACGCTGGCGGTCACCATGGGCGGCGGGCACCCCTACCGCACCGTGACCGTGGACCGCGGGGCGCTGGAGAACGGGCTGGTGGCCGAGACCGGCGCCGGGCGCACCTTCGTGGACTGCGGCGCCCCGGTCGGGGACACCGCCTTCGCCATCACCGACGAGGAGGGCAAGCCGCTCCCGGAGGACCGCGTGGGGTCGATCCGGGTCGAGGGGCCGGGCGTCGTCGGCGGCTACTGGACCCCGGACGGCACCGCCCACCCGACGGAGCTGCTGGACGGCTCCGGACGGCTCGTGACGGGGGACCTGGGCTTCGCCCGGGGCGACCGCCTCTACGTCTGCGGCCGGCAGAAGGACCTGATCATCGTCGGCGGGCGCAACCTCTACCCCGAGGACTTCGAGTTCACCGCGGAACGGGTCAGCGGTGTCCGCCTCGGCAACGTCATGGCGTTCTCACTGCCCGGGAGCGAGCACATGGTGGTGGTCGCCGAGACCGCGCTCACCGGCCCCCGCGCCCTGGAACTCGCCCACACGGTGCGGGACACCCTGGCGCGGGAACTGTCCTGCACCCCGTACGACGTCGTCCTCGTCCCGCCGAAGACGCTGCCGAAGACGACGTCCGGCAAGCGTCAGCGCGCCCGGTGCCTGAGCCGGTACCGGTCCGGCGGCCTCCCCGTCCGTGCCAGCACCCTCGTCGGGGAGTAGGGCCCGGTGGACTCCATGAGCACACGCGGCACCGCGGCCGCCGGGAACTCCCGCACCGACGCCGACGCCTGGTTCCTGCGCACGGAGGCACCGGCACCCGCGCCGACGCTGGTGGTCTTCCCGCACGCCGGGGCGGGGGCCAACGCCTACCGGAGGCTCGCCCGGGCCCTGCGCCCGCACGCCCGCACGCTGGTCGTGCGCCTGCCCGGCCGGGAGAGCCGCTCCGGGGAGGCGCCGTTCACCGACATCCGCCCGCTGGTCCGCGCCCTCGCGCCCGTCCTCGGCACCGAACTGACGGGCCGCCGCCATGTGTTCTACGGGCACAGCATGGGAGCGCTGATCGCCTTCGAGACGGCACGGCTGTTCTCCCTGGCCTACGGAATGCCGCCGGCCCGTCTCGTGGTCTCGGGGATGGAGGCACCGCAGGACGGCGCGGCGGGCCACGCGCGCCATCTGCTGGACGACGCCGAACTGTGGCGCGTGGTCGGGGAGATGGGAGGAATCCCGCCCGAGATCATGGCGGACGGGTCCCTGCGGGAGCTGCTGCTGCCCACGATCCGGGCCGACTTCGCGGTCACGGACACCTACCCGTACCGGGCGATGCCGCCGCTGCCGTGTCCGGTCAGCGCGTTCGCCGGGGACACGGACCCGGAGCCGCCGCCGGACGGGATGGCCCGGTGGGAGGCCACCACCTCGGGCGGGTTCCGCCACACGGTGCTGCCCGGGGGCCACTTCTTCAACCTGGACGACGGCTCCGGGTTCACCGGGGAACTGAGGGACTGCCTGCCCCGGTGAGCCCGGACCGGGACCGTGCCC
Source organism: Streptomyces sp. NPDC107521 (assembly GCF_055598485.1). Taxonomy (NCBI): domain Bacteria; kingdom Bacillati; phylum Actinomycetota; class Actinomycetes; order Kitasatosporales; family Streptomycetaceae; genus Streptomyces; species Streptomyces sp. NPDC107521. Next base: position 15,135 of record NZ_JBVKAT010000037.1, read on the forward strand.
GTCCGGTGAGCCCGGACCGGCATCGTGCCCGGCGGTCCCCCGCCCGGACCGGGGCCGTCACCGGCGGGTGCGGGCCGTGGGCCCCGCCCGTCGGCGTCCCCGGTTCCCCCCCCGTCGCCCCGGCCACGCGCGCCACCCCGCGCCACCCGTCCGACGCTCCACCCGTGCCCGTCGCCCCGGATCACCGACGGGCACGGTTCCGCGCACGCCGACCCGGACCACGATTGGGAGGGCCCATGCCCCGCCGCCTGTTCACCTCGGAGTCCGTCACCGAGGGCCACCCCGACAAGATGGCCGACCAGATCAGCGACACCGTCCTCGACGCCCTGCTCCGCGAGGACCCGGCCTCCCGGGTCGCCGTGGAGACCCTGATCACCACCGGCACGGTGCACGTGGCCGGAGAGGTGACCACCACGGCCCGGGTGGACGTCCCCGCCCTCGTCCGGGGCCGGATCGCGGAGATCGGCTACGACTCCTCCGCCAAGGGCTTCGACGCCGCCTCGTGCGGTGTCTCGGTGTCCCTGGGCTCCCAGTCCCCCGACATCGCCCGCGGCGTCGGCACCGCCTGCGAGGGGCGCGCCGGTGACCGGGAGGACGCCGACGGCGCTTCCGGGGCCGCCCTCGACGCACAGGGCGCCGGTGACCAGGGCCTGATGTTCGGCTACGCCTGCGCCGAGACACCGGAGCTGATGCCGCTGCCGATCACCCTCGCGCACCGCCTGGCCCACCGTCTCTCCGCCGTGCGCCGCAACGGCGCCGTGCCGTATCTGCGCCCGGACGGCAAGACCCAGGTCACCCTGGAGTACGACGGCGACGAGGCGGTCCGCCTGGACACGGTGGTGGTGTCCGCGCAGCACGCGGGCGGCGTCGACCCGGAGTCGCTGCTGGCCCCGGACATCCGGGAGTTCGTGGTCGAGCCGGAGCTGAAGGCGCTGCTGGACGACGACGTCAAGCTCGACACGGAGAACTACCGCCTCCTGGTGAACCCGACCGGCCGTTTCGAGATCGGCGGCCCGATGGGCGACGCGGGCCTCACCGGCCGCAAGATCGTCATCGACACCTACGGAGGCATGGCCCGCCACGGCGGCGGCGCCTTCTCCGGCAAGGACCCCTCCAAGGTCGACCGCTCGGGCGCGTACGCCATGCGCTGGGTGGCGAAGAACGTCGTGGCGGCCGGGTTCGCGACGCGCTGCGAGGTCCAGGTCGCCTACGCGATCGGCCGGGCGCGACCGGTGGGGCTGTTCATCGAGACCTTCGGGACCAACACCGTCGACAGCGGGACGATCGAGGAGGCGGTCGACGAGGTCTTCGACCTGCGCCCGGCCGCCGTCATCCGCGACCTGGACCTGCTCCGTCCCGTCTATGCCCGGACCGCCGCCTACGGCCACTTCGGCCGCGAGCTGCCCGAGTTCACCTGGGAACGGGTCGACAGGGTGGACGAGTTGTGGAGGGCCGCGGGCATCTGACCGGCGGGGCGGCGGAGCCCGGCGGGGTGGCGGGCCCTGGCGCAGGGCGAGGCGGGGCGGGGCGGGGCGGGAGGGCCGGCCCGGCGGGGACACCGGCAGCGGTCCCGGGGCGGACGGGGCGCGGAGCACCGTGTCCGGCGCGGGAATCCGGCCACCGCGTCCGGCGGCGGGCGCACTCGGCGGTGGTGCCGTCACCGGACGGCCCGTGGGCGTCATGACTGCGGGGCCCCGGCCCATGGGGGCGACGCCCGGGGTGCGGGCTCGTGGGGCCCGGACACACGCGCCGCCCGGCCGGGCCCCACACAGTCCCGTCCCGTGCGGTCCCATCCCGCTCGCTCCGGCCCCGTCCCGTCCCGCCCGGTCCGGCGCCTCGGCTCCGAGGACGGCGGCGGCGACACCTCGGTTCCCGCAGCGCCGCTCAGCTCCGTGGGGCCCTCCCCCGGTTCGCGCGGCCGACCGCGACACAGGGTGGTTCCGCCACGGCCGGGCGGCATTCCGCACAACCCCACGAAATTGTTCTGTGCATGCTAATCAGACCCTCTGCCGTTCCCCGGGGAATCCGGCGTCCGTGCTGGTCGGAGCGGGTCGCCCAGAACTCTCCAAGTCGTGTCCAAGTCGACTCCAAGTCGGTGCCAAGAAGGCCCTGGCAGGGTTCTGCACGTCACGCGGGGAGATCACTACGAGGCGGGCACCTGCACCTCACCGCACCGTCGACGAACGCACGCCGGGTTCCGGGAGCCCGGCGGTACGGGCGTGCGACGGGGCGCGTCGTCTCCGGCGGACCGGACGCAGGGCTCCACCGTAGCCAGACGACGAGGAAGGCCGAGTACGCCGTGCCCCAGAGGAGTTGCGAGGACGAGTCGGTCGCCGTCGTCGGCGTGGCCCGGTCCTCCGGCAGCAGAGCGGACGCCGCCTTCTTCCACCCGACCGACCCGCTCGGCCCGACCGGCCCCCTCGGCCCGGCGGACCCGGGCGGGCCGAGCGGGACCGCCGGTGCCACCGCGCCGGTCGCACCGCAGCTCGCCTGGACCGCGCTGGAGGACGCCGGGATCGTTCCCGCGGCCCTGCGCGACGGCCGGGTCGGCGTCTTCCTCGCCGGGCCGGACGGCACCGCCGACCACCTCGCGACCGTCCTGGAGCTGACCGGCCCCCGGACCGTCGTCGAGCCCTCGCCCGACGGCGCCCGCACCGCCGCCGCCGCGGCGGCCGAGAGCCTGCGCCGCGGCGACTGCGACCTCGCCCTCGCGGGCACCCTCGGCCCCGACCCGGACCACGCCCTCCTCGCCGTGCTCCGCCCCCTGCCGGAGGCCCTGCGGGCCGACGACCGGGTCCACGGCCTGCTCGCCGACCGGGTGCCCGACGGGCCGGACACCCTCGCCCGCCTCGGCGCACGGCCGTACGAGGCCGGGTCCGCCGAGAACCGGACCGACGCCCCGGTGGCCGAACGCCCCCTGTTCGACACGCCCTTCACCCCCCTGCCGTTCTCCGCCCGGGACGAGGCGGCGCTGCGTGCGCGGGCCCGCGACCTGGGCGCGCGCGTCGAGGCGGACCCGGCCCCGCGCCTCACCGACCTCGGCCTCTCGCTGGCGACCACCCGCACCGCGTTCGAGCGGCGCGCCGTGCTGGTCGCCGACCGCCGCGAGGACGCCCTCGGCGCCCTGCGCGCCGTCGCCGACGGCGGCTTCGGCCCGCTGCTGGTCCACGGCACGGTCCTGGCGGACGCCGGTGCGGGGCGCCCGGTGTTCGTCTTCCCCGGGCAGGGCCCCCAGTGGCCGGGCATGGCACTCGACCTGCTGGAGTCCTCGGCGGTGTTCCGGGAGCGGATGGAGGCCTGCGCCGCCGCCCTCGAACCGCACGTGTCCTGGCGGCTGGCGGACGTGCTGCGCGGCGCGCCGGGCGCGCCGGCCCTGGTCGCGGTCGACGTCGTCCAGCCCGTCCTGTTCGCCGTGCTGGTGTCGCTGGCCGGGCTGTGGCGCGCCTGCGGGGTCGAGCCGGCCGCCGTGGTGGGCGCGAGCCTGGGCGAGTTCGCCGCCGCCCATGTGGCCGGGGCCCTCGATCTGGAGGACGCCGCCCTGCTGGCCGTGCGGTGGAGCGAGGCGCAGGCCCGGGCGGGCGCGGCCGCTCCGGGCGATCTGGCGTCGGCGCTGCTGCCCCGGGAGGAACTGGAGCCCCGCCTGGCCCGCTGGCCGGGGCGGCTGGCCGTGGCCGGCGCCAACGGCTCCCGGTCGGTCCTGTTCTCCGGCGAGCGGACGGCGGTGGGGGAACTGCTGGCCGAGCTGGCGGCGGACGGCGTCCGGGCCCGCAGGCTCTCCAACGGCGTCGCGGTCCACTCCCCCTGGCTTCGGGCCGACCGCGCCCGGATGCTGGACGACATGGCCGGGGTGACGGCGCGCTCCTCCGCGGTGCCCTTCTACTCCTCGCTGACCGGCGGCCGGGTGGACACCGCCGAGCTGGACGGCGACTACTGGTACCGCAACATCAGCTCCGAGATCCGCTTCGAGCGGGCCACCCGGGCGCTGCTGGCGGACGGGTACCGGACGTTCCTGGAGGTCGGCCCGCACCCCGTGCTGACCGGCGGGCTGCAGGAGACCCTGGAGGACGCCGGACCGGTCGGCCCGACCGCCGTCGTGGGCACGCTGCGGCGCGACGGGAGCGGGCCCCGGCGGCTGCTGACCTCGCTCGCGGAGCTGCACGTCCACGGGGTGACGGTGGACTGGGCGGCCGTGTTCGCCGGCACCGGGGCACGGCGGGTGCCGCTGCCGACGTACCCGTTCGGCGCCGCGGGCGTTCCGGAGCGGGCCCGCTCCGAGAGCGAACAGCGCGCCTGGGTCGAGGGGTTGGTGCGCGATCTGCTGGGCTCGGTGTGCGGCCCCGAGGTCGCCCGTGGGGCGCGCCCGGACCGGCCGTTCCGGGACCTCGGGGTGGACTCCGCCGTCGCGGTGGAACTGCGCAACCGGCTGGTGGCGGCGACCGGGCTGCGGCTTCCGCTGTCCCTGCTGTTCGACCACCCGACGCCCGGCTCGCTCGGACACCACCTGGTGGCCCGGCTCACCGGCGCGGCGGACGACCCGGACCCGGCCGACGGGGCGGAGCCGGCCCCCCGGGCGGGCGACGACGAGCCGATCGCCGTCGTCGCGATGGCCTGCCGCCTCCCCGGCGGGGTCGGTGATCCCGAGGCCCTCTGGCGGCTGGTCGCCGAGGGGACCGACGCGATCGGTGCCTTTCCCGACAACCGCGGCTGGGACGTCTCCGGCCTGTACGACCCCGAGCCGGGCCTGCCCGGCCGCACCTACACGCGGCAGGGCGGCTTCCTGCACGACGCGGACCGCTTCGACGCCGCGTTCTTCGGGATCAGCCCGCGCGAGGCGCTGGCCATGGACCCGCAGCAGCGGCTGCTGCTGGAGGCGGCCTGGGAGGTCTTCGAACGGGCCGGTCTCACCCCCGCGGCGCTGCGCGGCACCCGCACCGGAGTCTTCGTCGGGGCGATGACGCAGGACTACGGGGCCCGGATGCACGAGCCGAGCGGCGGCGTCGAGGGCCATGTGCTCACGGGCACCACGGTGAGCGTGCTGTCCGGCCGCCTCTCGTACGTCTTCGGGCTGGAGGGCCCGGCGATCACCGTCGACACGGCCTGCTCCTCCTCGCTGGTCTCGCTGCACCTGGCCGTCCAGTCGCTGCGCCGGGGCGAGTCCACGATGGCGCTCGCGGGCGGCGCCGCGGTGATGGCCTCACCCGGCATGTTCGTCGAGTTCAGCCGTCAGCGCGGACTCTCCCCGGACGGCCGCTGCAAGGCCTTCTCCGGGGCGGCGGACGGTACCGCCTGGGCCGAGGGCGTCGGCGTGCTGCTGCTGGAACGGCTGTCGGACGCGGAGCGCCTGGGCCATCCCGTGCTGGCGGTGGTGCGCGGCTCGGCCGTCAACCAGGACGGCGCGAGCAACGGGCTGTCCGCGCCCAACGGTCCCTCGCAGCGGCGGGTGATCCGGGCGGCGCTGGCCGACGCCCGGCTGGCGGCGGGCGACGTCGACGCCGTGGAGGCGCACGGGACGGGCACCAAGCTCGGCGACCCGATCGAGGCACAGGCCCTGCTGGCCACCTACGGCCAGGAACGGCCCGCCGAACAGCCGCTCTGGCTCGGCTCGCTCAAGTCCAACATCGGACACGCGCAGGCCGCCGCAGGAGTCGCGGGCGTCATCAAGATGGTGATGGCGATGCGGAACGGGGTGCTCCCTCGCACCCTGCACGTGGACGAGCCGACACCCCACGTCGACTGGACCTCCGGCGCCGTCGCCCTGCTCACCAAGGAACAGGCATGGCCGGCCGGCGACCGCGTACGACGCGCCGCCGTCTCCTCCTTCGGCATCAGCGGCACCAACGCCCACGTCATCCTCGAAGAAGCACCCCGGACCGAGGAGACCACCACCGGGACTCCCAAGTCACCGCCATCCGTGGTCCCTTGGGTGTTCTCCGCCCGTGACGAACAGGCACTGCGCGCCCACGCCGGACAGCTCGCCGCCTACCTCCACGAGCACCCCGACGCCGATCTGCCGGGCGCCGCCCGGACGCTGGCCACGGGCAGGGCCCCACTGGAGCACCGAGCGGTGGTGCTCGGGCAGGACCGCGAGGAACTGCTGGCCGGGCTCGGTTCGCTCGCGGACGGCCTCTCCGCGCCGGGAGTCACCACGGGCACGGGTGTGTTCGGTCGGCCGGTGTTCGTCTTCCCCGGTCAGGGCTCCCAATGGCTCGGCATGGGCGCCGAACTCCTCGACAGCAGTGAGGTGTTCGCCCGGTCGATAGCCGACTGCCAGAACGCACTCGCACCCCACATCGACTGGGACCTCACCGACGTCCTGCGCGGCAACGGCGACCTCACCCGCGTCGACATCGTCCAACCCGCACTCTTCGCCATGATGGT
>NZ_JBVKAT010000038.1:0-21429 GCF_055598485.1 Streptomyces sp. NPDC107521
TGGCTGCCGGTGTGGGCGGACCGTAAGACGACGCGTCTGCGGGTGAGTCATGCGTTCCATTCGCCGTTGATGGAGCCGATGCTCGACGAGTTCCGTGCGGTCGCCGAGGGGCTGGCCTTCGAGCAGCCTCGGATCGCGGTGGTGTCCAACCTGACCGGTGGCCTGGTCTCCGAGGAGCTGACCGATCCCGCGTACTGGGTCAACCACGTGCGGGAAGCGGTCCGTTTCGCGGACGGCATCACCACCCTCGCCGCCGAGGGCGTCACCCGGTTTGTCGAGGTGGGCCCGGACGCCGTGCTGACGGCGATGGCCCGGCAGGTCCTCGACGAGGACCAGGCGGTGTTCGTCCCGACGCTGCGGGCGCGTACTCCGGAGGCCGAGGCCTTCGCGGCCTTCCTGGGTCAGGCGCACACGGCTGGTGTCCCGGTCGACTGGGCCGCGTTCTACGCCGGTACCGGTGTCCGGCGCGTCGACCTGCCCACGTACGCCTTCCAGCGCGAGCGCTACTGGCTGGCGCCCGCCGTCTCCGGTGACCCGGCCGCCGCCGGGCTGGGCCGGATCGAGCACCCGGTGCTCAGCGCGGCCGTCGCGGTCGGCGACCGGGACGAGTGGGTGTTCACCGGGCGGCTGTCCCGGGACACCGCGCCCTGGGTGACCGACCACAGGGTGCTCGGCATGGTCGTCGTCCCCGGAACGGCCCTGGTCGAACTGGCCATGGCCGCAGGCCGGCAAATCGGCCTGCCGGTGCTGGAGGAACTGGTCCTGGAGGCCCCGCTGCTGCTGGACGGCGGCGCGGCGGTCAGCACACAGGTCACCGTGGGCGCCCCCGACGCCGAGGGACGGCGCGAGGTCGCCGTGTTCTCCCGTCCCGGCGACGGGAGCGGTGCCGGGGCGGAGGAGACCGGGCGGATCGTGTGCCACGCCCGGGGTGCCCTGACCGGAGCCGTGGAACCGGCCCCCGCCCGGCCCGCCCAGTGGCCCCCGGCCGGAGCCGAGCGGATCGCCGTCGACGTGCTCTACGCCCGCCTCGCGGACCTCGGGTACGCCTACGGACCGGCTTTCCGGGGCGTCCGGGCGGCCTGGCGTGACGGCGACGCCGTGTACACCGAACTCGCCCTGGGCGAGGAGCACATCGAGGCCGGCGGCGCCTTCGGGATGCACCCCGCGCTGTTCGACGCGGCCCTGCACGGCGGCCTGGAGGGACTGGCCGAGGGGGACGGCTCCGCCATCCGCCTGCCCTTCTCCTGGTCCGGCGTCCACCTGGAGCTGCCCGGCCGCGCCCGGGTGCGGGCCCGGATCGCCCCGGCCGGGGAGTCGGGCCTGCGGATCGACCTCGCCGACGAGCGGGGGCGCACCGTCGGCGGTGTCGACCGTCTGGTCTTCCGCCCCGCCGAGCGGGCCGCCTTCGGCGCGGGCCGCGCCGCCGCGGCACCCGGCGCGCTGTTCCGGACCGAGTGGACGGCCCTCGACGACGTCGCCGCGCTGTCCCGCGCCGAGGGCGTCGCGGTCCTCGGAGACCTCTCGGTCCCCGGTGCGGTGGGGTACGAGGGCCTCGACGCGCTGGAGGCCGCCGTCGCCGCCGGGGCTCCCGTCCCCGGCACGGTCGTCGCCCGGATCCGGTCCGCGGACGGGCGGGCCGCCGGAGAGGCGGCGCCCGGAGCAGGCGCCGGAGCGGATGCCGAGGCGGCGGCGGCCCGGGCCGCCGCCGGTGCCGCGCTGGACCTCGTCCAGCGGTGGCTGCGCTGCCCGGGACTCGACGACGCCAACCTGGTGATCGTCACGCGCCACGGCGTGCCGGTCGGCCCGGACGCCCCCGACGCCGCGCTGGCCCCCGTGTGGGGTCTGGTGCGCTGCGCCCAGTCCGAGCACCCCGGCCGCTTCGTCCTCCTGGACGTCGACGCGGAGGAGACCGGCGCGCTCCCGTGGGACGCGGTGCTCGGCGCCGGGGAGCCCGAACTGGCGGTCCACGAGGGCCGGGTGCTCGTGCCCCGGCTGGTGCGGGCGGCGCAGGCCGCGATGGCGCCCGGTGTCCCGTGGCGGCTCTCCGTCGAACGCGCCGGGTCCCTGGACGGCCTCGCCCTGGTGCCCTCGGACGCCGACCGGGCGCTGGCCCCCGGCGAGGTGCGCGTCGGCGTGCGGGCCGCCGGGCTGAACTTCCGGGACGTGCTGATCGCCCTGGGGACGTACCCGGGGGACGCGCCGCTCGGCAGTGAGGCGGCCGGTGTGGTCCTGGAGACCGGCGCCGAGGTGCGGGGACTGCGGCCCGGCGACCGGGTGATGGGCCTGGTGCCGGACGGCTTCGGCACCGTCGCCGTCACCGACGCCCGGATGGTCGCGCCGGTGCCCGAGGGCTGGTCGTACACCGAGGCGGCCTCGGTGCCCCTGGTGTTCCTCACCGCCTACTACGGGCTGGTGGACCTCGCGGGGCTGCGGCGGGGCGAGCGGCTGCTGGTGCACGCCGCCGCCGGAGGCGTGGGCATGGCGGCCGTCCAGCTCGCCCGGCACTTCGGCGCCGAGGTGCTGGCCACCGCCAGCGAACCCAAGTGGGACGCCGTGCGGGCGCTCGGGGTGGCCCCGGAGCGGATCGCCTCCTCGCGCGACCTGTCGTTCCGGGACCGCTTCCTGGAGGTCACCGGCGGCGAGGGCGTGGACGTGGTGCTGAACGCCCTCGCGGGCGACTTCATCGACGCCTCGCTCGACCTGCTGCCCCGGGGCGGCCGGTTCGTCGAGATGGGCAAGGCCGACCTGCGCGACCCGGACGTCGTGGCCGCCGAACGCGACGGCGTCCGCTACCGCTCCTACGACCTCTTCGAGGCGGGTCCGGACCGCATCCAGGAGATGCTCACGGAGATCCTGGCGCTGTTCGGCAAGGGGGTGCTGGAGCACGCCCCGGTGCGCACCTGGGACGTGCGGCGCGGCGCCGAGGCGTTCCGCTTCCTGCGCGAGGGCCGCAACACCGGCAAGGTCGTGCTGACCGTGCCCGCCCCGCTCGACCCCGAGGGCACCGTCCTCATCACCGGCGGCACCGGGGGTCTGGGCGCTGTGTTCGCGCGGCACCTGGTGGCGGCGTACGGGGCGCGGCACCTGCTGCTGGTCAGCCGCAGCGGCCCGGCGGCCGAGGGCGCGGCCGGGCTGGCCGCCGAGCTCACCGCGGCCGGCGCCGAGGTGCGGATCGCCGCCTGCGACGTAGCCGACCGGGGGCAGGTGCGGGACCTGATCGATTCGTGCGAGCGGCCGCTGACGGCCGTCGTGCACACGGCCGGTGTCCTCGACGACGGCGTCGTCGAGTCCCTCACCGCCGAGCAGCTCGACCGGGTCATGCGGCCGAAGCTGGACGCCGCGCTCCACCTCCACGAACTCACCGCGGACGCCGACCTGTCGGCCTTCGTCCTGTTCTCCTCGGTGGCGGCCCTGATCGGCAGCCCCGGCCAGGCCAACTACGCCGCCGCCAACGCCGCCCTCGACGCCCTCGCCGTGCGCCGCCGGGCCGCCGGACTGGCCGGCACCTCCCTGGCCTGGGGGCTCTGGGCGGAGGCCCGCAGCATGGCCGGCACCCTGGACGCGGGCAGTACCGCGCGCTGGGCGCGGATGGGCGTCGAGCCCCTCTCCAACGCCCTGGGCGTGGAACTCTTCGACACGGCGGAACTCCTGGACACGGCCCTTCCGGTGCCGGTGCGCCTGGACTCCGGAGCGCTGCGCGAACAGGCCCGGCTGGGCGGTCTCCCGGCCCTGCTGCGCGGACTCGTCCGCGACACCGGCGACGCCCCGCCGGACACCGCGGGCTCCTGGCAGGAGCGGATCGCCGACCTCGCCGCACCGGAACGCGAGGAAGCCGTACGGGAGGTGGTGCGCGGCCATGTGGCCGCCGTGCTCGGGCACGCGTCGGCGGCCACGGTCGACACCGGACTGCCCTTCAAACAGCTCGGGCTGGACTCGCTCGCCGCGGTGGAGCTGCGCAACCGGCTGACCAAGGCCACCGGTCTGCGGCTGCCGACCACGCTGGTCTTCGACCACCCGACGCCGGAGGCGGTGGTGCGGCTCCTCCACGAGCGGGTCGGCGCGGCGGCCGAGGCCGCCCCCGATCCGCTGGAGGAGGCACTGGGCCGTCTGGAGGCCCTGCTGGCCGCCGGGAGCGACGGGGAACTGCTCGGCCACGAACTGCGCCTGCGTTCCCTCGGCAACCGGCTCCGGACCGTCCTGGGGGGCATGGACGGCACCCGCGAGGAGGCCGCCCCGGAGGGCCCGGACGACTTCGACGAGGTCTCCGACGACGAGATATTCGACATGATCGACAAAGAGATCGGGTGGGCATGAGCGACCAGGCCGCGCGGGACGAGGCACGGGGCGGCGGCTCGACGGTTGACGAGCAGAAGCTCCGTCTGTACCTGCGGAAGGTGACGGGGGAGCTGCGCACGGCCAACCGGCGCATCCGTGATCTGGAGCAGCGGGAGGTCGAGCCGCTGGCGATCGTGGGCATGGCCTGCCGCTACCCGGGCGGGGCGGAGTCCCCGGACGGGCTCTGGGAGCTGCTGGCGGAGGGCCGGGACGCGATCTCCGGCCTGCCGACCGACCGGGGCTGGGACCTGGAGCGGCTCTACCACCCGGACCCCGAGCAGACCGGCACCGTGTACACCAGCGGTGGCGGATTCCTCGCCGGCGCCGGGGAGTTCGACGCCGGGTTCTTCGGGATCAGCCCCCGCGAGGCCCTCGCCATGGACCCGCAGCAGCGGCTGCTGCTGGAGGCGTCCTGGGAGGCGCTGGAGGACGCAGGGATCGACCCGGCCGCGCTGCGCGGCAGCGACACCGGGGTGTTCGCCGGTGTCGTGCCCATGGACTACAGCCTCGCCATGCCCCCCGAGCTGGAGGGGTTCCGCCTGACGGGGACGACGTCGAGTGTGGTGTCGGGCCGGGTGGCGTACAGCCTGGGGTTCGAGGGTCCGGCGGTGACGGTGGACACGGCGTGTTCGTCGTCGTTGGTGGCGGTGCATCTCGCGGCGCAGGCGTTGCGGTCGGGGGAGTGTTCGCTTGCCCTGGTCGGTGGTGTGACGGTGATGTCGGGTCCGTTCCTGTTGCAGGAGTTCAGCCGTCAGCGGGGTCTTGCTCCGGACGGTCGCTGCAAGTCGTATGCGGCGGGTGCGGACGGTACCGGTTTCTCGGACGGTCTGGGGCTGCTCGTGGTCGAGCGGTTGTCGGACGCGCGCCGCAACGGTCACCGTGTGCTCGGTGTGATCCGGGGCAGCGCCGTCAACCAGGACGGTGCGAGCAATGGTCTGACGGCGCCGAACGGTCCGTCGCAGGAGCGGGTGATCCGGCAGGCGCTCGCCAACGCGGGTCTGACGGCCGCCGACGTGGACGCGGTCGAGGGGCACGGCACGGGGACGCGGCTGGGTGACCCGATCGAGGCACAGGCGCTGCTGGCGACGTACGGGCAGGAGCGGGTGAACGGCCCGCTGCGGCTGGGCTCCATCAAGTCCAACATCGGCCACAGCTCGGCCGCCGCCGGTGTCGCCGGTGTGATCAAGATGGTCATGGCGATGCGGCACGAGGTGCTGCCCCGGACCCTCAACGTGGACGAGCCCTCGCCGCACATCGACTGGACCGCGGGCGAGGTGCGCCTCCTCACCGAGGCCGAGTCGTGGCCGAGGGGCGAACGCCCCCGCCGCGCGGGAGTCTCCTCCTTCGGCGTGAGCGGCACCAACGCCCACGTCATCCTCGAAGAGGCCCCGGGGGAAGGGGAGTCGCCCGAGGCCGGGGACCGGAGCCCCGTCGAGCCCCCCGCCGTGCCCGTGATCGTGTCCGGCCGGACCCCCGAGGCGCTCGCCGCGCAGGCCCGGCGGCTGCACGCGCACCTGCTGGCCCGGCCCGCGCTGCGCCCGCTCGACGTGGCCTACTCCGCCGTCGCCTCCCGATCCCAGCTCGACCACCGGGCGGCCGTCGTCGCCACCTGCCGCGAGACCCTGCTCTCGGGGCTCGGCGCCCACGCGGACGGGCTGCCCGGCGGTGCCCCCCTCGCGGGCAGGACCGCCTTCCTCTTCTCCGGCCAGGGCGCCCAGCGCCCCGGGATGGGGGCCGGACTCGCCGCCGCCCACCCGGAGTTCGCCCGGCGGCTGGACGAGGTCTGCGCCCGTCTGGACCGGCACCTCGACAGTCCGCTGAAGGCGCTGCTGTCCGCGCCGGAGGGCTCGCCCGAGGCCGCGCTGCTGGACCGCACCGAGTACACCCAGGCCGCCCTCTTCGCCGTCGAGGTCGCCCTGCACGGGCTGCTGGAGTCCCTCGGCGTCGTGCCGGACGTCCTGATCGGGCACTCCGTCGGCGAGATCGCCTGCGCCCACGTGGCGGGAGTGCTGTCCCTGGAGGACGCGTGCGCCCTGGTGGCGGCGCGCGGACGGCTGATGGGCGCGCTGCCCGGCGGCGGCGGAATGGCCGCGGTCGAGGCCACCCCGGAGGAGGTCGCGGAGTCCCTCGCCGCCCACGCGGGCCGGCTGTCCGTCGCGGCCGTCAACGGGCCCCGCTCCGTGGTCGTCTCCGGCGACGCCGACGCCCTCGACACCTGGCTGACCGCCTGGGCCGACCGCAGGACCACCCGTCTGCGGGTGAGCCACGCCTTCCACTCGCCGCTCATGGAGCCGATGCTCGAAGCGTTCCGCGCCGTGGCGGCCGGGCTGACCCTCCACGAGCCGAAGGTCCCGGTGGTCTCGAACCTCACCGGCGGCCTCGTCTCCGCGGAACTGACCGACCCCTCCTACTGGGTGAACCACGTCCGCGAGGCCGTGCGGTTCGCCGACGGGGTGCGCACCCTGGCCGCCGAGGGCGTCACCCGCTTCGTGGAGGTCGGCCCGGGCGGGACGCTGACCGCCCTGGTCCGGCAGACCCTCGACGACACCGACGAGGCCCTCTTCGTGCCGGTGCTGCGCTCCCGCACCCCCGAGGCGGAGGCGTTCGCCGCCTTCCTCGGCCGGGCCCACACCGCCGGGATCCCCGTCGCCTGGGACGCCTTCTACGACGGGACCGGCGCCCGCCGGGTGGAGCTGCCGACGTACGCCTTCCAGCGGGAGCGCTACTGGCTCGCGCAGGGAGCCGCCGCCGGTGACCCGGCGGCGGCCGGACTGGGCCGGATCGAGCACCCGGTGCTCAGCGCCGAGGTCGCGGTCGGCGACCGGGACGAGTGGGTCTTCACCGGACTCCTCTCCCGCGACGGACTGCCCTGGCTCGACGGCCACATGGTGCTGGACACGGTGGTCGTGCCCGGCACGGCGCTGGTGGAACTGGCGGTCGCCGCCGGACGGCAGGTCGGCGTCCCGGACCTGGAGGAACTGGTCCTGGAGGCCCCGCTGGTGCTGGACGGCACCGCGGCGGCACGGATGCAGGTCACCGTGGCCGCCCCCGACGCCGAGGGGCGGCGCGCGACCGCGGTCTTCTCCCGCGCCGGCGACGGCGCCGGGACGGTGTGCCACGCCCGCGGCACCCTGAGCGCCACCGGAGCGGAGGAGGACGGACCGCGCACCGGCGAACCGGCCACGGCGGAGACCGGCACGGGCGGCGACGGCGCCGACTGGCCCGCCGAGTGGCCGCCCGCCGGGGCCGCTCCGGTCGACGTCGAGACCCTCTACGCCCGCTTCGCCGGCCTCGGGCTCGACTACGGGCCCGCGTTCCGCAACGTCCGCGCCGCCTGGCGCGACACGGACGCCGTCCACGCCGAGGTGGAACTGGGGCCGGAGGAGGCCGACCGGGCCAGCGGGTTCGCGCTCCACCCGGCCCTGTTCGACGCCGCCCTGCACGGCGGCCTCGACCGGCTCGACCAGGGAGACGGCTCGCTACGGCTGCCGTTCTCCTGGTCGGGAGTGCGCCTCGGCACGGCGGTGACCACCGCCCGGGTCCGGATCACCGCCGCCGGTGCCCCCGGCGGCGGGTCCGGCGGAGGCGTCACCCTGCGCGTCGAACTGCGCACCGAAGAAGGAGAGTTGGTCGCCCGCGTCGCCGAACTCGCCTTCCGCGCCGTGGAACCCGGGCAGCTCCGGACCGCACGGTCCGGAGCCGGCGACTCCCTGTTCGCCGTCGACTGGGTCCCGGGCCCCACCGCCACCGCCGCACCGGCGTCCCGCGCGCACCTCCTGGAAGCCGGCGACCCCGGCGCGCTCGACGCGCTCCTGCGGTCGGTGTCCAACGGGACCGCGCCGCCGCCCGACCTCGTCGTCGCCCGCGTCCCCAGCCCCACGGGGCCCGCGGCCGAGGCCGCGCACACCGTCGCCCGGGACACCCTCGCCCTCCTCCACCGGTGGCTGGACGCCGAACCCCTCACCGCCGCCCGGCTGCTGGTCGCCACCCGGCACGGCGTCGCCGTCGGCGAGGAGAGTGCCGACCCGGCCACCGCGCCCGTCTGGGGACTGCTGCGGACCGCCCAGTCCGAGCACCCCGGCCGCTTCCTCCTCGCCGACCTCGACGACGAGGCCATGGACGGCACCGACGCCACCGGCTGGAGCGCCCTGGCCGCGACGGACGAACCGCAGCTCGCCGTGCGCGCCGGACGGACCCTCGTCCCCCGGCTCGCCCGCACCGCCCCCGCGCCCGCCGCCCCGGCCCTGGGCTGGGACCCGGACGGCACGGTGCTCATCACCGGCGGCACGGGCGGCCTGGGCGCCGTCCTCGCCGAGCACCTCGCCCGCCACCACGGCGCGCGCCACCTCGCCCTGGTCAGCCGGAGCGGCCCGGCCGCCGACGGCGTGCCCGCACTCGTCGCCCGGCTGGAGGCCCTGGGCGCCCGCGTCCGCGTCGACGCCTGCGACGTCGCCGACCGGACGGCGCTCGCCGCCCTGCTCGGCTCCCTGGAGCAGCCCCTCACCGCCGTCGTCCACGCCGCCGGGATCCTCGACGACGGGCTCCTCGGCACCATGACCCCGGAGCGGCTGGACCGGGTGCTCCGGCCGAAGCTCGACGCCGCGCTCCACCTCGACGAACTGACAGCCGACCGCGGCCCGGTGGCCTTCGTGCTGTTCTCCTCGGTCACCGCGCTCCTCGGCACCCCCGGCCAGGCCAACTACGCCGCGGCCAACGCCGCCCTCGACGCGCTCGCCGCCCGGCGCCGCGCCGCCGGACGGCCCGCCGTCTCCCTGGCCTGGGGCCTCTGGGAGGAATCCGGCGGCATGGGCGGCGGACTCGGCGGCGCCGACCTGGCCCGCCTCGCCCGCGGCGGCATCCGCCCGCTGCCCACCGCCCTCGGACTGGAACTCTTCGACCGCGCGCTCGGGGCCGGCCCGGCCCTGCTCGCACCCGTCCTCCTGGACCTCGGCGCCCTGCGCGCCGCCGCCCGGGAGAACGCCCCCGCCGCCCTGCTGCGGGGCCTGGCCCCCGACCGCGCCCGACGCGCCGGAACCGCCGGGGTGTCCCTGGCCGCCCGCCTCGCGGGCCTGCCCGCCGCCGAACGGGACCGGACCGTCCTGGAGTTCGTCCAGCAGCAGGTGGCGGCCGTCCTCGGCCACGCCTCGCCCGGCGGCATCAACCCCGAACGGGCCTTCAAGGACCTGGGCTTCGACTCCCTGTCCGCCGTCGACCTGCGCAATCGGCTGAACCAGGCCAGCGGCCTGCGACTGCCCCCCACCATGGTCTTCGACCACCCCACCGCGGCGTCCGTCGCGGAACTGCTCCTGTCCGAACTCGGCGGCGGCGACGGGGCCGCCCCCGCGACGGGCACCGCCGAGCAGCAACTCGACCGGCTGGAAACGCTGGTCACCACCCTGGAGGGCGCCGAGAAGGCGCGCGTGGCCGACCGGCTGCGCCTCCTCCTCGACACGATCACGGGCAGCGACGGCACACCGCGCACCGGCGACCGCATCGAAGCGGCCAGCACCATGGACGAGGTCCTGGAGCTGCTGGACGCCGAGTTCGGCGGCGCGTAGCCATGCCCGATTCCACCACGCAACGAACAGGACCCCGGGGGATGAGCACCGAAGTGAGCGACGCCCAGCAGCAGGAGAAGCTCGTCCGCTACGTCAAGCGGCTGGCCGGCGACCTCGACACGGCCCGCAGCCGCATCCGCGCGTACGAGGACCGCGCCAACGAGCCCCTCGCCGTCGTCGGCATGAGCTGCCGCTACCCGGGCGGGGTCACCAGCCCCGAGGAGTTCTGGCAGCTCCTCGCCGACGGCCGGGTCGGCACCGCCGCCGAGTTCCCCGCCGACCGCGGCTGGGACCTCGACAACCTGTACGACCCCGACCCCGACCACACCGGCACCTCCTACGCCCGCGGCGGCGGATTCGTCGACCGCGCCGCCGAGTTCGACGCCGAGTTCTTCGGGATCAGCCCCCGCGAGGCCCTGGTCATGGACCCGCAGCAGCGGCTCCTGCTGGAGACCTCCTGGGAGGCGTTCGAGGACGCCGGGATCGACATCACCACCCTGCGCGGCAGCGACACCGGCGTGTTCTGCGGAGTGATGTACCAGGACTACCAGTTCGTCGCGGGCACCAGCGACCGTCGGCCCGAGGTGGAGGGCTACCTCTCCATCGCCTCCGCCGGCAGCGTCGCCTCCGGCCGCATCAGCTACACCTTCGGCTTCACCGGGCCCGCCGTCACCGTCGACACCGCCTGCTCCTCCTCCCTGGTCGCCGTCCACCAGGCCGCCCAGGCGCTGCGCGCCCGGGAGTGCTCCCTCGCCCTCGTCGGCGGCGTCACCGTCCTCGCCCGCCCGAACATCTTCATCGAGTTCAGCCGCCAGCGCGGGGTCTCCCCGGACGGCCGCTGCAAGGCCTACTCCGACGCCGCCGACGGCGTGGGCTGGGCCGAGGGCGCCGGACTGCTGGTCCTGGAGCGCCTCTCCGACGCCCGCCGCAACGGCCACCGCGTCCTCGCCGTCGTCCGCGGCTCCGCCGTCAACCAGGACGGCGCCTCCAACGGCCTCACCGCCCCCAACGGCCCCTCCCAGGAGCGGGTCATCCGGCAGGCGCTCGCCGACGCCGGCCTCCGCCCCGCCGACATCGACGCCGTCGAGGGCCACGGCACCGGCACCCCGCTCGGCGACCCCATCGAGGCCAAGGCCCTGCTCGCCACCTACGGCCGCGAACGCGAGAACGGGCCGCTGCGCCTCGGCTCCGTCAAGTCCAACATCGGCCACACCCAGGCCGCCGCCGGAGCCGCCGGGATCATCAAGATGGTGATGGCGCTCCGCAACGGCGAACTCCCGCGCACCCTGCACGTGGACAAGCCCTCCGGCAACGTGGACTGGACCGCCGGTGAGGTCAGCCTCCTCACCGAGGCCCGCCCCTGGCCCGCCGGCGACCGGCCCCGCCGCGCCGGCGTCTCCTCCTTCGGCGTCAGCGGCACCAACGCGCACGTCATCCTCGAAGAGGCACCCGCCGCGGACCCCGGGACCGCCGAGGACCCGGCACCGGACACCACCGGCACCGCCGCGAGCGCCCCCGGGGCCCTGCCGGTACTGCTCTCCGCCGCCTCCGACACCGCCCTGCGCGCCCAGGCCGACCGGCTGCGCGCCCTCATGATCGCCAAGCCGGACCTGTCCGTCGCCGACATCGCCTACTCCTCCGCCGCGACCCGCGCCCACCTGGACAGGCGGGCCGCCGTGGTCGCCACCGACCGCGGCACCCTCCTGTCCGGACTCAGAACCCTCTCCGCCGCCGAACCCGCCGCGCACGTCGCCGAGGGCCGGGTCACCGGCGGCCGCACCGTCTTCGTCTTCCCCGGCCAGGGCGCCCAGTGGCAGGGCATGGCGGTGGACCTGCTGGAGACCGCGCCCGTCTTCGCCGCAGAGATCGCCGCCTGCGCCGCCGCCCTCGCCCCCCACGTCGACTGGGACCTGGAGGCCGTCCTGCGCGGCGCCCCCGGCGCCCCCACCCTGGAGCGGGTGGACGTGGTCCAGCCCGCCCTGTTCTCCGTCATGGTCTCCCTGGCCGCGCTCTGGCAGTCGTACGGAGTGGTCCCCGAGGCCGTCCTCGGCCACTCCCAGGGCGAGATCGCCGCCGCCTACGTCGCCGGGGGCCTCACCCTCGACGACGCCGCCCGCGTCGTCGCCCTGCGCAGCCGGGCCATCCGCGAACGCCTCGCCGGACAGGGCGGCATGGCCTCCGTGGCCCTGCCCGTCGAGCGGGTCGAGGAACTCCTCGCCCCCTACGGCGGACGCGTCTCCGTCGCCGCCGTCAACGGCCCGACCGCCGTCGTCGTCTCCGGCGAGCCCACCGCCCTCGACGAACTGGCCGCCGCCTGCGAGGAGTCCGGCGTCCGCTTCCACCGGGTCTCCGTCGACTACGCCTCCCACTCCGCGCAGGTCGCCGCCATCGAGGCCGAACTCCTCGACGTGCTCGCCCCCATCGCCCCCCGGCCCGGCCGCATCCCCTTCTACTCCACCCTCCGCGAGGAGTTCACCGACACCACCGAACTCGGCGCCGACTACTGGTACCGCAACCTCCGCGGCCAGGTCCGCTTCGAGTCCGGCGTCCGCGCCCTCCTCGACCAGGGGCTCAACTGCTTCGTCGAGGTCTCCCCGCACCCCGTGCTCAAGGTTCCCGTCGAGGAGAGCGTCCAGGCCCTGGACGCGGCCGACCGCGCCGCGGTCCTCGGCTCCCTCCGCCGCGACGAGGGCGGCTTCGCCCGCTTCGCCCGCTCCCTGGCCGAGGCCCACGCCGCCGGTGCCGCCGTCGACTGGCGGGCCTTCCACGCGGGAGGCACCGCCGCCCGCGTCGACCTGCCCACCTACGCCTTCCAGCGCCAGCGGTACTGGATGATGCCCGGCTCGGCGGGCGACCCCGCGGCCGCCGGACTCGGCCGGTTCACCCACCCGGTGCTCTCCGCCGCCGTACCCGTCGGCGACCGCGACGAGACCCTCTTCACCGGCCGCGTCTCCCAGGACTCCCAGCCCTGGACCCAGGACCACGCCGTCCTCGGCACCGTCCTGCTGCCCGGCGCCGCCCTCGTCGAGGCCGTCCTCGCCGCCGGGACCGAGACCGGGGCCCCCGTCATCGACGAACTCGTCCTCCAGGCCCCGCTGGTCCTCACCGAGGACACCGCCCGCCAGGTCCAGGTGATCGTCGGCACCGAGGACGCCGACGGCCACCGCGAGGTCGCCGTCTACTCCCGCCCCGAGGGCTCCGGGGAACCCCCGGTCCGCCACGCCCACGGCCGCCTCACCACCCACGCCGAACCCGCCCGCCCCCTCGGCGCCTGGCCGCCCGCCGGGGCCGACCCCGTCGCCGTCGACGGCCTGTACCCCCGGGCCGACGCCGCCGGATACGAGTACGGCCCCCTCTTCCAGGGCCTGCGCGCCGCCTGGCGCTCCGGCGACGACCTCTACACCGAGATCGCGCTGCCCGAGGGCGCCGGCGGCGAGGGCTTCGGCATCCACCCCGCCCTCTTCGACGCCGTCCTGCACGGCGCCCTCCTCGGGAAGGACCTCGCCTCCGGCGTCGACCTGCCCTTCTCCTGGGCCGGGGTCCGCCTCGGCCCCGGCACCCCCGGCCCCCGGGTCCGCGCCCGCCTCACCCGGACCGAGGGCTCCGCGCTGCGCATCGACGTGGCCGACGAACACGGCGTGCCCGTCGTCACCGTCGACGAACTGACCGTACGGCCCGTCGACCGGGCCCAGTTGGAGGGCGGCCACGGCGCCGGGCAGAACGCCCTGTTCCGCCTCGACTGGACCCCCGCCGCCGCCGAGGCCGCCCCCCGCCCCGTCGCCGTCGCCCTGCTCGGCACCGCCGCCTCGCTCGGCGCCCCCGGCGAGCACCACACCGACCTGGACGCCCTGGAACGAGCCGTCGCCGCGGGCGCCCCCGTGCCCGACGTGGTCGTCGCCACCGTCGAACCCGGCACCGACGGCCACGCCGCCGAACGGGCCCGCGCCCTGTCCGCCCGCACCCTGGAACTCCTCCAGCGGTGGATCGCCGACGAGACCCTGGCGGGCGCCCGCCTGACGCTCGTGACCCGCGACGCCGTCGCCGTCGGCGAGCAGGTGCCCGACCTCGTCCAGGCACCCGTCTGGGGCCTGGTCCGCAGCGCCCAGTCCGAACACCCCGGCCGCATCGCCCTCGTCGACCTCGGCGGCCGGGACGCCGACGGGGCCGACTGGGCCGCGCTCCTCGGCGGCGACGAACCGCAGCTCGCCGTCCGCGCCGGACAGGTCCTCGTCCCCCGCCTCGCGCGCGCCGAGACCGGCACCGTCGACGGCGCCTGGCGGCTGGGCAGCCGGCGCAAGGGCTCCCTGGAGGACCTCGGCATCATCGCGTCCGCCGGTGACCGCCCGCTCGGCGTCAACGAGGTGCGCGTCGGCATCCGCGCCGCGGGACTCAACTTCCGCGACGTCCTGATCGCCCTCGGCACCTACCCCGGCGAGGCACCGCTCGGCAGCGAGGCCGCCGGCGTGATCCTCGAGGTCGGCGCCGCCGTCACCGACCTGGCCCCCGGCGACCGCGTCCTCGGCCTGGTCCTCGACGCCTTCGGCCCCGTCGCCGTCGCCGACCGCCGCACCGTCGTCCGCATGCCCGACAGCTTCACCTTCACCCAGGCCGCCGCCCTCCCCGTCGTCTACCTCACCGCCTACTACGGGCTGGTGGACCTCGCGGGGCTGCGGCGGGGCGAGCGGCTGCTGGTGCACGCCGCCGCCGGAGGCGTGGGCATGGCGGCCGTCCAGCTCGCCCGGCACTTCGGCGCCGAGGTGCTGGCCACCGCCAGCGAACCCAAGTGGGACGCCGTGCGTGCCCTGGGCGTCGCCGACGACGCCATCGCCTCCTCGCGCGACCTGTCGTTCCGGGACCGCTTCCTGGAGGTCACCGGCGGCGAGGGCGTGGACGTGGTGCTGAACGCCCTCGCGGGCGACTTCATCGACGCCTCGCTCGACCTGCTGCCCCGGGGCGGCCGGTTCGTCGAGATGGGCAAGGCCGACCTGCGCGACCCGGACGTCGTGGCCGCCGAACGCGACGGCGTCCGCTACCGCTCCTACGACCTCCTGGAGGCCGGCCCCGAGCGCATCCAGGAGATGCTCACCGAGGTCGTCGCCCTCTTCGAGAAGGGCGTCCTGGAGCACGCCCCGGTGCGCACCTGGGACGTGCGGCGCGGCGCCGAGGCGTTCCGCTTCCTGCGCGAGGGCCGCAACACCGGCAAGGTCGTGCTGACCGTGCCCGCCCCGCTCGACCCCGAGGGCACCGTCCTCATCACCGGCGGCACCGGCGGCCTCGGCGCCCTCTTCGCCCGCCACCTCGCCGAACGGCACGGCGCCAAGCACCTCCTCCTCGTCAGCCGCCGCGGCCCCGCCGCCGACGGCGTGCCGGAACTCCTCGCGGAACTCGCCGCACTGGGCGCCGACGCCCGCGCCGCGGCCTGCGACGTCTCCGACCGCGACCAGCTCGCCGCTCTCCTCGCCGGGCTGGACCGGCCGCTGCGCGCCGTCATCCACTCCGCCGGCGTCCTCGACGACGGCGTCATCGAATCCCTCACCCCCGAGCAGGTCGAACGGGTCATGCGGCCCAAGATCGACGCCGCGCTCCACCTCCACGAACTCACCGCGGACAGCGACCTGACGGCCTTCGTCCTCTTCTCCTCCCTCGCCGCCCTCATCGGCAGCCCCGGCCAGGCCAACTACGCCGCCGCCAACGCCTTCCTGGACGCCCTCGCCGCCGACCGGCGCGCCGCGGGCCTGCCCGCGACCTCGCTCGCCTGGGGCCTCTGGGGCGACGCCACCGGCATGACCGGCGAACTCGGCGACGCCGAGATCGCCCGTCTCGCCCGGCTCGGCGTGGCCCCGCTCTCCAACGAACTCGGTCTCGAACTCTTCGACACCTCGGCCCGGTTGGACGAGCCCCTGCTCGTCCCCGCCCGCCTCGACCAGCCCGCCCTGCGGGCCCAGGCCCAGAACGGCCTGCTGCCCGCCCTGCTGCGCGGACTGGTCAAGGCACCGGCCCGCCGCACCGGAACCGCGGGCGGCTCACTCGCCGACCGCCTCGCCGGAACGGACCCCCAGGACTGGGAGACCCTCGCCCTCGACCTCGTCCGCGCCCAGGTCGCCTCGGTCCTCGGCCATGCCTCCGCCGACGCCGTCGATCCCGAACGCGCCTTCAAGGAACTCGGCTTCGACTCCCTGGCCGCCGTGGAACTCCGCAACCGGCTCACCCCGGCCACCGGCCTCCGCCTGCCCACCACCCTGGTCTTCGACCACCCGACCCCCCTCGCCGTCGCCCGCTACCTCGTCGCCGCCGCCGTACCGGCCACCACGGCCGCCGACCCGGGCCGCCGCTCCGAGGAGGACGAGATCCGCGCCCTGCTGGCCTCGATCCCCCTCGCCCGGCTCCGACAGGCCGGACTCCTCGACGCCCTCGTCGAACTGGCCGCCACCGACCCCGCCGACACCGACACCGGGGACGAAGCCGCCCTGTCCATCGAGGAGATCGACGAGATGGACGTCGCCGCGCTGATCCGCATGACCCAGGAAGACGTGGAATGAGCGACGACGCCACCACGTCCGATCCCAGAGAAGCTCAGAACACGGCCGCCGGCACGCGGCCGAACGGGGGAACCAAGGCGATGTCCGCCAACCAGAACGAACTCGTCGCGGCACTGCGCAAGTCGATCAAGGAGACCGAACGCCTGCGCCAGCAGAACCGCCGGCTGCTGGCCCAGGCGAGCGAGCCCATCGCCATCGTCGGCATGAGCTGCCGCTACGCGGGCGGCGCCACCTCCCCCCAGGAGCTGTGGCGGCTCGTGGCCGAGGGCCGGGACGGCATCTCCGCCCTGCCCGACGACCGGGGCTGGGACCTCGACCACCTCTACGACCCCGACCCCGAGCAGACCGGCAAGGTCTACACGAGCGGCGGCGGGTTCGTCGACGGCGTCGGCGACTTCGACGCGGGCTTCTTCGGCATCAGCCCCCGCGAGGCCCTCGCCATCGACCCCATGCAGCGCCTTCTCCTCGAAGCGTCCTGGGAGGCCCTGGAGGACGCCGGCATCGACCCGGCCGCCCTGCGCGGCACCGACACCGGCGTCTTCGCCGGAGCCGTCCTCTCCGACTACGGCAGCACCGGCGGCCCCACCCAGCCCGAACTGGAGGGCTTCCGCCTCGCGGGCACCGCCTCCAGCGTCGTCTCCGGCCGCGTCGCCTACAGCTTCGGCTTCGAGGGCCCCGCCGTCACCGTCGACACCGCCTGCTCCTCCTCGCTCGTCGCGATGCACCTCGCCTCGCAGGCCCTGCGCTCCGGCGAGTGCTCCCTCGCCCTGGTGGGCGGCGTCACCGTCCTCGCCGGGCCCTTCCTCCTCCAGGAGTTCAGCCGCCAGCGCGGACTGGCCACCGACGGCCGCTGCAAGCCGTACGCCGCCGCCGCGGACGGCACCGGCTTCTCCGACGGCGTCGGCCTGGTCGTGCTGGAGCGCCTCTCGGAGGCCCGGCGCAACGGCCACCGGGTCCTCGCCGTGATCCGGGGCAGCGCCGTCAACCAGGACGGCGCGAGCAACGGCCTGACGGCGCCGAACGGTCCGTCGCAGGAGCGGGTGATCCGGCAGGCCCTCGCCAACGCGGGGCTGGCCCCGGCGGACGTGGACGCGGTCGAGGGACACGGCACCGGTACGCGGCTGGGCGATCCCATCGAGGCGCACGCGCTGCTGGCGACGTACGGCCAGGAGCGGGTGAACGGCCCGCTGCGGCTGGGCTCCATCAAGTCCAACATCGGGCACACCTCCGCCGCGGCCGGTGTCGCGGGCGTGATCAAGATGGTCATGGCGATGCGGCACGACGTGCTGCCGCGGACCCTCAACGTGGACGAGCCCTCCCCGGAGATCGACTGGACCGCCGGTGAGGTGCGCCTCCTCACGGAGGCCGAGACGTGGCCGAGCGGCGAACGCCCCCGCCGCGCGGGCGTCTCCTCGTTCGGCATCAGCGGCACCAACGCCCACCTCATCCTCGAAGAGGCTCCGGCCGCCGAGGAGACCCCCGCCATGGAGACGGAGGCGTCCGGTGGCGGACACCCCGCGGTGGTGCCGGTGGTGGTGTCGGGCAGGAGTGCGGCGGCTGTGGTGGGTCAGGCGGAGCGGCTTCGGTCGCTTCTGCTGTCCCGGCCGGCGTTGTCGGTGGCCGATGTGGCGTTCTCGGGTGTGGTGTCGCGGGCGCAGTTCGAGCGTCGGGCGGCGGTGGTGGCGTCGGGCCGTGATGAGCTGGTCGCCGCGCTTGAGCGGGTGGTGGACGGTCGGACGGCTGTTGGTTCGGTTGTCGGTGGGAAGACGGGTTTCCTGTTCACGGGGCAGGGTGCGCAGCGTGCGGGGATGGGTGCCGGTCTTGCGGTGGCCTATCCGGTGTTCGGGGCGGCGTTGGACGAGGTGTGCGGTGAGCTGGACGCCCATCTCGGGCGTTCGCTGAGGGAGTTGTTGTTCGCGGCGGAGGGTTCGGCGGAGGCTGCTCTGCTGGATCGGACGGAGTTCACTCAGGCCGCGTTGTTCGCGGTCGAGGTGGCGTTGTTCCGTCTGCTGGAGTCGCTGGGTGTGACGCCGGATGTGGTGGTGGGTCACTCGGTGGGTGAGCTGGCGTGTGCTCACGTCGCGGGTGTGCTGTCGCTGGCGGATGCGGCGAGGCTGGTGGCGGCTCGTGGCCGGTTGATGGGTGCGCTGCCGGAGGGTGGCGGCATGGTGGCCGTCCGGGCGACCGAGGCCGAGGTTCTCGCCTCCCTGGAGGGCTTCGAGGGCCGTCTGTCCGTCGCGGCGGTCAACGGCCCCCGGGCTGTTGTGGTTTCGGGTGAGCTGGCGGCGTTGGACGAGTGGCTGCCGGTGTGGGCGGACCGCAAGACGACGCGTCTGCGGGTGAGTCATGCGTTCCATTCGCCGTTGATGGAGCCGATGCTCGACGAGTTCCGGGCCGTGGCCGAGGGGCTGGCCTTCCAGGAGCCTCGGATCGCGGTGGTGTCCAACCTGACCGGTGGCCTGGTCTCCGAGGAGCTGACCGATCCCGCGTACTGGGTCAACCACGTGCGGGAAGCGGTCCGTTTCGCGGACGGCATCACCACCCTCGCCGCTGAGGGCGTGACCCGGTTTGTCGAGGTGGGCCCGGATGCCGTGCTGACGGCGATGGCCCGGCAGATCCTCGACGGGGACCGGGCGGTCTTCGTCCCGACGCTGCGGGCGCGTACTTCGGAGGTTGAGGCGTTCGCCTCGTTCCTGGGCCAGGCCCACTGCGCCGGCGTTCCGGTCGACTGGGCTGCGTTCTACGCCGGTACCGGTGTCCGGCGCGTCGATCTGCCGACCTATGCCTTCCAGCGCGAGCGCTACTGGATCGCCCCCGGGGCGGGCTCGGGTGACCCGGCGGCCGCCGGGCTGGGGAGGATCGAGCACCCGGTGCTGGTGGCCGGGGTGCGGGTCGGGGACCGGGACGAGTGGCTGTTCACCGGCCGCATGTCCACCGACACCCACCCGTGGACCGCCGAGCACGTCCTCCTCGGCAACATCGTCGTACCGGGCACCTCGCACATCGAACTCGTCCTGACGGCAGGCCGGTTGGCCGGAGCCCCCGTGGTCGAGGAGCTGGTGCTGGAGGCGCCGCTGATCCTGCGCGAGGACCAGCCGGTCCGGGTGCAGGTCACCGTGGGGGAGCCGGAGGAGGACGGCCGCCGCAGCGTGGCCGTCTACACCCGGCCCGAGGCCGAGGGGGAGGGCGCCGGCGAGGGCATCTGCCACGCCCGCGGCACCCTCGTCGCCGAGACGGCCCCGTCCGTGCCCTGGCCCGCCGAGTGGCCCCCGGCCGACGCCGAGGAGGTCGCGGTCGAGGACGCGTACGCCCGCCTCGCCGAGATCGGCTACGACTACGGCCCCGTCTTCCAGGGGCTGCGTGCCCTCTGGCGCGACGGCACGGACGTGTACGCCGAGGTGGAACTGCCCGACGACACGGGCGCCGCCGACTTCGGCATCCACCCGGCGCTCTTCGACGCAGCCCTCCAGAGCGGTGCCGCCGTCCTGCTCCTGGGCGACGGGAGCGGCGAGCGGAAGATGCCGTTCAGCTGGTCCGGCGCCCGCCTCGCGCAGCGGGGCACCACCCGGCTGAGGGTGCGTGCCGTCGCCACGGGTGACTCGGCGCTGCGTCTCGACGCCGTCGACGAATCCGGTGCCGAGGTCGTCTCGGTCGAGTCCATCGCCGTGCGCCCCGTGGGCGAGGAGCAGCTCGCCGGGGCCCGGCGCGGGGGACAGGACTCCCTGTTCCGCGTGGAGTGGACCGAGGTCGCGGTGGAGCCCGCCGCCGGGCCGGTGGCCGTGGAGGTGCTGGGCCGGGAGGACGGCCCCGAGGGCCTGGGCGCGCTCGCCCTGGCCGTCGCCGAGGGCGCTGCCTGCCCGGATCTTGTCGTCGCCGTCGTCGACGGCCAGAGCACCCTGAACGGGGACGCGACCGAGGACGGCCCGGCGGTGGCGCACACCGTCGCCGCACGGGCCCTCGCCCTGGTGCAGCGCTGGCTCGCGGAGCCGGCCCTCGGCCGGGCCCGGCTCGTCGTGGCCACCCGTGCGGCCGTCGCCGCCGGGGACGAGTCCCCCGATCTCTCCGCCGCCCCCGTCTGGGGCCTGGTCCGCAGTGCCCAGTCCGAGCACCCGGGCCGCTTCGTCCTGGCCGACTTCGCGCCGGGCCGGGACCTCGGCGCGGAAGCGCCGGACTGGGCGGCCCTGGCCGCCGCCGAGGAGCCCCAGCTCGCCGTGCGCGACGGCCGGGTGCTGGCCCCGCGCCTGGCCCGTGTCACCGCCGCCGCGACCCCTCCGCCGGGCCTCGGCGACGGCACCGTGCTCGTCACGGGTGGCACCGGCGGGCTCGGCGCGCTGGTCGCCCGCCACCTGGTGCGGGCGCACGGTGTGTCCGACCTGCTGCTGCTGAGCCGCCGCGGTGCCGCCGCCGCCGGGGCCGAGCAGCTCGTGGCCGAACTCGGCACGGCCGGTGCGCGGGTGCGGGTGGAGGCGTGCGACGTCGCCGACCGTGCGCAGCTCGCCGCCGTGATCGCCTCGGTGGATGCTCCGTTGACGGCGGTCGTGCACGCGGCCGGTGTGCTGGACGACGGTGTCATCGAGTCGTTGACCCCGGAGCAGTTGGAGCGGGTGATGCGGCCCAAGCTGGACGCGGCCCTGCACCTGCACGAGCTGACCGTGGACCGGGACCTGTCGGCGTTCGTGCTCTTCTCCTCCGTGGCCGCCCTGGTCGGCAGCTCCGGTCAGGCGAACTACGCCGCCGCGAACTCCTTCCTGGACGCCCTCGCCGCCTCCCGTCGCGCCGCCGGACTTCCGGCGACCTCCCTGGCCTGGGGACTCTGGGCCGACGCCACCGGAATGACCGGTGCGCTGGACGAGGCCGAACTCGCCCGGCTGGCACGCCAGGGCGTGGGCGCCCTCCCCGTCGATCTCGGTCTGGGGTTGTTCGACCGGGCGTTGGGTGTGGGTGAGGCGTTGGTGGCGCCGGTGTTGCTGGATGTGGGTGTGTTGCGGGTGCAGGCG
>NZ_JBVKAT010000039.1:0-15152 GCF_055598485.1 Streptomyces sp. NPDC107521
TCGGCCACGGCGATCGCGTCCGGGTGCTGGAGGACCTGTTGGGCGATGAGGTCGGGCACCGTCAGCTCCGGCACCGGCGCCGCCGAGTCGTTCCACGTCGTGAGCACCCGCTCGCGTTCGCCGTCCGGGAGGAACGCCCCGAGGGCGTCGCCGTCCACGTCGGCCGCG
Organism: Streptomyces sp. NPDC107521; assembly: GCF_055598485.1. Lineage (NCBI taxonomy): Bacteria > Bacillati > Actinomycetota > Actinomycetes > Kitasatosporales > Streptomycetaceae > Streptomyces > Streptomyces sp. NPDC107521. The sequence continues at coordinate 169 of NZ_JBVKAT010000039.1, forward strand.
ACGGCCTCCAGCACCGCCCGGTACATCGTCGCCAGCCGGTCCACCGAGGCGCGGCCGAGGACCGCCGGGTCGGCGGTGAGGAGCAGCCCGCTGCCCCGGGCGGCGACGGCCAGGCCGAACTCCGTCGCACCCTCGCCGTCCCCGGAACCGGCGTCCACGAGATCGCTCTCGGCCTGGGCGTCGGAGAGGTCGAGGTAGCTGAAGCGGACGTCGAGCAGGCGCTCGCCGTTCCCCAACTCCCTTTGCATCACGGGCATCGGGAACCGGCGGTGCGGCCACAGCCCGGTCTCCTGCCGGTACACCTGGCGGATCAGCTCGGCCCAGGTGCGGGCGCCCCGGCGGTGGGCGAACGGCACCGTGTTGAGGTACATGCCGTAGACCCGCTCCGCGCCCTCCACCTCGGGCCGGCCGCTGGATACCAGGCCGGTGCAGAACGCCTCCTCCACGGTCAGCGCGCTCATCACCTTGAGGTGGGCCGCGTGCAGGACCGCCTTGAGCGACGTGCCCGTGGTGCGCGCCGCCGACCGCAGGTCCGCGGTGAGGTCGCCGAGCGGTACGTGGGCGGTCAGGGCCCGGTCGCCGGGCTCCGGCTCGCCCCAGCCCGCGGGGAGTGCGAACCGGGCGTGTTCCGTGAGGACGCCCCGCCAGTACGCGCGGTCCTCCTCCGAGTCGATCGACGCCTGCTCGGCCGCGACGAAGTCCGCGTAACGGACCGCCGGTACGGGAACCTCGCGCGGCGGCCGGCCGGACCGCAGCCGCAGGTATCCCTCGACGATGTCGCTGAGCAGGCCGCGGTGGCTCCAGCCCTCCGTGATCGGGTGGCAGACGCTGACCGACAGCCACCACGCCCCGTCGGACTCGACCAGCGCCGAGACCCGCAGCAGGGGCGCCCGGTCGAGCGGGAAGGCGGTGGCCCGCTCGGCGGCGATGTGCTCCCGGCGCCTCTCGGCCTGCTGTTCGGGGCTCAGCCCCCGCAGATCGATCACCGTCACCGGCAGTTCCGCCGACGCGTGGACGAGCTGGAGCGGGACCGAGTAGGTCTCCAGGTCGAAGGAGGCCCGCAGCATCTCGTGCCGCTCCACCAGGACCTGCCCGGCGCGGCGCAGCGCCTCCGCGTCGAACGGGCGGCCGTCCTTGATCCGGAACGCCGTGGTGTTGTGGTACTTGTTCCGCCCGTCGTCCGCGAGCATCTCGACGAGCATGCCCAACTGCACCTGGGCCAGCGGATAGGCGTCCGCCAGACCGCCGGGGAGCCGCCCGCGGTCCTCGTCGGGGACCAGGGCGAAGGGGGCGACCAAGGTGTCCCCGGGCGCGGTGGCCTCCGTGCCGGTGAGGTGTGCGGTGAGGTCGGCGATGGTGCGGTGGTGGAAGACGTCGCGGACGGTGGCGGGGAAGCCTTCGGAGCGGAGGGCGCCGACGAGGGCGATGGCCTTGATGGAGTGTCCGCCGAGGTCGAAGAAGCTGTCGGTGACGGAGGGTTGTTCGGTGCCGAGGACCTTGCTCCAGATGGCGGCGATGCGTTCTTCGGTGGGGGTGCGGGGGGCGGTGTGGGGGTGGTTGTCGGGGTTGTCGTCGGGTGTGGGGAGTGCGTGGTGGTCGAGTTTGCCGTTGGGGGTGAGGGGGAGGGTGTCGAGTCGGATGTAGGTGGTGGGGATCATGTAGTCGGGGAGGGTGTGGGTGAGGTCGGGGTTGTGGGGGTTGTCGGTGACGATGTAGGCGATGAGCTGTTGGTTGTCCGAGACGATGACGGTGGCGTCGTGGATGCCGGGTTGTGTGGTGAGGGTGGCGCGGATGTCGTCGGGTTCGATGCGGTGGCCGCGGATTTTGGTCTGGTTGTCGGTGCGGCCGAGGAATTGGGTTGTTCCGTCGGGGTGTTGGCGGGCGAGGTCGCCGGTGCGGTAGAGGCGGGTGCCGGGGGGTCCGTAGGGGTTGGGGAGGAAGCGTTGGGCGGTGCGGGTGGGGTCGTTGGCGTATCCGCGGGCGATTCCGGTGCCGCCGATGTGGAGTTCGCCGGGTGCTCCGACGGGGACGGGCTGGAGGTGGGTGTCGAGGATGTGCAGGGTCATGTTGGGCAGGGGGCGGCCGATGGGGACGATGCCCTCGACGGATTCGTTGAGGGGATGGATTGAGGCGCCGACGGTGGTTTCGGTGGGTCCGTATTCGTTGATGACCCGGTTGTTGCCGAGGAGTTGGCGCCAGCGTTCGGCGAGGGTGCCGGGGAGTGCTTCGCCGGCGATGACGATTTTGCCCGCGAGGGTGCTGATCTGGTCGTTGGTGAGCTGGCCGGTGAGGATTTCCAGGTGTCCGGGGGTGAGTTTGATGAAGGAGAAGGGTGCGGCTTGTGTGAGGGCGGTGCCGAGGGTGGTGAGGTCGTCGTGGTGGAGCCAGGTTCGTTGTCCGGTGGTGAGGGGTGCCCAGAGGTTGGGGACGACGAGGTCGAAGGCGACGGAGGAGAAGACGGGTGCTCCGCCGGTGCCGGCGGTGGTGAGTTCGCGGGTGGCCCAGTGGATGTGGTTGATGAGGGTGCGGTGGGTGATCTGGACGCCTTTGGGGCGTCCGGTGGAGCCGGAGGTGAACACGGTGTAGGCGAGGGTGTCGGGGTCGACCGTGATGTCGGGCGCGGTGTGGGGCAGATGTGTGTGGTCGTCGTCGGTGTGCAGGACGGGAATGGTGAACCGGTCGGCGTACGCGGGTGAGGTGATGGTGACTTGGACGCCTGCGTCTTCGATCATGGCGGCGATCCGGGTGGCTGGGAGGACGGGGTCCATCGGTACGTATCCGGCGCCCGCGCGCCAGACGGCCAGCAGGGCGACGATCAGTTCCGTCGACCGGTCCAGCAGTACGGCCACGGACGATTCGGGGCCGACTCCTTTCGAACGCAGGGCGTGGGCGAGGCGGTTGGCCCGTTCGTCGAGTTCGGCGTAGGTCAGTGATGTGGTCGCGTCGGCCACGGCGGCCATGTCCGGGTGCTGGAGGACCTGTTGGGCGATGAGGTCGGGCACCGTCAGGTCCGGCACCGGCGCCGCCGAGTCGTTCCACGTCGACAGGACGCGCTCGCGTTCGCCGTCCGGGAGGAAAGTCCGCCGCGCGTCGCCGTCCGCGTCCGCCGCCATGGCCTCCAGGACCGCGCGGTACATCGCCGCAAGACGGTCCACGGCGGGGCGGCCGAGGTGGTGGCGCTGAGCCGTGATCACCATGAAGCCGGCGCGAGTGGAGACGCCGAGCGGGAACTCGGTGGGGCTGTCGTCGATGGTCGCCGGGTAGTCGATCAGGTCCTGGTCGACCTGGCGGAAGTTCTGGTAGCTGAACCGGGCGGTGACCAGGCGCTCGCCGCCGCCGAGGTCGCGCTGCATGGCGCCGAGCGGGAAGCGGCGGTGCGGCCAGACCTCGATCTCCTGGTCGAAGACCCGCCGGACCAGCTCCCGCCAGGTGCGGGCGTCGCGGCGGTGGGCGAAGGGCAGCGGGTTGAGGTAGACGCCGTGGACGCGTTCGGCACCGGCCGCCTCGGGGCGGGCGTTGGTGACGAGCCCGCTGAAGAAGCTCTCCTCCGGCGTGAGTTGGCTCAGCACCTTGAGGTGGGCGGCGTGCAGCACGCTCTTGATGGGCACCCCGGCGCCGGTGGCGAGGGCGCGGAGCCCGGCCTCCAGGTCGTGGTAGGGCACCCAGGAGCGGTGGAGACCGCCCGGGGTGGCCGCCGGGTCGTCGCCGAGGCCGGAGGGGATCCGGAAGGGGGCGTGCCCGGCGAGGACGCCCCGCCAGTAGTCGCGGTCCTCGTCGCCGTCCAGGGACTCCAGCTCGGCGGCGACGAAGTCCGCGTACCGGACGGAGGGCGGGTCCACCGGGGGCAGGGGCTCGCCGGCGCGCAGGGCGTGGTAGACGGTGACCAGTTCCATGAGGAGGGAGTGGTGGCTCCAGCCCTCCAGGACGGCGTGGCACTCGGTGAGGGTGAGCCACCAGGAGCCGTCGCCGACGGCGTGGCCGGTGAAGCGGACCAGCGGTGCGCGGGTGAGGTCGAGGAGGAGGGCGCGTTCCTCCGCCAGGTGGGCGCGCAGGGACCGCTCGACGGCGTCCGGGTCCAGTCCGGTGAGGTCGCGCGTGGTGACGGGCGCGGTCACGGCATCGGCGGGGTGCACCAGTTGGAGCGGTACGGAGTAGCCCTCGACCGCGAAGGACGAGCGCAGGATCTCGTGCCGGGCGAGGACGGTGGCGACCGCGCGCCGCAGGACCCCGGGGTCCAGCGGGTGGTCGTCGAGGACGCGGAAGCAGGTCGCGTTGTGGTAGGGGTTGCGGCCGTTGTCGGCGAGCATCTCCACGACCATGCCCAACTGCACCTGGGCCAGCGGGTAGGCGTCCACCAGTCCGGCGGGCAGCAGCGCCCGGTCCGCGTCGCCGACCAGGGCGAACGGGGCGACGGGCGGCCGGGGCGAGGCGGGGGCGGGGCGGCCGGTGGCGAAGGCGACGAGTCCGGCGGGGGTGGGGTGCGCGAAGACGTCGCGGACGGTGACGTCGAACTCGCCGCCGCGCAGGGCGCCGACGAGGGCGACGGCGCGCAGGGAGTCGCCGCCCAGGTCGAAGAAGTTGTCCTCGACGCCGATGGTGTCCACGCCGAGGACCTCGCGCCAGACGGCGGTCATCCCCTCCTCGGCGGGGGTGCGCGGGGCGACGTGGACGGCGTCGACGCCGAGGGCCGCGCGGTCGGGCGAGGGCAGGGCGGCCTGGTCGAGCTTGCCGTTGACGGTCAGCGGGATGCGGCCGACGACGAGGAAGGCGGCCGGAACCATGTACTCGGGAAGGGTGCGCGCGAGCAGGGCGCGCAGTTCGCTGGGGGCGGCGACGGCGTCGCCGGTGGGCACGACGTGGGCGACCAGCCGACGGTCGCCGGGGGTGTCCTCGCGAACGGTCACGACGGCGTCGCGGACCCGGGGGTGGGCGGTGAGGGCGGCCCTGATCTCGCCGAGTTCGACGCGGTGGCCGCGGATCTTGACCTGGTGGTCGATGCGGCCCAGGTAGTCCAGGCCGCCGTCGGGCCGCCGGGCGGCCAGGTCGCCGCTGCGGTAGAGCCGGGTGCCGGGGGCGCCGTACGGGTCGGGGACGAACCGTTCGGCGGTGAGGGCGGGCCGGTTGAGGTACATGAGGGCGACGCCCGGGCCGCCGACGTGGATCTCGCCGGGCACGCCGACCGGGACCGGTTCGCCGTGGCGGCCGAGCAGATGGACCTGGAGGTCGCGCAGCGGCACGCCGATCGGGTTGCCGGTGGCGGAGTCCAGGTCGGCCCCGGTGATCCGGTGGAAGGTGGTGTGCACGCAGGTCTCGGTGATGCCGTACAGATTGGTGAGGGCGGTGCGGTCGAGACCGCGGCGCTCCGCCCAGGGCCGCAGCGCGGGCACGTCCAGCCGTTCGCCGCCGAAGGAGACGACGCGCAGGGAGAGGGCGTCGACGAGCGGATGGCCCTCGGCGGCCAGTGAGACCAGGCCGCGGAAGGCGGACGGGGTCTGGTTGAGGACGGTGACCTCTTCGTCGGCGAGCAGCCGCAGGAACTCCTCGGGGGAGCGGGAGGTCTCCACCGGGACGACGACCAGGCGTCCGCCGTGGGCGAGGGCGCCCCAGATCTCCCAGACCGACATGTCGAACGCGTACGAGTGGAAGAGGGTCCACACGTCGTGCTCGTCGAAGCCGAAGTGCTCCTCGGTGGCGGTGAACAGGCGCAGCACACTGGCGTGGCTGAGGGCGACGCCCTTGGGGCGGCCGGTGGAGCCGGAGGTGTAGATCGTGTAGACGACGTCGCCGGGGTCGGTGCCCGCGCCGGGGTTCCCGGAGGGTGCCCCGGCCAGGGCGGCGGCCTCGCGTGGGTCGTCGAGGACGACGAGGCGCCCGGCGGACGCCTCCCGCAGGCGGCCGGCGTGGCCCGAGGCGGTGACGACGAGGTCGGCGCCCGCGTCCTCCAGGGTGTGGGCGAGGCGGTCGGCGGGGTGCTCGGGGTCCAGCGGGAGGTATCCGGCGCCGGACTTGAGCACCCCGAGCAGGGTGGGCACGAGGTGCGGCCCGCGGTCGAGGGCGACGCCGACCAGACGGCCGGGGCCGGCGCCCAGGGCGCGCAGGTGGTGGGCGAGGCGGTTGGCGCGGGCGTTCAGCTCGGCGTAGGTGAGGCGTTCGGTGCCGCAGACCACGGCGACGGCGTCGGGTGTGGCGGCGGCCCACCGCTCGACGTGCTCGTGGACGCACCGGGTGGGGGTGTCGACGGTGCGGACGGGGGGCCGCAGGACGGCGAGGTCGTCGGCGTCGAGCAGGTCCAGGAGGGACAGGGGGCGGTCCGGGTCGGCGGCGGCCGACTCCAGCAGCCGCACCAGGTGCCGGGCCATGCGCGCGACGGTGCTCCGGTCGTAGAGGGCCGTGCTGTACTCCAGCGCCCCGGTCACCGAGCCGTCGCCGTCCTCGCGCAACTGGAGGGTGAGGTCGAAGCGGGAGACGCGGGAGGCCGGGGCGAGGGTCTCGGCGGTGACGCCGGGGAGGGCGAAGCCGGTGGTGCGTTCGCGGTGCATGGTGAACGCCACCTGGCACAGCGGGGTGCGGGACAGGTCGCGGACCGGGGCCAGTTCGTCCACCAGCCGCGCGAACGGGTACTCCTGGTGGTCGAAGGCGTCCAGGACGCAGGCGCGGGCACCGGTGAGCAGCTCGCGGAAGGCGGGGTCGCCCCGCCACCGGCCGCGCAGCACCAGGGTGTTGATGCCGTAGCCGATCAGCCCCTCCAGCTCGGGCCGGTCGCGGCCGGAGACCACGGTGCCGACGGCGATGTCGTCGCGGCCCGTGTAGCGGGACAACAGGCCCTGGAATCCGGCCAGGAGGGTGTGGAAGAGGGTCGCGCCGTGGTCCCGTCCCAGCTCCCGCAGCCGCCCGGCGAGCGGGGCGGGCAGCCGCACCGGTACGGCGTCGCCCTCGTGGGAGCGGATCGCCGGTCGGCGCCGGTCGGCCGGCACCTCCAGCGGAGTGAGACCGGCGAGCCGTTCGCGCCAGTGGTCGAGCTGGCCGGTGAGCAGACCGCTGTCGAGGCGCCCACGCTGCCAGGCGGCGTAGTCGGCGTACTGGACGGGCAGCGGGGCCAGCGGCGAGGGCTCGTCCCTGCCGAACGCCTCGTAGAGGGCGGCGAGTTCGGTGAGGAACCGGCCGACGGACCATTCGTCGCAGGCGACATGGTGGAAGACGACGACCAGCAGGTGGTCCTCCGGGGCGACGCGGATCAGCCGCGCCCGCAGTGGCCCGCCCCCGGCCAGGTCGAAGGGGCGGCCCGGCTCCGCCTCGGCCAGCGCGAGCGCCCGCCGCTCCCGTTCGGCGGGATCGTCTTCGGCGGTGAGGTCGTCGACCGGGAGGTCGAAGGGGCCCGGCGGGTCGACGATCTGGACGGGCGCGGTGCCGTCGAGGACGTAGCGGGTGCGCAGGATCTCGTGGCGGGCCACCAGTTCCCCGAGGCCGCGGCGCAGCAGCCCGGCGTCGACCGGACCGCGCAGCCGGAGCGCCACGGGGACGCTGTACTCCCAGCTCTCCGGGTCCAGCCGGCTGAGGAACCACATCTGCTGCTGCCCGTGGGACAGGGGCAGCGGTCCGTTTCTGTCCACCGGCGCGAGGGGGGCCCGGCGGCCCCGGCGGCCTCCGGCGAGCCGTGCCCGCACCAGTTCCTCGCGCCTGCTGTCGCTGTCGCCCTGTCCGTCCGTGCGGACTTCGCCCGTAGCCATACTGAGCGCCCCTCCCGTTCCTGAGTTCCGTACGACGTGCTGCGTGTACTGCCTGCGGGTGCGTGTGCGGTGCCGCCGGTGGCGGTGCGGTGGCCCTGCGGTGCCCGGTGCGGCGGTGCCGGACCTCCGCGGTGTCCGCGGTGCCGGTGGTGGCCGGGGTGGCCGGGGACGGCGGTGTCCTGCGGTGCCCCGTGATGCCCGCGGTGCCTGCCGGTGCCGGCGGTTCCGGCCCCGTGGCGCCTCCCGGTGGCGGAGCCGTGCCGGTGCGGTGCGCGGTGCCTGCCGGGCCGGGTGCGGTGACCGTGCTTCCCTCACCGGGCCGCCGCCGGACGGGGCCGTCGGCATGTCACCGGTGCCGGGTCCGCCCGTCCACCGGGAGGGACGTACGCCCCTTCCGGCACGGGCACGGGCACGGGCCCCGGAGCCGCCGGTCGCGGCGCCGTGTCCGAACGCCCCCACTCCCGGCGGCGGGAGCCGGGCCCCGGGTCCTGCCGCGTGTACGGGGACCTGCCGGGCACCGGGGACCACCCCCGTGCCCGGGCCTGCGGCGTGTGCCGTGGCCCGCCGTGCGCAGGGGGCCCGTCGCGCGTGCCCGGGGCTGCCGCCGCCGTCGGGTCGCTAGGCCCCCGCCTGTTCCATGCGGCGGCGCAGGCTCGCCGGACGCAGGTCGGTCCAGACCTCCTCGATCCGTCGGAGGCACTCCTCCTTGGAGCCCTCGGTGCCCTCCGCGTGCCAACCGGCCGGCAGTTCGCGGTGCGCGTCCCAGATCGAGTACTGCTCCTCGTCGTTGAGGACGACCCGGTAGGTGCGGTGGTCGGTCTGCTCGTCGGTCATGACGGTGTCCCTTCTGCGGTCGGATACCAGCCCAGCGTCCGACGGCGTCCTATACCGGGACTCCTACCGGCACTCTTTTGCGCCTGCGGACGCCCGTCCCGATGTACCGGCCCCGTCCCGATGTACCCGCCCCGCCCGTCCCGGCTTACCGGGCGGACCCCGCTCCGGCGTACCGGCCGCGTACCCGCCCGCCCCGCGGATCCGGGCGGTCCGCGGATTCGGGCGGTCCGGCGGACGGACGCGCCCGCCACGCCGGGCCCGGACGGCACACGGCCCGGACCCGCGGGGGACGGGTCCGGGCCGTGTGGGTCCGGGGGCGGAACGGAGGAGGCGGGGGCGGTACGGGAAGGTCCGGGGGCGGGGTGCGGGCCCGCCGCGCCCCCGGCCCGGTCACGCCCCGGCCCGGTCGTGGTCGCGGACCCACCGCGCCCCCGCCTACTCGCGGGTGCCGATCAGCCGCACCGCCCCGGCCCGCAGTCCCGCGGCGACCGGCAGCACCGTGCCGACGACCGCGAGCAGCGCGGAGACCGCGGCCACGCCCAGCACGGTGGCGTACGGCACCGAGACCGGCGTGGTGCCGAACAACTGGTGCAACGCCCCCCACAGACCGGCCAGGTTGACGGCGGTCGCGGCCAGGGCCAGCACCACGCCGATCGCGGAGACGAGCAGCGACTCGGCGACGAAGAACCGCAGGACCTGCCGGGGCGTGGCCCCGGTGGTGCGCAGCACCGCGAGGTCGCGGCGGCGGTCGGCGGTCGCCATGAGCAGGGTGTTGAGGATCGCGATGAAGCAGAACAGCATGATGATCAGCGCGGTGGAGCGCTGCCGCACCTCGTTGAGGTGCCGGGCGTAGGCGGCCTCCGAGGCGACCAGCTCGTCCCGCGTCATGAAGGCGGCGCCGGAGTCCTTGACCGCCGCGCGGATCGCCGCGACGGCCCCGCCGCGGTCGGTCCCCGGGTCGAGGGTGATGTAGGCGCGGCGGGCCAGGCCGTCGCGCGCGTACCGGGCGGTCCCGGCGAACCGCGGCGGCAGATAGGCCACGTCGTCGCCCCGCACCGCCTTGTACACCGCGGCGACCCGCAGCCGGGCGGTGGTGCCGTCGGCCATGAGCAGGGTCTGGGTGGAACCGACGTCGAGGTGCCAGAGGTCGGCGACGGCCATGCTGTCGGCGTCGAGGTCGTCCAGGGACCCGGCGACGACATCGAGGTCCAGGTTCCGCTTCAGCGCCGCAGGGTCGACGACGAGGCCGTCGTTCTCGTCGTAGCGGTCCTCGTCCTTCTCGTAGACGGTGGTGAGCAGGGGGGCGGCGATCCGCACGCCGGGCACCGCGGCCACCCTGTCGATCACGGCCGTGCTGATACCGGGCGTGCCGTCGGGGGCCAGGGCGTACTCGGAGACCACCCGGTTGCGGAGCCCGCTGTCGCGCGCCGCGCCCAGCGAGTCGGTCGCCGCGAGCAGCGAGAAGGCCAGGCCCACGGTGAGCAGCACCGGGGCGACGGTGGCCGCGGTGCGGCGCCGGGAGGTGAGGGCGCTCTGCCGGACCAGCAGGGCGGTGGGACCGGCGGAGTCGCGCCACGGCCGCATCAGCAGCCGGGTCAGCGGGCCGACGGCCATCGGCGCGAGGATCGCGGCCGCGAGCACCGGAACCATCAGCGACACCACGTAGACCGTCGGCGAGAGCACCGTCACCGGTGAGCCGGTGGCGATCCACGCGGTCCAGCCGAGGCCGCCGGCCAGCGCGGCCCCGCCGACCAGGGCCCGGCCGGGGGTGACGCCGGTGTCGTCGACGGCGGCCTCCCGCAGCGCCTCGACGGGCTGGACGGTGCCCGCCCGCCGGGCCGCCGCGACGGCGCCCCCCACCGACACCAGCAGCCCCACCAGGAAGGCCCCGGCGAGCGGCGCCAGCACCGTCCAGTGCAGCGACGGGGTGACGGTGAACCAGTCCGGCGACACGTCCATCGAGATCAGCATGTCGGCCAGGAGCTGCGCCCCGAACAGGCCGAGGACACAGCCGGCCGCGGCCGACACCCCGCCCACCAGGAGGGCCTCGCCGCGGACCATCCCGCGCACCTGCCGGGGCGTCGCGCCGACCGCGCGCAGCAGGGCGACCTCCCGGCGCCGCTGGACGACGGCGAAGGCGAAGGTGGAGGCGACCACGAAGACCGCGGTGGTCCCGGCGACGCTCGCCATGACCGGCACCAGGGTGATCGTGTTGTCCAGGGTCTCGCGGTCCTCGGCCTCGCTGGCGTCGGCCCGGTGGCGGTCGGCGCCGGTGAGCACCTCGCCGGCGCCGCCGACGGCCGCCTCGACGGCCTCCCGCCCGCCGAGCGCGACCAGGGCGTCGATCCGCGGGGAGAGCCGGGCGGCCTCCCGGTCGGAGAAGAAGACGGCGTCCTCGTAGCCGACGGGGGAGACGGTGCCGCTGACGGTGTACGTCCGCACCTCCGACGCCGTCAGCACGGTCACCCGCTCACCGGCGCGCGCCCGGCCCGCCGGGACGACGACCTGCGCGTCCCCGGCGGGCGCCGAGCCGGAGGTGAGCCGGTAGCCGCCGAAGCGGGCCACCCCCCACGGGTGCCCCACCTGGTCCTCGGGACCGTCGGACACCTGGGCGTAGAAGGCGCGGTCGGTGACGGTCGCGCCGGTCGCGGCGACCCTGTCGCGCAGCTCCGCGCTCAGCCCCCGGGCCGCCTGGGGGGAGCGGATGCCGAGGTCGTGCTGGGCCGAGTCCCAGTGCGGGGCGGCGGGGACCACCACGGCGGGCGCGCCCGCGAAGCGTTCCACCGGCCGGTCGGGCAGGTCGAACGCGGTCGTCAGCAGCAGTCCCATGGCGGCGACCTGCGCCACCCCGAGGACCAGGGCCACGACCGTGCCGAGGAACGACACCCAGCGGGCCCGCAGGGTCATGAGGGCCACCCGGATCACGCGGTCACCGCCAGTTGGGTCATGCGGGCGGCGACGGCGTCGGCGGTGGGCCGGTGGAGTTCGCCGACGAGGCCGCCGTCGGCGAGGAAGAGCACCCGGTCCGCGTGGGCGGCGACGGTCGGGTCGTGGGTGACCATGACGATGGTGGTCGCGGGCCGGCCCTCGGCCGCGCCGGAACCGGCCAGCCCCCTCAGGGTGGCCAGGAGTTCCCGGCCGGTCGCCAGGTCCAGCGCGCCGGTCGGCTCGTCCGCGAAGAGCACGGCGGGCCGGGTGATCAGGGCGCGGGCGATCGCCACCCGCTGCTGCTGCCCGCCGGAGAGCTGGCTCGGCCTGCTGCCCGCCTTCCGCTCCAGCCCGACCTGGGCGAGGGCCTGGCGCACCGCGCCGCGCTGCGGCCTCTGCCCGGCCAGCCGCAGCGGCAGCCCGACGTTCTGCTCGGCGGTCAGCGACGGCAGCAGGTTGAACGACTGGAAGATGAACCCGGTGGAGGCGCGGCGCAGTTCGGTGAGCCGGGTCTCGTCCATCCCGGACGTGTCCTGCCCGTCGATGAGGACCCTGCCCGACGTCGGCCGGTCGAGACCGGCCGCGCACTGTAACAGGGTCGACTTGCCGGAGCCCGAGGGCCCCATGATCGCGGTGAAGCCGCCTCGCGGGAACGACAGGTCGATCTCGCGCAAGGCGCCGACCGCGCTGTCGCCGGACCCGTACGTCTTGGTCAGCGACTCCAGCCGGACTGCGTCATCCATCGGTTCTCCGCGCTTTCGGTGAGGTGGGGGTGTCGGCCCGCGTCCCCTTCGGGACGGGGGCCGGCGCGGGCCCGTGCGGAGCCGGCACGGCGGCCGGCTCCGGGGGCGCGGGCGCCGCGCCGGGAGGGGAGGTCCCGTCCGCGGGGTCCTCCCGGGCCGCTCCGGCCCTGCTGAAGACGACGGCCGCCACCACGGCGAGCGCCGCCATCGCGCCCGACAGCCCCACGAAGGAGTCGCGGGTGCCGATCGCCTTGATCAGGAAGCCGGTACCGAGGGCGCCGAGCGAACTCGCCCCGGACACGAGGAGCATGACGACACTGCCGACCCGCCCCTGCATCTCCGGGGGAGTGATGCGCACCTGGTAGGACATGCCGGAGACGGTAACAGCGGCTCCTATAAACGACGTTATGCAGAAGAGTGCGCAGAGTGCCACGGGATGCCGGAAGAATACCGCCGCGGGCATCACCACCGCCCAGGCGGCGTGGGCCAGGACCACGATGTGCCGCATCGGCATCCGCTGGTTCAGCCAGCCGCCCACCAGGGCCCCGCCCAGACCGCCCACGCCGCCCGCCGCCGAGATCCAGCCGGTGGTGCCCGCGGGATGGCCGTCGTGCTTGAGCACCGCGTACACCCCCAGGATCAGCCCCTGGAAGACCAGGTTGCTGCCCGCGATGATCAGCAGCGCCGCCCGGAAATAGGCCCGGCTCCACACCCAGCGCAGCCCGGCCATCACCTCCGTCCGCAGCCGCCGCCCGCCCGCGGGGCGGCGCGGCGGCTGCTCCTGGTGGCGCAGCCGCACCAGGGTGACCAGCGAGCAGAGGTAGAGCCCCACGCTCGACAGGAACGGGACCCACGCCGACAGGCCGATCATCGCCCCGCTCATCGGACGGGCCACGAAGTTGACCCCCCGCGAGCGGGCCTCGTTGGTGGTCATCGCCGCGTTCAGATGGTGCCGCGGCACCACGCCGCGCACCATGGCCCGTTCGGAGAGCTGGTAGAAGACGGACATCGTGCTCTGCACGAACGCCACCGCCGCGATGTGCGACACCCGGACCCTGTCCCCCACGAGGGAGACGGCGACCGTGGCCACGGCGACCATCTGCACCACGACCGACGTCACCATGACCCGCCGCCGGTCCAGGCGGTCGACGAGGATGCCCGCCGGCAACTGCACCAGCAGCGTGGGCAGCAGCCCCGCGAACATCACGACTCCCGCGGCGCTCGACCCGACGTGCCACATCACCAGCAGGGTGAACGCCATGCCCGAGCAGCGCTCGGCCATCACCGCCATCGCCGAACCGCCCCACAGCAGCCGGAAGTCGCGGTAGCTGCTCAGCGCGGGCGGCAGGTGCGGGTCCTGCGGACCGAGGAGGCGTCGCCACCTCCTCATGAGCGGCCCGCCGCCCGGCACCATTCGAGGACCGCCATGGCGCTGTGCAGCTTGTGCGCGGCCTGGGTGAACGCCAGGCTCGCCGGACCGTCCAGCACCTCCGCGGTGACCTCCTCGCCCCGGTGGGCGGGCAGGTCGTGCAGGAACACCGCGTCCGGACTGGACTCCCACAGCGCCCCGTTCACCTGGAACGGGGCGAACACGGTCCGCCAGTCCGCGGTCGGCTTGCTGGTCCCGGTGGTCTGCCAGCGGGTGGTGTACACCACGTCGAAGCCGGCGCCCGGCCCCGCCATGTCGTGCCTCTCCGACACCGCGGCACCGCTGCGCGACGCCTGTGCGGCGGCGGCGGCGAGGACGCCGGGCGCCAGACCGTAACCGGGCGGGGTGCGCAGCTCCAGCTCGGTGCCCGGGAAGCGGGTGAGGCCCAGAGCCAGCGCCGCCGCGCTGTTGTTGCCCTCGCCCACGTACAGCACCCGCAGCCCCTCGACCCGGCCGAAGTGGCGGTGCAGCGTGGTCAGGTCGGTGAGCCCCTGGGTCGGGTGCTCCTCCGCGGTCATCGCGTTCACCACGGACATCGGCCCGGCCGCCGCCCAGGTCCGCAGCTCCTCCGTGGCGTCCGCGGTCCGGGCCACCAGCAGGTCCAGCATGCCGGACAGCACCCGCCCGGTGTCCTCCGTGGTCTCCCCGGTGTTGAGCTGGAGGTCGTCGGGCCCGAAGGTCACCGTCCGCGCGCCGAGCCGCAGCGCCCCGCTGGTGAAGGCGGTACGGGTGCGGGTCGACGTACGGCGGAAGTAGACGCCGACGATCTCGTCCCGCAGCGGCTCGGCCACCGCTCCGGCGGCGAACTCCGCCCCTCGGGCGACCAACGCGTACAGCTCGTCGTCGGTCAGGTCGGTCAAGGAGATCAAGTGACGCATAGGGACGTCCTTCGCTCGGTTGCCTCAACGCCCGGCAGAGGGGCGGGCGGTGCTGGGTGCGGGGGGCGGCCGACCGTGCCCGGAACGGCCGGCGGGGGCGGTGTCCGGGCACGGCGGCGGGGCGGCGCTCAGGCGCGGCCGGACAGCTCGGCGTCGACCTCGGCCCGGACGCGTTCCTCGATCTCCGTGGCCAACTGCGCGATGGTGGGGCGCTCGAAGGCGACCCGCATCGGCAGATCGAGGTCGAAGTCCTGCTGGAGCCGCGCGACGAGCCGTACGGCGAGGATCGAATGCCCGCCGATGTCGAAGAAGCTGTCGTGCGTGCTCGCGTCCTTGCCCAGCAGATCGCGCCAGATGGCGGCGATGCGTTCTTCGGTGGGGGTGCGGGGGGCGGTGTGGGTGGTGCTGGGTCCTTGTTCGGGTGTGGGGAGTGCGTGGTGGTCGA
>NZ_JBVKAT010000040.1:0-14462 GCF_055598485.1 Streptomyces sp. NPDC107521
TCCCCCTTGACATGGTTCTGTTCCCCCCCCCCTAAACCCCGGTCCCCCCCCCGACACCCCAACCGGGGGATCCCCCCCCTTCCCAAACAAACCCCCCGGGGCCCTCACCCCGTGGCGGACGGCACCGTCCCGCCCGTACGGCGGCAGCGGTGCCCGCCCGCTCCGTCAGTCCTCGTACGCCTCCAGCGGCGGGCAGGAGCAGACGAGGTTGCGGTCGCCGTAGGCCTGGTCGACGCGGCGCACCGGCGGCCAGTACTTGTCCGCGGCCGTCACCCCGGCCGGGAAGACGGCCTCCTCGCGCGAGTAGGCGTGGTCCCAGTCGCCGCCGAGGGCGGCGGCGGTGTGCGGAGCCGCGCGCAGCGGGTTGTCCTCGGCCGGCCAGGCGCCGGAGCCGACCTTCTCGATCTCCGCCCGGATGGCGATCATGGCGTCGCAGAAGCGGTCCAGCTCGGCCAGGTCCTCGGACTCGGTCGGCTCGATCATCAGCGTGCCGGGCACCGGGAAGGACATCGTCGGCGCGTGGAAGCCGTAGTCGATGAGCCGCTTGGCGACGTCGTCGACGCTCACCCCGGTCGTCCGGGTCAGCTCGCGCAGGTCGATGATGCACTCGTGGGCGACCAGCCCGCCCGGCCCGGTGTAGAGGACCGGGAAGTGCGGCTCCAGCCGCTTGGCGATGTAGTTGGCGGACAGCACGGCCACCTGGGTGGCCCGCTTGAGCCCCTCGCCGCCCATCAGCCGGACGTACGACCAGGAGATGGGCAGGATGCCCGCCGAGCCCCACGGGGCCGCCGAGACCGGGCCCACGCCCGTCGCCGGACCGGCCGCGGGCTGGAGCGGGTGGTTGGGCAGGTACGGCGCCAGGTGCGAGCGCACGGCCACCGGGCCGACGCCGGGGCCGCCGCCGCCGTGCGGGATGCAGAACGTCTTGTGCAGGTTCAGGTGGGAGACGTCGCCGCCGAAGTGGCCCGGCTTGGCGAGGCCGACCAGGGCGTTGAGGTTGGCGCCGTCCACGTAGACCTGGCCGCCCGCGTCGTGGACCCGGGCGCAGATGTCGGCGACGTGCTCCTCGAAGACGCCGTGGGTGGACGGGTAGGTGATCATCAGCACGGCCAGTTCGTCGCGGTGCTTCTCGATCTTGGCCCGCAGGTCCTCGACGTCGACCTCGCCGTCCTCGGCGGTCCGGACCACGACGACCTTCATGCCGGCCATCACGGCGCTGGCCGCGTTGGTGCCGTGCGCGGAGGAGGGGATCAGGCAGACGGTGCGCCCCTCGTCGCCGTTGGCGCGGTGGTAGCCGCGCACGGCGAGCAGACCGGCGAACTCGCCCTGCGAGCCGGCGTTGGGCTGGAGCGAGACCGTGTCGTACCCGGTGACCTCCGCGAGCCGCTCCTCCAGCTCGCGGATGAGCGTCAGATAGCCCTGCGCCTGCTCGGCGGGGGCGAAGGGGTGCAGCGCGCCGAACTCGGGCCAGGTGACCGGCTCCATCTCGGTGGTCGCGTTGAGCTTCATGGTGCACGAGCCCAGCGGGATCATGCCGCGGTCCAGGGCGTAGTCCCGGTCCGCGAGGCGGCGCAGGTAGCGCAGCATCGCGGTCTCGGAGCGGTGCTGGTGGAAGACGGGGTGGGTGAGGAAGTCGTCGGAGCGCAGCAGCTCTCCGGGGAGCGCGTCCGCGGCGGACGCGTCCAGCTCCTCGATGTCCGCCTCGACGCCGAAGGCGTTCCACACGCCGCCGACCTGGGCGCGCGTGGTGGTCTCGTCGCAGGCGAAGGAGACGTGGTCGGCGTCGGCCTGCCGCAGGTTGAGGCCGTTCTCGCGGGCGGCGTTCACGATCTCGGCGGCCCGGCCCGGCACCCGCGCGGTGACCGTGTCGAAGTAGGCGCCGTGGACGATCTCCACGCCGCCCGCGGCGAGCCCGGCGGCGGTGAGGGCCGCGTAGCGGTGGGTGCGCCGGGCGATGGAGCGCAGCCCCTCGGGCCCGTGGTAGACGGCGTACATGCCGGCCATGACGGCGAGCAGGACCTGCGCGGTGCAGATGTTGCTGGTGGCCTTCTCGCGGCGGATGTGCTGCTCGCGGGTCTGCAGGGCGAGGCGGTAGGCGCGGTCGCCGTCGGCGTCGACGGAGACCCCGACGAGCCGGCCGGGGAGGCTGCGGGCGAACTTCTCGTGGACGGCCATGTAGCCGGCGTGCGGGCCGCCGAAGCCCATCGGGACGCCGAAGCGCTGCGTGGTGCCGACGGCGATGTCGGCGCCCAGCTCGCCGGGCGGGGTCAGCAGGGTGAGGGCGAGCAGGTCGGCGGCGACGGTGACGAGGGCGCCGAGTTCGTGGGCCCGGTCGATCACGGGCCGGAGGTCGCGGACGGCACCGGAGGCGCCCGGGTACTGGAGCAGGACGCCGTTGATCTCCCGCTCGGCGACCTCGGCGGGGATGCCGTCGCTGAGGTCGGCGACGACGACCTCGACACCGGTGGGTTCGGCGCGGGTGCGGATGACGGCGACGGTCTGCGGCAGGGCGTCCGCGTCGACGAGGAACAGGCCCTTCTTGTTCCTGCCCATGCGCCGGGAGAGGGCCATCGCCTCGGCGGCGGCGGTGCCCTCGTCGAGCAGCGAGGCGCCGGAGGTGGGCAGGCCGGTGAGGTCGGCGACCATCGTCTGGAAGTTGAGCAGGGCCTCCAGACGGCCCTGGGAGATCTCCGGCTGGTACGGCGTGTAGGCGGTGTACCAGGCCGGGTTCTCCATGACGTTGCGCAGGATGACCGGCGGGGTGAAGGTGCCGTAGTAGCCGAGGCCGATCATGGAGTCGAGGACCTGGTTGCGCTCGGCCAGGGAGCGCAGCTCGGCCAGCACCTCGGCCTCGGAGCGGGCCTCCGGCAGGTCCAGCGCCTCGGCGTTCTTGATGACGTCCGGCACGGCGGCGGCCGTGAGGTCGTCCAGCGAGCCGTAGCCGACCTGCGCGAGCATCTTGGCCCGGGCCTCGTGGTCGGGGCCGATGTGGCGCTGCTCGAACGGCGCGGCCTGTTCGAGCCGGGCGAGCGGAATGCGGTGGGCGGTCATTGCGGAGGCCTCCTGGTCTGACGCGACCTGCGGGGGCACCACGGCTCGGGTGCCCGGACGGCCTCCCCCTCTGTCATCTCAACCTGAGAGCTTCACCGGGCCGTCCGGGGACGGTCACCGGCTTTCACCGTCGGTGAGGGCGGACGCCGTCGACACCCGCCCTGCTTTCCAGAGTGACCTCGTCCGTGCGGTACGTGGGCCTGAGAGATTCCGGGGAGGAGTTGCTCCTTCGGCGCCTCCGGTGGTGTCTGGAGGACTCTCCCGCACGGGGTCAGCGGCCACCTGCCAGCTTACCAGCGAGAAAGTCGAACATTCCTTCGAGTGCCCGGACGGCCGCCGAGTGGCCGACCGGGCCAAAGTGCACTTTCGTATGACCGAAAGGATGTTTCACCGGACGGTCCGCGACCCCGGTGCGACCCACTGGAGGGCCCGTGCGTACCGACATAGATCCGCGCAGTCTGATCGGCCGCAAGGCGTTCGACCGCGGCGGGACCCGGATCGGCACCGTCGACGAGGTCTATCTCGACGACGCCACCGGTCTGCCCGAGTGGGCGGCCATCCGCACCGGCCTGTTCAGCCGGGACGCCTTCGTGCCCCTGGAACCCAGCGAGCTGGTGGACGGCACCCTGCGGGTGCCCTTCGACCGGGCCCTGATCAAGGAGGCCCCGGACTTCGGCGTCGGCCGCCACCTCTCGCCGGAGCAGGAGCTCCAGCTCTACCACCACTACGGCCTCGACGTGGCCGCCGGCCCCCCGCCGCCGGACCGCGACTTCGGGAAGCTGGCGGGCCGGGGCAACGAGGAGCCCTGACCTCCGCCTCCCCCGTCCCCGCGCCCCCGGACACCGCCTCCCTCGTCGCCGCGCTCCGGGACACCGCTGCCCGCGTTCCCGCCCCCCGGGGCACCGCTCCGCCGGTCTCCGGCCGCCCCGGCGGTCTCTCCCCCGGCTCCGCCGTCCGGCGCGCTCCTCCCGCCACCGGGCGCCGGCGCGCCACCCCGGCCGTCCGGTGGTGGTGAGCCCCCGCCGCCGGGCGGCGTCGTCCCCCCGTCGTTCCGCGCCTCCCCCTCGTCCGGGCCGCCCCCGGCCCCGCCGGACGCCGCCCCCTCCGGGGACTCCGGGGACTCCGGCCCGGCCGGCGGAACCGCCTCGACCAGCGGCAGCGGCTCGGCCGGTGCCAGGCCGGGGTCGTCCACGGCGAAGGTCCGCACCCGGCCGGGCGGCGAGTACGGCGTCTCGAAGCGCACGGTGACCCTCCCGACGCCGCTGCCCTGCACCCACCCGTGCCCGTGCTCCGCATGGCGCACATCGTGCCCCGACGGCCAGCGGCGCTCGGCGGGGGCCTCCGGCCGCTCCTCGGCGGGCCCCTCGTCCGCCTCCTCCTCGGCGTCCGCCGCGCGCTCCCCCGCGGCCTGGGCGAACAGGTCCTCCTGCGTGTAGTCGGCGAGCCCGGTGACCCCCACGCCGAGCAGCCGCACCCCTCCGGTGGTGTCCACGGAGTCCAGCAGCCGGGCCGCCGCCTCCCGCACCACCGCCGGATCGTCCGTCGGCCCGCGCAGCGTCTCGGACCGGGTCAGCGTGGAGAAGTCGTAGCGCCGCACCTTGAGCACGATGGTCCGCCCGGACAGCCCGGACCCGCGCAGCCTGCGCACGCACCGCTCGGCCAGCCGCCGCACCTCCGTGCCGACCCGCACCCGGTCGTGGATGTCCACGTCGTAGGTGTCCTCGACGGACACCGACTTGGTCTCCCGCTCGGCCACCACCGGCCGCTCGTCGCGCGCCAGCGCCATGGCGTACAGCGCGTGTCCGTGGGCCCTGCCCAGCAGCCGGACCAGCTCGTCCTCGCCCGCCTCGGCCAGCTCCCCGACCGTGGCGATGCCCGCCCGGCGCAGATGGTCGCCGGTGGCCGGGCCCACGCCGGGCAGGGTGCGCACGGGCATCGGCTCCAGCAGGACCCGCTCGGTGCCGGGACGGACCAGCACCAGCCCGTCGGGTTTCGCCTCCTCGGAGGCGATCTTGGCGAGCATCTTGGAGGCGGCCAGCCCCACCGACCCGGTCAGCCCGGTGGCCGCCCGGATGTCCCGGCGCAGCCTCTCCCCCGCCAGCCGCGCCGACGCCTCGTCCCGGGCCGCCCCGGCGGCCTCCAGGTCCACGAACGCCTCGTCCAGGCTCAGCGGCTCCACGAGCGGCGACAGCAGCCTCAGCAGCCGCATCACCTGCTCGCTGACCGAGCGGTACAGGGCGAAGCGCGGGACGAGGTACGCCGCGTGCGGCGCGAGCCGCCGGGCCTGGCCCATCGGCATCGCCGAGTGCACACCGAAGACCCTGGCCTCGTAGGACGCCGTGGCCACCACACCGCGCGGGCCGAGCCCGCCCACGACCACGGCCTTCCCCCGCAGGCTCGGCTTGGACGCCTGCTCCACCGAGGCGTAGAAGGCGTCCATGTCGAGGTGCAGGATCGTGGGTGCGGTTCTCACGTCTCCGATGCTGCCGCACGGCACTGACAACGGCACCGTCGGCGCCCCCGCTCCGGGGGCGGACGCCGGGCCGCTCCCGGGCTCACACCGCCCGGTTGCGGCGCCGGGCCAGCTCGTCCGCCGGGTGGTGGCCGACCAGGGTCTCCCCGGTGTCCACCCGCTCGCCGTGCAGCTGGGACAGCGCGCTCTCGACGTCCCGCCAGACCACGCCCACGGCGATGCCGAAGATGCCCTGGCCGCCCTGGAGCAGGGCGTGCACCTCGTCCGGCGAGGTGCACTCGTAGACCGTGGCCCCGTCGCACATCAGCGTCATCCGCTCCAGGTCCCTGAAGCCCCGGTCCCGCAGGTGCCGGACGGTGGTCCGGATGTTCTGCAGCGACACCCCGGTGTCCAGGAACCGCTTGACGATCTTCAGCACGACGACGTCGCGGAAGCTGTACAGGCGCTGGGTGCCGGACCCGTGGGCCGGCCGCACACTGGGCTCGACGAGGCCCGTACGGGCCCAGTAGTCGAGCTGTCGATAGGTGATGCCCGCCGCCGCGCAGGCCGTCGGGCCGCGGTAGCCGATCTGCTCGGACGTCATGGCCGTCGCCCCTCCGCTGCCCGGCACGGCCGGGGACCGCTGCGGAACGGGGTCGGCCGCGCCATGGTGGAGCCCGTGGGGACCGCCCACCCCGAGACCTCGGCCGGGGGTGATGTCCCCGGCCGTACCGTCGCCGCTGATCCTCACGCCGACCTCCGTCCTTGACCTGCCTCCTCGACGGTAGGCAGTCACCAAGGGTGCGTCAACGATCGCCACACTCGGCACGCCGAGTGATAATCACCCTTCGAGTGGTTTCGCGTGACCCACCACCGGGAAAAGCTAGTCGAATGCGGCCCGGCGGGGGCTGTCACTGGTTGCCGCTGCCGAAGTCCTCGGGCGAGATCTGGTCGAGGAACTCGCGGAACTTCTCGACCTCGTCCTCCTGCTCGTCCGGAATCGCGATGCCCGCGTCGTCCAGCACCTCGTCGGTGCCGTAGATCGGGGTACCGGTGCGCAGGGCCAGCGCTATCGCGTCGGACGGCCGCGCGCTGACCTCGACCCCGCTGGCGAAGACCAGCTCGGCGAAGAAGACCCCCTCGCGCAGGTCGGTGATGCGCACCTCGGTGAGCTCCTGGCCGACGGCCTCCAGCACGTCCTTGAAAAGGTCGTGGGTCAGCGGCCGGGCGGGTGCCATGCCCTGCTGGGCGAAGGCGATGGCCGTCGCCTCCCCCGGCCCGATCCAGATGGGGAGGTAGCGGTCGCCGCCCACCTCGCGCAGCAGCACGATCGGTTGGTTGGAGGGCATCTCGACCCGGACACCTACGACATCGAGCTCGTTCACACAGCAACCCTAGGCCGTGCCCGGGACGTTTGGGTAGTCGGACCGGGAACGGGTGGGCGATACGGCCCACTGGTCCGTCCTGTTCCGGGCGGACCGGCTCAGGGCAGCCGGACCCCGAGCGCGCTCCGCACCAGCGCGGCGTGCAGCCGCACGGCCAGGCCGGCCAGCTCCTTGGTGCGGGCCTCGGCCAGCGCCCTGGTCTGCGGGTTGCGGTGGCGCTTGAGCGGGGCGACCACCTGGTCCACCAGGCCGGCCTCCCGGTCCGCGGCGGCCTTCATCACCCTCAGGTGCCGGGGCTCGATCCCGAACCGTCCGAGCTGGACGACGAGCGAGGCCACGGTGACCGCCTCGGCGTCGTACACCCCGTCGGCCAGTGGGACGACGAGCCCGTACGACTCCCATTCGGCCAGTTCCCGCTCCTCGATCCCGGCGGCGGCCAGCAGCTCGGCCCGCCCGATGCGGGCCGCCGTGGGCCCCTCTGCGGCCTCCTGCGCCTCCTCGCCCTCCCTCGGCCGCCCCAGCGCGGGCAGCCGCACCGCCTCCCCGCGCTCCACGGCGTCCAGGTGCTCCCGGATGACCTTCAGCGGCAGGTAGTGGTCCCGCTGCATGCGCAGCACATGGCCGAGGCGCTCGACGTCGCGCGCGTCGAACTTGCGGTAGCCGGCCGGGGTCCGCCGCGGTTCGACGAGCCCCTCCGCCTCCAGGAACCTGATCTTGGAGATCGTGACGTCCGGGAACTCGTCGCGCAGCGCGTTCAGCACCGCGCCGATGCTCATCAGTCCCCGGTCCGTGGCGGCGGCGCCGTGTCCGGCACCGCCGCTCGGTGTTTGACGCATGGCCCTTCCCTGGGGTCCCCGGACGGAGCCCGGGGGCCGGTCAGTAACCTCGCCGGCTCGCGTGGAAGACCAGCCGGTACTTGCCGATCTGCACCTCGTCACCATTGGACAGGGCGACCTGGTCGATCCGCTCGCGGTTGACGTACGTGCCGTTCAGGCTGCCGACGTCGGCCACCGTGAACGAGCCGTCCGGACCGCGCCGGAACTCCACGTGCCGACGGGAGACCGTGACGTCGTCCAGGAAGATGTCGCTCTGCGGATGGCGCCCCGCGGTGGTCAGCTCCCCGTCCAGCAGGAAGCGGCTGCCCGAGTTCGGACCGCGGCGCACCACCAGGAGCGCCGAGCCCAGCGGCAGGGCGTCCACGGCGGCCTGCGCCTCGGGGGACAGCGACGGCATCGCGGTCTGCCCGGTGGCCTCGGCGTCGTACGCCTCCAGGCCCGAGATGGAGATCGTCGACGTCGTCTCGGAGGCACGCTCCGGGATCGCGCCGGGGCGCAGCGGCGCGCCGCAGTTGGAGCAGAAGCGGCTGTTCTCCGCGTTCTGGTGACCGCACCTCGTACACACCAGGGCCGACATGGGCACACCCTCCTGCCGCGGCTGCCCCGCCGGGGCGCCGGGCGCGTACGCGCCGGGGGCCTGCGGCTGACCGAAACCTATGCCGCCGGACTGAGCGGGGTCAACGGACGACGCGCCGTGACCACCGGCGGCGCCGCCGACCTGGTCCCGGAACAGCGGACGCGGCCCTTCCGCGTCGGGCTGTGCGCGATGGCGGGCGGTGGCGTTGTCACTGCCCTCTCGCGCGCTCTTGCCGAACAACTTCGCAAACAACTTCACGGGCGATTCCCCTTGACCGAAACAGACCCGCCCGTGGGGCAGGACGAACCCTGACTGACCGCACTGGCCGACCCGGACACTCTTACAACGTCCGTATCCACCGGACAGTTTCCACCACGCACCACCCAATCGGTGCGTCGACCCCCCGCAACCTCATGCCCTCGTCCGACGATCACCATGCACCCCCGGTTCACCGGGAGGACGACCGAGCGTAGTCAGGCCGCTTCGCTGCTCGCAAGGCATCCACGACGATGCCGGTGGACCGCTCGACGGTGACGGTGGCCTGTTCCTTCTCCAGAGTCTGCACCACGCCTCCCGGGATGTTGAGCGCCGGTTCCAGGTCCCGCGGCTCGCCGATGACCTGGAAACGATAGGGCGGGGTGATCTTGTTCCCGTCGACGGCCACGCGCGTGTCGGTGTCCGTCAGATAGGTGCCGGCCACCACCCGTACGCCGTTGACCTGGATCGCCTCCGCGCCGGCCGCGCGGAGCTCCTGGATCGCGTCGAGCAGCATGTCCGCCTCGACCATGCCCTTCGTGTCCTCGATCGTCATCGTGATGCCGGGTCCCTTCGCGGCCACGGTGCCCGCCAGGACGCCGAGTTGCCGCTCCTTCTCCAGCGTCTGCCTGCGGGCCTCCTCCGCCTGGTCGGAGCTGTTGGCCAGCTCGTCCCGCTGCTTCTCGAGGCCCTGCTTCTCGTCTTCTAGACGTTGGGTCCGGTCGTCGAGTTCATCGAGGATGCGGACGAGATCCTCCTGGCGGGCGCCGCGCAGGGCGCTGCCGCTGTCGCTGTTGGACGCCACCTGCACGGCCAGGCCGAAGCCCAGACCGAACAGCAGCAGGGCGACGATGAGTTGGGCCCGGGTCACACGCGGCGGCCACAGCCCGGCGACCAGCCGCTGACGGCCGGTCAGCACCGCTCCGCCGCCGCTCCCGTCCTCGTCCGGCGGGGGCGGCGCCGGGGGCACCTCCGCGGGCAGTTCCTTGCGCAGGGGATGCGCGGGCACTCCGTCGTGGTCGCTCATCGGCCTCACGCCCGGAACACGTGCCGGCGGATGGCCGCCGCGTTGGAGAAGATCCGGATGCCGAGGACGACCACGACGCCGGTGGAGAGCTGCGCCCCCACGCCCAGCTTGTCGCCCAGGAACACGATCAGCGCGGCGACCACGACGTTCGACAGGAACGACACCACGAAGACCTTGTCGTCGAAGATGCCGTCGAGCATGGCCCTCAGCCCGCCGAAGACGGCGTCGAGCGCCGCGACCACGGCGATCGGCAGATACGGTTCGACGGCCGCCGGCACCTCCGGCCGGACCAGCAGTCCGGCCACGACTCCCACGACGAGGCCCAGTACGGCGATCACGATGTGCCCTTCTCGGTTATCGGCTGTGCGGTACGTACGATCACGCTCGGAGCGGCCGGGAGCCGGAGGTCGTCCTTGGCGGAGAGGGCGGTCCGGATGCCGTAGTTCTCCTGGAGGGCGTTCAGGTAGAGCCCGTCGGCGCTGTCCCGGAAGCCGTCGCGGAGCCGCTCCCCGTCCCCCAGCGCGAGCACCGTGTACGGCGGCACCAGCGGCTTGTTGTCGACCAGTACGGCGTCACCGGCGGCCCTGATCGCGGACAGCGCGGTCAGCCGCCGCCCGTTGATGGAGACGGCCTCGGCGCCCGCCTCCCAGAGCCCGTTGACCACCCGCTGCATGTCCCGGTCCCGGACCCGGCCGGTGTCGGCGAACCCGGAGGTGCCGCGCGGCCGTCCGTCGCCCGCGGAGACGTCCTTGGCGTCGTCGACGACCAGCCTCACCCCGGGGCCCCGCACGGCCACGGCACCGGAAAGGACGCCCATCAGGTCGGAGCCGTCGTCGTGGCCGCTGCTCGCGAGGGCCTCCCGCTGCCGGGCGCCGACCTCGGCGCGCAGCTCGTCGACCTTCCGCTCCAGCTCGTCGGCCGCCGACGTCTCCCCCTCGACCCGGTCGATCAGCTCCTCGCGCTCCTTGGCGATGACGGGGGCCGAGACCCGGGCCTGTGCCGCGCCGACGGTGACGACCAGGGCGGCGAGGACCAGACCGGTGGCGAGCCCGAGCTTGGCGCGCAGGGTCCTGGGGAGTCCGCCGGCGCCCTCGGCGCGCTTGCGCGCGGCGGCTTCGGCGTATCCGTCGTCCAGGCTGTGGTCCATGACGTTGGTCAGCAACGACATGGAGGCGTCGGGGCGTACGGGCCGCGTGGGGGTGCTCCGAACGGGGGGTTGCTGCGGCATGCCGCACATCGTCGCACGCCGACGCCCCTACCTCCGAATGGCCCCACCCGCGCACCGGGCGGGGCGCTCGGAAGCGCCCCGCCGGCACCGGCGGACGGGGCCGGGCGGGACCGGAACGGGCCGGTCCAGGGGCCGGACGGAGGTGCGGGGCCGGGTGCCCCGGGCGGGGCCCGGCCCCGGGCTCCCGCCCCGCCGCGGGCGGGGCGGGAGGGAGCGGGCCGTCCTACTGGCCGGCGCTCTCCACGATCGCCGCCCACTCGTCCAGCAGGGCCCGCGCGGAGGCGTCGTCGGGCCCCTCGGCCCACAGGTGGGTGACCGCCTCGGCCGGGTCCGGCAGGACCATGACCCAACGGCCGTCGGCCTCGACCACCCGCACACCGTCGGTGGTGTCCACGAACCGGTCCCCGGCGGCCTCCACGACCCGACGCATCACCAGTCCCTTGACGGCCCAGGGCGTGGCCAGGTCCCGCTTGAGGACGTGGGCCCCGGGGATGCGGGCGTCGATCTGGCTCAGGGTGAGCTGCGTCCGGGCGACCAGCCCGATGAGCCGGACGAAGGCGGCCGTGCCGTCGTAGACGCGGCTGAACTCGGGGACGATGAAGCCGCCCTTGCCGTCGCCGCCGAAGATGGTGCCCTCCTCGCCGCCGACCCGGGTGAGGTCGTCGGGCGAGGTGGTGGTCCACTCGACCTGGGTGCCGTGGTAGGCGGCCACCTGCTCGGCGATCCTGGTGGTGGTCACCGGCAGCGCCACCCGCCCGCTGCGCCGTTCGGCGGCGACCAGGTCCAGCATCACCAGCAGGGCCCGGTCGTCCTCGATGATCCGCCCCTTCTCGTCGACGAGCGAGAGCCGCTCCCCGACCGGGTCGAACCGCACGCCGAACGCGGCCCGGGAGGACGCCACGATCTCGCCGAGGCGCACCAGCCCCGAGCGCCGCATCTCGGCGGTCTCGGTCGGCCGGGCCTCGTCGAGGCCGGGGTTGATGGTCAGCGAGTCGACGCCCAGCTTGCCCAGCAGGCTGGGCAGCACCAGCCCGGCGCTGCCGTTGGAGGCGTCCACGACGACCTTGAGCCCCGACTCCGCGATCCCGGTGGTGTCGACGTTGCGCAGCAGCGATCCGGTGTACGAGTCGTAGACGCTGGCGGGGAAGTGGAGGTCACCGATCTCGCCGGGGAACGCCCGCCGGTAGTCCTGCCGCGCGAACACCCGGTCGAGCTTGCGCTGGCTGCCCTGGGACAGGTCGGCGCCCTGCCCGTCGAAGAACATGATGTCGACCGAGTCCGGCACCCCGGTCGTGGTGCGGATCATGATGCCGCCGGCGCTGCCCCGCGCGGTCTGCTGCCGCGCCACGGGCAGCGGCACGTTCTCCAGGTCCCGCACGTCGATGGCGCTGGCCTGGAGGGCGGAGATCACCGCCCGCTTGAGGGCCCGGGCGCCCCGGGAGTGGTCGCGGGCGGTGGTGACGGTCGAACCCTTCTTCAGGGTCGTCGCGTAGGCGCCGGCGAGCCGCACGGCCAGCTCCGGCGTGATCTCCACGTTGAGGATGCCGGAGACCCCGCGGGCGCCGAAGAGGTGCGCCTGGCCCCGCGACTCCCAGATCACCGAGGTGTTGACGAAGGCGCCGGCCTCGATGGTCTTGAAGGGGTAGACGCGCACATTGCCCTGGATGATCGATTCCTCACCGACCAGGCACTCGTCGCCGATGACCGCGCCGTCCTCGACCCGGGCCGCGCGCATGATGTCGGTGTTCCTGCCGACGACGCAGCCGCGGAGGTTGCTGTGCGGTCCGACGTACACGTTGTCGTGGACGACGGCCTTGTGGAGGAAGGCGCCGCTCTTGACGACCACGTTGGAGCCCACGACGGTGTGCTCGCGGATCTCCGCGCCGGCCTCGACCTTGGCGTAGTCGCCGATGTAGAGGGGGCCGCGGAGGACCGCGTCGGGGTGCACCTCGGCCCCCTCGGCGACCCAGACGCCGGGGGAGATCTCGAAGCCGTCGATGTCGACGTCGACCTTGCCCTCCAGGACGTCGGCCTGGGCCTTCACATAGCTCTCGTGGGTGCCCACGTCCTCCCAGTAGCCCTCCGCGACATAGCCGTAGACGGGCTTGCCCTCCTTCATGAGTTGCGGGAAGACGTCACCGGACCAGTCCACGGGCACATCGGGGTCGACGTAGTCGAAGACCTCGGGCTCCATGACGTAGATGCCGGTGTTGACGGTGTCCGAGAAGACCTGACCCCAGGTCGGCTTCTCCAGGAAGCGTTCGACCTTTCCCTCTTCGTCGACGATGGTGATGCCGAATTCCAGCGGGTTGGGCACACGCGTCAGACAGACGGTGACGAGTGCGCCCTTCTCCTTGTGGAAGGTGATGAGGTCGGTCAGGTCGAAATCGGTCAGGGCGTCGCCGGAGATGACGAGGAAAGCATCGTCCTTCAGGGCCGCTTCGGCGTTCTTGACGCTTCCGGCGGTACCGAGTGGCTTCTCCTCATTGGCATAGGTGAGTTCCATGCCGAGCTCTTCGCCGTCACCGAAGTAGTTCTTGACCAGCGAGGCCAGGAACTGGACGGTGACCACGGTCTCGTTGAGCCCATGCCGCTTGAGCAGCCGCAGGACGTGCTCCATGATCGGCCGGTTCACGACCGGCAGGAGCGGCTTGGGCATGCTTGAGGTCATGGGGCGAAGGCGTGTGCCCTCGCCTCCGGCCATCACGACGGCCTTCATGTCGGAAGCGTCCTCCTCCAAGAGATGACGGTCCAGCCGACTTCACCCGTCCTGATTGTCCCGCACATCGAGGGCGCGGGCCATCCGGCCGCCAGGGGGCCTCACATTCAACGAGTTCGATCGGCCGTGGTGTCCGCGCGGATGAGACGGCGGACCTGCACCACATAGAGCACTCCTGCCCACCAGTACAGGGTTGTACCCCATCCGGCGAACGCCCAGCCGAAAACGGCGGCGAGTGACGCGATCCATCCGCCCCCGTCGCTGAGCAGGAGCAACGGGAAGGCGTACATGAGATTGAAGGTGGCCGCCTTGCCGAGGAAGTTCACCTGCGGCGGCGGGTATCCGTGGCGCCGGAGCACGCCGACCATCACCAGCAGGACGGCCTCTCGGGCCAGCAGGACGAGGGTCAGCCAGAGGGGCAGGATCTCGCGCCAGGTAAGGCCGAGCAGGGTCGAGAGGATGTAGAGGCGGTCGGCCGCGGGGTCGAGGAGCCGGCCGAGGCTGCTGATCTGGTTCCAGCGCCGGGCGAGTTTGCCGTCCAGGTAGTCACTGACACCGCTCAGGGCGAGCACCAGGAGTGCCCAGCCGTCGCTCTTCGGGCCGCCGAACTCGGGCCGGAGAATCAGCCACAGGAAGAGGGGTACGCCGAGGAGACGCGCCATGCTGAGGATGTTCGGAATGGTGAGGACCCGGTCGGTCTGCACGCGGGTCTCCTGGACCTCCACGCGGGAGCCTCCTGGACGGAAAGGGCCGATGATGCCCCCTGACCCTACCCCAACGCAAAAAAGCTCCGGCTCCCGGGTTGTTGACCCGGGAGCCGGAGCTTATTCAAAAGGAGTTCGGCGGCGTCCTACTCTCCCACAGGGTCCCCCCTGCAGTACCATCGGCGCTGTAGAGCTTAGCTTCCGGGTTCGGAATGTAACCGGGCGTTT
>NZ_JBVKAT010000041.1:0-13500 GCF_055598485.1 Streptomyces sp. NPDC107521
GCAACGTCGCACCCACGTCCGACGTCCGCGTCGTCGTCATCGACTGCACCGACACCGGCGCGTCACCACCCACCGCCACCGACCCGACCTGAATCCGCCGCGACGCGCGCCGCGGGGCCAGGGGCCGGGCCGGTACCGGGGGAACACCGAGGGACACGGCGCTCACCGCGTCACTCCTTGTTTCCCGAGACGGTCTCGCGCATGGCGCGCAGCGACTCCTTGAGGGAGCCCATGGTGGCCAGCACCGCCGTCGGCTCGTACCCGCAGTGCGCCATGCAGTTGGCGCAGCGCGGGTCCTTGCCCCGGCCGTACTTGTCCCAGTCGGTCTCCTCGATGAGCTGCCGGTAGGTCGGGACGTAGCCGTCGCTCATCAGGTAGCAGGGGCGCTGCCAGCCGAAGAGGGAGTAGTTGGGGATCGCCCAGGCGGTGCAGGGGAAGTCGACCTTGCCCTCCAGGAAGTCCAGGAAGAGCGGGGAGTGGTTGAGGCGCCAGCGGCGGCGGTTGCCCCCGGCGAAGGCCTTCTTGAACAGCTCGCGGGTCTGCTCGACGCCGAGGAAGTGCTCCTGGTCGGGTGCCTTCTCGTAGGCGTAGGCGGGCGAGATCATCATCTCGTCGACCTGGAGGTCGTCGTTGAGGTAGTTCATCACCTCGACGATGGTCTGCGGGGTGTCGGTGTTGAAGAACGTCGAGTTGGTGGTCACCCGGAAGCCGCGCCGCTTGGCCTCCTTGATGGCCGCCACGGCCTCGTCGAACACGCCCTCCTTCGCCACCGACTCGTCGTGCCGCTCGCGCAGCCCGTCGATGTGGACCGCGAAGGCGAAGTACGGGGACGGGGTGAACTTGTCCATCTTCTTGCGCATCAGCAGGGCGTTGGTGCAGAGGAAGACGTACTTGCGACGGGCCACCAACTGGCGGACGATCTCATGGATCTGGGGGTGCATCAGGGGCTCGCCACCGGCGATGGACACCATCGGCGCCCCCGACTCCAGCACCGCGCCGACCGCCTGGGCGACCGGCATGCGCTGCTTCAGCACCCCCGCCGGGTGCTGGATCTTGCCGCAGCCCTCACAGGCCAGGTTGCAGGCGTAGAGCGGTTCCAGCTCCACGATCAGCGGGAACTTGTCCCGCTTGCGGAGCTTCTGTTCGGCCAAGTATGTAGCGACCTTGATGGACTGGCGCAGCGGCATGGCCATCGGGCTCACCTCCTGGGGAGCAGCAAGGAACGGTGCCATTCGAAGAATGCGGGTAGGACGGACCGGAGGACGCGGAAGGCAGATATTCCCCCGCGCAGGGTCCCGATCCGGACGAGTTCGTGCTCCGGGGCGTCGACGACCACCCGGACGGCGGCAACCGGACGGCTCCCCGCGCGGATCGCGGTGAGCAGGGTGGCCGCCGACTCCATGTCGACGGCGATGGCCCCGGTGCGGAGCAGATCGGCGCGTTCCGGCCCGCGCACGACGTGGTCCGAGCCGGTGAGCGGCCCGGTGTGGACGGTGCGGCCGGGGACGGCGCGCGCGATCTCCTTGACGAGCCGGTCGGTGGCGACGCAGCCGACCGTCCCGCGCGGGTCCCGGGTCTCCTCGGCGACGACGAGGTCGCCGGGGTGCATGCCCGGGGCGAGCCCCGCGCAGAAGCCCGTGGCCAGCACGGCGGCGTCCCCGAGCGAGGGGTCGGCCAGGACCCGGGAGACACAGCGCTCGGCCGCCCTCGGACCCATGCCCGTGCGCACCACGGTGACCGGCCCGCCGGCCGCGCCGCGGTCACCGGCGCGCAGGGCGAGGTGCTCGATGCCGAGCGCGCAGGCGATCAGCAGCGGGGCCGTGGCGGGCTGCGGGGCCATCAGCGGCCCTTCACCCCGGCGGCGGGCTCCCGGTCGGCCGGGGGCCGGGTGACGGCCGGTTCGCCGTACACGTAGCGGCCCAGGGCGGTGAGCGGGAACACCTGACGGTAGAGGTGGTAGTTGATGGAGAAGTCCCACGGGAAGCCGGTGCCGGTGAAGTGGGGCTCGTCCCAGGAGCCGTCCTCCCGCTGGGTGGCGACGAGCCAGGCGATGCCGTGCTCGACCGCCGCGGACTCCCTCTCCCCCGCCGCCAGCAGGGCCATCAGCGCCCAGGCGGTCTGCGAGGCGGTGGAGGCGCCCTGGCCGCTCCACTCCCTGACGTGCCGGTAGGAGCGCAGGTCCTCGCCCCAGCCGCCGTCCTCGTTCTGGACGGACTCCAGCCAGGCCACCGCGCGGCGGATCGCCGGGTGGCCGCCGGGCAGTCCGGCCGCGACCAGGGCGGGGACGGCGGACCCGGTGCCGTAGACGAAGTTGACGCCCCAGCGGCCGAACCACGAGCCGTCGGCCTCCTGTTCGTCGAGCAGCCACTGGACGCCGCGCCGGGTGCGCGGGTCGTGGGCGAGCCCCTCGGCGGCGAGCATCTCGACGACGTGCGCGGTGACGTCGGCCGACGGCGGGTCGATGACCTCGCCGAAGTCGCAGAACGGCAGCCGGTTGGGGAACGGACTGGTGTTGTCGACGTCGAAGGCGCCCCAGGCGCCGTTCCTCGACTGCATCCCGAGGTTCCAGCGGACCCCGCGGCCGATGGCCTTCTCCACCCGCTCCGGGTCGTGGTGGCGGACCCGGCGCAGGGCGAGGACGACCTCGGCGGTGTCGTCGATGTCGGGGTAGTTGTCGTTGTGGAACTCGAACGCCCAGCCGCCGGGCGGGAGTCCGGGCCGCTTGACCGACCAGTCGCCGGGGCGGACGATCTGCTCGCCGAGCATCCAGTCGGCCGCCTTGACCAGTTGGGGGTGGTCGGCGGGCACACCGGCGTCGGCGAGCGCGATGGCGGCCAGGCAGGTGTCCCACACCGGGGACTGGCAGGCCTCGATCATGCGGGCGCCGTCCTCGCGCCACACCGCGAACCGGTCCAGGGACTCAAGTCCGGCGCGCATCACGGGGTGTTCGAGGTCGTAGCCGAGCAGGTGGAGCGCGATGACGGAGTACACGGCGGGCGGCTGGATGCCGCCCCAGCAGCCGTCGTTCTCCTGGCGCTCGATGATCCAGCGGGCCGCGGTGTTCATCGCGGCGCGGCGCAGCCGCTTGGGGGCGAGCCTGCGGTATGCGTGCAGGGCCCTGTCGATGCGCTGGAAGGCGCCGTCCCAACTGGCCGCCGGAGCCAGCGGCCTGGTCGGGCTGGGGTGGGCCGGGTCGGTGTGCAGCTCGTCGAGCGGGAAGGGCGCCGGGCGCACCGGCCGCTTCGCCGAGACGACGGTGAGCGGAACGATGGTCTGGCGGGCCCAGCAGCCGAAGTCGTAGATGTTCAGCGGCACCCAGCTCGGCAGGTAGACGATCTCCGGCGGGAGTTCGGGCAGGTCCTCCCATCTCCACCAGCCGAACAGGGCGAGCCAGATCCGGGTGAAGACACGGGCGGCGGCGATGCCGCCCTGGGCCCGGACCCAGGCCGAGGCCCGGGCCATGTGCGGTGCGTCGGGGTCGTCGCCGGCCAGCCGCAGGGCGACGTACGCCTCGATGGTGGCGGAGAGTTCGGCGGGGCCGCCGTAGAAGGTGGTCCAGGTGCCGTCCTCGCGCTGCTCGCCCCGGATGAAGAGGGCGGCGGCGCGGGTGGTGGCCTCGTCGGAGATGCCGAGGAACTGGCGCAGCAGCAGGTCCTCGGCGTCCATGGTGACGTTGGTCTCGAGGTCGCCCTTCCACCAGCCCTCGGGGTCCTGGCGGGCCAGCAGGAAGTCGGTGGCGCGCTGGGTGGCGCGTGCGGCGGCGCCGGCCGCCCCGGCCGCCGCGTCGGGGGTCGTGATGTGCGTCGTGATGTGGGTGGTGTCGCTGGCCGAGGCTGCGTGGGACGGCAGGGCCGCCCCAGTGCTTCCGTCGGTCGTCGCTGTCATGGCTTCCCCTTCGTGCAGTGTGCAGTGGTGCGTCTGCTGTACGGGTCCGCCGTCGGCCGGGGCTCGTCGGTGCGCCCTCCCCGCTCCGACCGGAGTCGGGGAGGGCGGAGCACCGGCCGGCGACTACGCGAGGGCTATTCGACCGATAGTGATCATCTCTTTCGTACGACGACGAAGTCCGCGAGCGCCGTGAAACCATCCCGTACCTGATCGGGCATGTCCACGGCGCCGAGGGCCTCAAGGGCGATGGTGTGCTGGCGGCGCGCCTCCTCGGCGGTCCACTCGCGGCCCCCGGCCTCCTCGATGAGGGCGGCGCGGGCGGCGAACTCCTCCTCGGAGAAGTTCTCGAAGTCGCTGCTCTTGGCGTCGGCGGCGAGGATCTCCCCGAGCCGCTCGGAGGCGGGGCCGCCGGCCGCGAGGGCGGCCACGACCGGGAGGGACTTCTTGCGCTGGCGCAGGTCGCTCCAGGTCTGCTTGCCGGTGGAGCCGGGGTCGCCCCAGATGCCGAGCAGGTCGTCGACGGCCTGGAAGGCGAGGCCGAGGTGGTGGCCGTAGACCTCCAGGGTGTCGGCGGTGCGGTCGTCGGCACCGCCGAGGACGGCGCCGATGGAGCTGGCGGCGGCGAGCAGGGCGCCGGTCTTGTTGCCCTCCATCTCCAGGCACTCCTCGACGCTGACGCGGTCGCGGTGCTCGTAGGAGATGTCCTGCGCCTGGCCGTCGATCAGGGCCCGGGTGGCGCGGGTGAGGCGGCGGGCGGCGCGGCCGGCGTCGACGCTGCCCAGTTCGAGGAGCACCTCGTAGGCCAGCGCGAACAGGGCGTCGCCGACCAGGATCGCCTGCGCGGGTCCGTGCACCTTCCAGACGGTGTCGCGGTGGCGGCGCTGCTCGTCGCCGTCCATCAGGTCGTCGTGGAGCAGGGAGAAGTTGTGGACCAGTTCCACCGCCACCGCGCCGGGGACGCCCACCCCGGGGGCGGCTCCGGCGACCTCGGCGGAGAGCACCGCGAGCGCGGGGCGCACCGCCTTGCCGCCGTCGCCGTCCGCGGGGTTGCCGTGGGCGTCGATCCAGCCGAAGTGGTAGGCGGCGACGGTGTCCATGGGAGAAGCCAGGCGGTCCACGACCGCCTTCAGGACCGGCGTGGCCAGGGTCCGGCCGCGCTCCAGGAGCGCGGTCACGTCCACCGTGGTCCAGCGAGCGGCCTCGGTGGCCGGGGGCACAGTGGGCACAGTCTCTCCTCCAGTTGCGGTACCGGGAGTGCGGAAGCGGCTCGCGCGCCCGTCGGCTGTCACGCCGCCTCCCCGAGGAAGTCGGGGAGCATGGCGCGGGACCGCCCCAGGGCGGCGAGCGCGGCTCCCGCCGCGCCGACGCCGCTGCGGACCGCACTCTCCATGGTCGCGGGCCACCCGGTGGCGGTCCACGCTCCGGCCAGACAGAGGCCGGGTGCCTTGGTGCGGGGGCCGGGCCTGAGCCGGCCGACACCGGGGGCGGGAGCGAAGGTGGCCTCCCGCTCCCTGGTCACGAAGAAGTCCTCCACCCGGGCGCCCCTGGCGCGCGGCAGCAGCCGCTCCAGCTCGGGCAGGTAGCGGGCGCGCAGCTCGGCCACGGGAGTGTCGATCTCGTCCTGGGCCGTCGACTGGGACAGGGCGAGGTACTGCCCCTCGCGGAGCCCGGAGGCCGCGGTGCGGTCGAAGAGCCACTGCACGGGCCCGCCCAGGGTGGTGAGGAAGGGCGCGGTGAGCACCCGGCGGTCGTAGACCACGTGGATGTTGAGGATCGGCGCGGTGCCGATCTCCAGCAGCCTGCCGGGGTCGTCGAGGGCCCCGTCGGGCAGCAGGCCGTGCGCCTCGCGCTGGGGCACGGCGAGGACGACCGCGTCGGCGTGCAGGCTCTCGCCGGGCAGCCCGACGTCCCAGCCGCCGTCCGCCGCGCGGGTGACGGAGGTGACCCGGGCCCGGAGCCGGAGGCGGGCGCCCGCGGCGTCCAGGGCCTCGCGGGCCAGCCGGTCGTGGAGTTCGCCGAGCGGCACGCTCGCCCAGCCGATGTCGGCGGCGCCGGGCTCGGAGAGCAGGCCGGTCCGGAAGACCATGGCGGCCAGCGCGAGGGAGCTGTCCCCGGCGGTGGCGTTGAGGGTGGCGACGCCGACCAGGTCCCAGAGGGCCTCCACGGCCCGGGCCGACTGACCGTGCGCGGTCAACCAGGCGCCGAAGTTCTGGGCGTCCAGCGCGGGATCGGCCGGGTCGAGGGCCTTCAGGGCGAGCGCGGCCCGTCCGACGCGGGCACGGTCGGCGAGGGAGAGGTGCGGGTAGGTGGCGAGGCTGCGCCCCAGGTGCAGCGGCACGGGCAGGGCGTCGCGGCGCAGCCGGCCGAGCCGCCGCCCCTCGGGCCGGTCCAGGTCGACGACGGGGACGTCCAGGCGCTCCTGGACCGGGGCGAGGTGCGCGCCGCCGACGCGGTCCAGGAACCAGCGGTAGGCGGTGCAGCAGCGCAGGTAGACGTGCTGGCCGTTGTCGACGGTGAGTTCGCCGCGCCGGAAGGAGAAGGCGAGCCCGCCCAGCCGCGGCCTGCCCTCCAGCAGGGTGACCCGCACCCCGGCGTCCGCGAGGGTGAGCGCGGCGGTGACGCCCGCCAGTCCGCCGCCGACCACGACCGCGTGCCGGCCGGGGGGCACCGCGGAGCGGCCCGTGCGCCCGCCCTCGTCGCGGGTGCCGTCGCCGTGCGTCATGGTGCGCCCCTTCCGGTTCCGTGGCCCTGGTGCTCGAACGGGGTACGGCGGACCGTACCCGGCGGGGACGGCTCGGCCCGTCCCGGTTCTGCCCGGCGCGCCGCCGGCCGGGCGGGTGCGCGCATCAGGGACGCCTCCTGACCGCGCGCCGCGCCACGTGCCGGGTGTCCAGTCCGGACAGCCCGCGCACGGCGACGTACGCCTTCTCGTGTCCCGGCAGCGAGACCCGGCCGCGGAGCACCGCCCCGGGGTCGCGCTCGATGCGGTCCAGGAGGCGGCGGTAGATGCCCGCCATGGCGGCTACGCAGGCGCCGCTGCGCCGGTCGAGCAGGGGCAGCAGCCGGTAGCCCTCGGCGAACAGGGCGCGGGCCCGGCGCACCTCGAAGTGCACCAGTCCGGCGAAGTCGGAGCCGGGCGGCGGGACGGGCGCGGCGAACCCGGCGGAGCAGCCGAACTTGGCGAGGTCGTCGGCGGGGAGGTAGGTGCGGCCGCCCTGGGCGTCCTCGCGGACGTCGCGCAGGATGTTGGTGAGCTGGAGGGCGAGGCCGAGCGTGTCGGCGTACTCGGCGGCGCGCTCGGTGCCGCGCGCCCCGGGTTCGGTGCCGAAGACGCCGAGCGAGAGGCGTCCGATGGCACCCGCCACGCAGCGGCAGTACACCTTCAGGTCGTCCCAGGTCTCGTAGTCCTCGCCGCGCAGGTCCATCTGGACGCCGTCGATGAGTTCGTCGAGGCCGCCGAGCGGGATCGGGAAGAGGCGGGCGGCGTGGGCGAGGGCGACGGCGACCGGGTCGGTGTCGTCCTCGTCGACCTCGCCGCGGCGGACCCGGGCGAGCACCGCGCGGGTCTCGTCCAGCCGGGCGGCCTTCACCTCTCCGGGCAGCGGGCCGTCGCCGATGTCGTCGACGCGTCGCGAGAAGGCGTAGAGCGCGGACATGGCGCGCCGCTTCGGCGTCGGCAGCAGCCGGATGCCGTACGCGAAGTTCCGGGCCTGTTGTCCGGTGACGGTCTCGCAGTAGCTGTAGGCGGCGAGTACCGGTGCGGACACGTGTGCCGGCGCCTCCACGGTCCGGATCACCTCTCTCCTCGCAGGGTGGTGCCCACTTCGCGCAGCAGCCGCAGCTTGCCGGGCTTGGGCGGGCCGGGAAGCACGTCGTACTCGGCGGCGGCGACGGCCGCGAGGGCCGCCCGGCCACCCGCCACGAACCCCGCCAGCAGCAGCCGCAGCCTGCCGCGGACGCTGTCCACCAGGGGCGCTCCCTCGTCCAGCAGCGCGCCGGCGCGCCGCGCCTCGAAGGCGATCAGGGCGCGCACGGAGGCGTTCGCGGTGGGGGCGGCCAGGTCGTCCTCGGTGACACCGAAGCGCGCGAGGTCCTCGGCGGGCAGGTAGACGCGGTCCCGGCGCAGGTCCTCGGCGACGTCCTGGAGGTGCTCGACGATCTGCAGGGCCGTGCAGATCACGTCGGAGAGGCGGACGCGCTCGGGGGTGGTGGTGCCGGTGACGCCGAGGACGAGCCGGCCGACCGGGTTGGCGGACAGCTCGCAGTAGGCGAGGAGGTCGTCGTAGGTCCCGTACCGCTTGACGGCCTGGTCCTGGCGGTTGGCGGCGATCAGGCCGAGGAAGGGCGCGGGGGTGAGCGAGCGGCGGCGCACGGTGGGCCGCAGGCGGAGCATCAGGGGGTGGCGGGGGGTGGCGTCGAAGACGCGGTGGAGGTCGGCCTCCAGGGCGTCCAGCATCGCGGTGCGGTCGTCGGCCCGGTCGGCGGGGACGCCGAGGAGGCGGGCGTCGGCACCGCCGGGGGCGAGGTCGCCGTCGCCGATGTCGTCGACGAGGCGGGCGAAGCCGTAGACGGCCATGAGGTCGGCGCGCCAGTCGCGGGGCAGGAAGAAGGGAGCCACGGGGAAGTTCTCACCCGCGGCCTTGTCGAGCGTGCTCCGCTCGGGATCGACGGCGCGCGCCGTACCCGTCACCGTCACTGCCCGCCGCCAGGGACGGGGACGGCGCACGCTGAG
The DNA here is from genome assembly GCF_055598485.1 of Streptomyces sp. NPDC107521. Lineage (NCBI taxonomy): Bacteria > Bacillati > Actinomycetota > Actinomycetes > Kitasatosporales > Streptomycetaceae > Streptomyces > Streptomyces sp. NPDC107521. Next base: position 8,618 of record NZ_JBVKAT010000041.1, read on the forward strand.
CGGAGGTGGGGAGTTTCCGTAGCCATTGCCGTCACATCTCCCGTTCTACACTGCCGACCCAATTCACACTATTTCGGACACGCCGTTCAACCGTCCACCGCGACGGCCCACGTCAGGGTGCCGGGCATTATCGCCCAAGTGCCGCGTTTCGGGTCCGGTACAGCTTACGTTGTACAACTGATCGGTGTCCCCCGGGGTTCCACACATGCTCCCGGGCACCACCAGAACACATAGTCCGGTGTCAAGATTCCACAACGCGCGGGGAGTTGGCGCCCATTTCGCGGGTGCGGGGCCCCGCCGGGAGCGATCCGGCGGGGCCCCGGCGAGCGGTCCGGGCGGCGGCTACTTGCCCGTGAACTTCTCGTACTCCTTGAGCACCTCGTCGGTCGCCCCGTCCATGCGCAGCTCACCGCGCTCCAGCCACAGCACGCGGTCGCAGGTGTCCCGGATCGACTTGTTGTTGTGGCTGACCAGGAAGACCGTGCCGGCCTCCTTGCGCAGCTCCCGGATCCGGGCCTCGGAACGGGTCTGGAACTTGCGGTCGCCGGTGGCCAGCGCCTCGTCGATCATCAGGACGTCGTGGTCCTTGGCCGCGGCGATGGAGAACCGCAGCCGGGCGGCCATGCCGGAGGAGTAGGTGCGCATCGGCAGGGTGATGAAGTCGCCCTTCTCGTTGATCCCGGAGAAGTCGACGATGCCCTGGTAGCGCTCCTTGATCTGCTCCCGGGACATGCCCATGGCGAGCCCGCCGAGGATCACGTTGCGCTCGCCGGTCAGGTCGTTCATCAGGGCCGCGTTGACGCCCAGCAGGGACGGCTGGCCGTCGGTGTAGACCCGGCCCCGCTCGGCGGGCAGCAGGCCCGCGATGGCCCGCAGCAGCGTCGACTTGCCCGAGCCGTTGGAACCGATCAGGCCGATGGCCTCGCCCCGGTGGGCGACGAAGGAGACGCCGCGCACCGCGTGCACCTTGCGCACCCCCCGCTCCTCGCCCCGCCGGAGGATGCGGCTGAGCGCGGCGGTGGCGCTGCCCTTCCCGCCCTTCGCCCCGTTGACCCGGTAGACGATGTGCACGCCGTCCGCGATGACCGTCGGCACCCGCTCGCCCCGCTCGCGCTCAGCCACGGCCGTACCTCTCCTCCGCCTTCCAGAAGTACACGAAGCCGCCGACCGCGACGAGCACGGCCCAGCCCAGGGCGACCGCCCAGACGTGCGACGGGAGGTTCGCCGAGCCGTAGCCGTCGATCAGCGCGAAGCGGATCAGGTCCATGTACACGGCGGCCGGGTTCCACTGGAGCAGGTCCGCGATCCAGGAGGGGTGCTTCTCCAGCATGATCGGGATCGAGAACATCACGCCGGAGGCGTACATCCAGGTGCGCATGATGAACGGCATGAGCTGGGCCAGGTCCGGGGTCTTCGCGCCCATCCGGGCCACGATCAGCGCCAGGCCGGAGTTGAAGAGGAACTGCAGCGCGAGCGCCGGCAGGACCAGCACCCAGGAGAGCGACGGATAGCTGCCGAAGCCGACCACCACCGCGAGGACCACGATCATCGAGGCGAGGAGCTGCTGGAGCTGCTGGAGCGCGAACGAGACGGGCAGCGAGGCGCGCGGGAAGTGCAGCGCCCGCACCAGGCCGAGGTTGCCGGAGATCGCCCGCACGCCCGCCATCGTGGAGGACTGGGTGAAGTTGAAGACGAACACCCCGGTGACGAGGAACGGGATGTACACGTCCTTCGGCATCCCGCGGCCCGCGTTGAGGATCAGGCCGAAGATGAGGAAGTAGACCAGGGCGTTCAGCAGCGGGGTGACCACCTGCCAGAGCTGGCCGAGCTTGGCCTGGCTGTACTGGGCGGTCAGCTTCGCCCGGGAGAAGGCGAGGATGAAGTGCCGCCGTCCCCAGAGCTGACGGACGTACTCGACGAGGGAGGGCCGGGCGCCGCTCACGGACAGCCCGTACTTGTCGGCGAGCTGTGCCGCCGTGAGGCCCTCGTCGGGCGACACGGGCGGACTCACCGCGACCGTGGCGTCGTGCGTTGTCTCACTCACTGATGGAAACTTCCGTCTTCGTGGATGCGTGGCGGACGGTCCCGGCGGGACCGCGGGACGGCCCGCCGGTCGGGAACACGGGCGCGGACGCCCTCGGGTACGAGCTTGTCAGATCACCGGGGGCCGGCCCAGCCGGGTCAGCCGCCACACCGTACGCCACCTCATGGGCCGACGGGGGCCGCACGGGGTAGTCCAGCCCTCCCGGAAGCCGCCGAACCAGGCCCTCAGCGCGGGCCCGGAGGGGCGGCGCAGCAGGGTGAGCAGCATCCAGACCCCGAGGTAGACGGGGACCAGCGGCAGCGGGAGGTTGCGGCGGGCCAGCCAGACCCGGTTGCGGGCGACCATGCGGTGGTAGACCGCGTGCCGCGAGGGCGCCGTTGTCGGGTGGTACAGCACCATGTCCGACCGGTAGTCGATCATCCAGCCCGCGTCCAGGGCCCGCCAGGCGAGGTCGGTCTCCTCGTGGGCGTAGAAGAAGGCGTCGGGCAGGTTGCCCACCTCGGCGAGGACCCGGGTGCGCACCGCGTTGGCGCCGCCGAGGAAGGTGGTCACCCGGGAGGAGCGCATCGGGTCGGAGGCCCGCAGCCGCGGGACGTGCCGGCGCTGGGTCTCGCCGGTCTCCGGGTCGGCGATGCGGAAGCTGACGATGCCCAGCCGGGCGTCGTCCGTGAAGGCCCGGCGGCACAGCTCCGCGGTGTCGGTGCGGGCGAGCAGCCCGTCGTCGTCGAGGAAGAGCAGGATGTCGACGTCGGTGCCGCCGGGCCCGAAGGCCTCGATGCCGACGTTGCGGCCGCCGGGGATGCCGAGGTTCTCGGGCAGCTCCACGGTGCGCACCCCGGCGGGCACCTCGGGGACGGGCGAGCCGTTGCCGACCACGACGACCTCGACGGGGTCGCCGTCCTGCCGGGCGACCGAGTCGAGCAGGGCGCGCAGCTCGTCGGGCCGGTTGCCCATGGTGATGACGACCGCGCCGACCTTCGGGGAGTCCGCCACGCCGGTCACCTCAGCCTGTTCGAGGCGAGGACGGACACCAGGTGGAGCAGGGTCTGCAGCAGGGCGATGCCCGCGAGGACGGCGGTGCCGAGCCGGGTGAAGAAGAGGTCGCCGCGGCCGGCGTCGACGACGGCGAGGACCAGGATCAGCAGCGAGGCCTCGATGCCGAGGATCAGCCGGTGGAACTTGAGCGCCCCGGCGGCCCGGCGGGCGAACGCCATGCCGGAGGAGCGCGGCTCGGAGGCGGCCTCCTGGACCGGGGGCATGCCGTTCTGGTGCCGGGCGACGCCCACCAGGTCGGTCTCCGCCTTGATCAGGACGGCGCCGAGGGCGGCCAGGGTGCCCAGGAAGGCCCACAGCCAGTCGATCCGCCCCTCGCCCCAGAGGTCGGCGGCGCGCAGGCCGAGCCCGACCAGGACGGCGGCGTCGGTGAGGTAGGCGCCGACCCGGTCGAGGTAGACCCCGGCCAGGGAGTACTGCTTGCGCCAGCGGGCGATCTCGCCGTCCACGCAGTCCAGCAGCAGGTAGAGCTGGACCGCGACCACGCCGAGCACGGCGCCGGGGATGCCCGGCACCAGCAGGGCGGGGGCGGCCAGCACACCGCACACGGTCATCAGGTACGTGAGCTGGTTGGGCGTGATCCTGGTGTTCACCAGGTAGCGGTCGATCCGCAGCGAGACCTCGCGCATGTAGAGGCGTCCCGCCCAGTGCTCACCGCTGCGCCGGTCCTTGACCCCCGCGGGATGGACGACCGGGCGTAGTTCAGCTACCGATGGCCTTGACATAGTCGGCGTACAGGTCCTTGATCTGGTCGGTCGTGAGGTCGAGGTGTTCCAGGATGGTGTAGCGGCCGGGCCGGGTCTGCGGGGCGAACTCCACCGCCCGCACGAACTCCTCCGGGGTGAAGCCGATCTCCTCCGGCAGCACCGGAAGCGCGTGCCGGCGCAGCACGCCGGCCATGTCCACCGCCTCCTCGTGGGCGCCGCGCAGGAACATCGCGAAGGCGGCGCCCAGCCCGCACTGCTCGCCGTGGGCGGCGGCACGCTGCGGGAAGAGGAGGTCGAAGGCGTGGCTGATCTCGTGGCAGGCGCCGGAGGCGGGCCGCGAGTCACCGGAGACGGACATGGCGATGCCGGTGAGGACCAGGCCCTCGGCGAGCACCTGGAGGTAGGAGTGGTCACCGACGCCTCCGGGGTGGCGCAGGACGGCCTCCCCGGCCTGGCGGGCCATGGCGGCGGCCAGGCCGTCGACCCGCTCGCCGTTGACCCGGTGGGCCAGCTCCCAGTCCGCGACCGCCGAGATGTTGGAGACGGCGTCGCCGATCCCGGAGCGCACGAAGCGCGCCGGGGCCTGGCGGATGACGTCCAGGTCGATGACGACGGCGATCGGGTTGGGCACGCCGTAGGAGCCGCGCCCCGCGTCGTTGTCGAGGGTCGCGACCGGGGAGCACAGGCCGTCGTGCGCGAGGTTGGTCGGCACGGCGACGAGCGGCAGCCCGACGCGGGCGGCGGCGAACTTGGCGCAGTCGATGATCTTGCCGCCGCCGAGCCCGACGACCGCGTCGTAGTGGCCGCCCTTCATCGCCCCGGCGAGCCGCACGGCGTCGTCCAGGGTGCCGCCGCCGACCGGGAACCAGTCGGCGCCCGGCAGGGACGGGGCGATCCGCTCGCGCAGCCGCGCGCCGGAGCCGCTGCTGACGGCCACGGCGAGCTTGCCCGAGTGGGAGATGCGCTCGTCGGCGAGGACGCACCCGAGGTCGTCGAGGGCTCCGGGGCGGATGTCGACGACGACCGGCGACGGGATGAGCCGCGTCAGTACCGGCACGCGATCTCCCTGCCCCGGGCCA
>NZ_JBVKAT010000042.1:0-11704 GCF_055598485.1 Streptomyces sp. NPDC107521
AGATCTTCGTGAAGGGCGAGGTGATCAGGACGGTGCCCGAGTCGAAGATCGTGGAGACCCTGATCGACGAGGCCCTGAAGATCGCCGAGCAGATGGAGCGGGACGGGACGGCGGGGGAGCCGTCCGTCACCGTGGGCTGAACCGCACACACCGAAGGGGGCCCGAGGGGTGACCACGCCGGAGACGGTCCGGGGACCGCGCGTCCCGGAACGCGCGTCCGGCCGCCTTCCGCACTCCCGCCGGACCGTCCGTGCCCCCGCCCCGGCGCACCCCGCCGTCCGCACCGGGGCACGGTCCGGACCGGGCCGGGGCACGGCGGCATCCACGGCCGCCGCGCCCCGGTCCCCGGACGGTCCGCCGCCCGCCGGGCGCCGGGGAGCGGCCGGCCCGTGAACAGAGTCGAATGATCATCCGTCAGCAGGGGCGCGCGCCGCGCGGCCGGGACCGCAGGGACCCCGGACCGCCGGCCGCCCCCGGGGGAGGCTCCGCCCGTCACGGCGCGAGCCCGGCAGCCGGGCGGGGTCCCGGCGGGAAGCGGCCCACCGGCCCGCGGACCGCCCGCCCCGTGCTCCGCCCGTCGCAAGGAGGGAACGGAATGCCCAAGGAGTTCGACCTCGGAGCGCTCCTGGCGGAGCGCGGGGGTGAGCGGTACGCACTGCACGCGAAGCACCTCAACCACCAACTGCCGCGCATGCTGCGCACCATCGGCTTCGACAAGGTCTACGAGCGGGCCGAGGGGGCGTACTTCTGGGACGCCGACGGCGCCGAGTACCTCGACATGCTGTCCGGATTCGGGGTGATGGGCCTCGGACGCCACCATCCCGTCGTCCGCAGGGCGCTGCACGACGTCCTCGACGCCTCGCTGGCCGACCTCACCCGCTTCGACTGCGCGCCGCTCCCCGGTCTGCTGGGCGAGAAGCTGCTCTCCTACAGCCCCCACCTGGACCGGGTCTTCTTCGGCAACAGCGGCACGGAGGCGGTCGAGACGGCGCTGAAGTTCGCCCGGTACGCGACCGGCCGGCCCCGCGTCCTGTACTGCGCGCACTCCTTCCACGGGCTGACCACCGGCTCGCTCTCCGTCAACGGCGAGGACTCCTTCCGGGACGGCTTCGCCCCGCTGCTCCCGGACACCTCCGTCCCCCTCGGCGACCTGGACGCGCTGGAGCGGGAGCTGCGCGGGGGCGACGTGGCCGCGCTGATCGTCGAGCCGATCCAGGGCAAGGGCGTGCACCAGGCCCCGCCCGGCTATCTGCGCGGCGCCCAGGACCTGCTGCGGCGGCACAGGGCGCTGCTCATCTGCGACGAGGTGCAGACCGGACTCGGCCGGACCGGCCGGTTCTACGCGTACCAGCACGAGGAGGGCGTCGAACCGGATCTGGTGTGCGTGGCCAAGTCCCTGTCCGGCGGCTATGTGCCGGTCGGCGCGACCCTGGGCCGGGACTGGATCTTCCAGAAGGTGTACTCCTCGATGGACCGGGTGCTGGTCCACTCGGCGAGCTTCGGCTCCAACGCGCAGGCCATGGCGGCCGGGCTCGCCGTGCTGTCGGTGATGGAGAACGAGGAGATCGTGGCCAACGCCGCCGCCGTGGGCGAGTCGCTGAGGTCGAGGCTGGCGGCCCTGGTGGACGAGTACGAGCTGCTGGCGGAGGTGCGGGGCCGGGGGCTGATGATCGGCATCGAGTTCGGCCGGCCCAGGTCGCTGCGGCTGCGCAGCCGCTGGGCCATGCTCCAGGCCGCCCGCAAGGGCCTGTTCGCGCAGATGGTGGTCGTGCCGCTGCTCCAGCGCCACCGCATCCTGACCCAGGTCTCCGGCGACCATCTGGAGGTGATCAAGCTGATCCCGCCGCTGATCATCGGGGAGGCGGACGTGGACCGGTTCGTCGGCGCCTTCCGTGACGTGATGGACGACGCACACCGGGGCGGTGGCCTGATGTGGGACTTCGGGAAGACACTGGTGAAGCAGGCCGTGGCCACGCGCTGACCGCCCGCGGCGCCCCCGGCCCGGCGCCCGGGACGGCCCGACCGGGGTGCCGCCGGGACTTCCCGCCGCTGGGGGCCGAAGGTCCTTGCCTCTGAGGCAAGGGAATTGCCTCGGGGGCAAAACTGCGGCTCAATGGGGGCATGAGCTTCTCCGAGACCGATCCGTCCGGGATCGATCCGCCCGGGGCCGGCCCGCACGACGGCCAGGCCGCCGCGGCGGAGGCGGTGGCCGTCGTCGCCCCCCAACTGCGGTCCCTCCGGCGCCGGGCCGCCCTCACCCTGGAGGCCGCGGCCCGGTCCGCCGGGCTCTCGCCCGCCCACCTCTCCCGCCTGGAGACCGGCCAGCGCCAGCCCTCCCTGCCGATGCTGCTGGCCCTCGCCCGGATCTACGGCACCACCGTCGCCGAGCTCCTCGGTGAGACCCCCGCGGAGCGGGACGCCATCGTGCGGGCGGCCGACATGGAGCCGACCGCGGCGGGCGGCTGGACCTACTGGCGGGTCGGCGCCCCCGGCCGCGCCATGCAGTCCCTGCGCGTCCGGGTGCCCTACGGCTCCCAGGGCGACATCGTCCGGGCGCACCCCGGCGAGGAGTGGCTGCACGTCCTGCGGGGCCGGCTCCGGCTGCGCCTCGGGGACAGCGCCCACCGGCTCGGCCCGGGGGACAGCGCCCACTTCGACTCGATGACCCCGCACCGGATCGCCGCGCAGGACCCCGACGGGGTCGAGCTGCTCTTCGTCCATACCCTGTTGCAGACGCCCACGGCCACCCTGTGCCTGGGACCGACCCATGGAGAGATGTCATGAGCAACCTGGAGGAGAAGTTCCCCCGCTCGTTGTGGATCCGTTTGATCATCTACGTCGCGGTGGGCCATCTCCTGGCCGCCTTCATCTACGTGCTCTTCGCGGTGGGAGCCAAGTAGCGGTCACGGGCGGGCCGGGGCGGCCGGCCGAGCGGTCCCGTGGGCGGGTGACGGGCCGGGTGGACCCGGCTCAGTCCAGCAGTCGCTCGCGCAGCCGCTCCCGGGTCGGCGCCGTGATCCCGAGCCCCCGCTCCAGATAGGTGTCGACCCCGCCCCAGGTCTCCTGGACGGTCTCGAAGGCCGCCGCCAGGTACTCGGCGCGCGCGTCGAACAGCGGGTCGAGCAGCTCCATCACCTCGGGCGAGTAGGCCGCCGCCGACGAGTCGCTGCGCTGCACCCGGTAGCGGCGGTGGGCCGCGTTCGACTTGAGGTAGTCCTCGACGATGGCGTCGCGCTCGACGCCCAGGGCGAGCAGGGTGACGGCGATGGACAGGCCCGCGCGGTCCTTGCCCGCCGCGCAGTGCATCAGGGCGGGGACGCTGTCCTCGGCGAGCGCGCGCAGCACCCGCGAGTGCTCCGCCGTGCGGTCCTTGATGATCATTCGGTAGGAGCCGATCATCCGGCCGGCCGCCCTGCCGTCCGCCAGGATGCCGCGCAGCTGGTCCAGGTCGCCGTCGCGGACCAGCCGCCAGAACTCGGCGCCGTCGGCCGGGTCGCTCAGCGGCAGGTTCACGTTGCGCACGCCCGGCAGATCGACGTCCGGGCCCTCCAGCCTTTGGTCCGCCGCGTTGCGGAAGTCGAAGACCGTGTGCAGACCCAGCGAGGCGAGGAACACGGTGTCCTCCCCGGTGGCGTGCGCCAGATGGCCGCTGCGGTACAGCACCCCGCCGCGCACCCGGCGGCCGTCCACGGTCGGCAGCCCGCCCAGGTCCCTGAAGTTGCGCACTCCGGCCAGTTCCGGCTCGGTCGAGGGGACCTGCTGCGTCACGGGGGCTCCTCCCACTGCGGCCCGCGGGCGCTGCTCACCCGGTGGGCGTCGGTCGACTCGACCATACGGCATCCCCTGCCTGGGGCGACGGGGTGCGCGCGGCCCCGCGGGAGGCTCCGGCGCGCACCTTCCGGGCATGACCCGAATGCCGGTCGATGTCGCTTTGAGAAGGTTCTGTCCGAATCGGCGTATTTGATTCCCGCTCGCTCCGAAATAAGGGCGGGCGGAAAAGGCACCCGTGAGCAGCGTCATATCCGTGACGGTGCGTTGCCCGTCATGTTCACGTAATTCACATGCTTTTCCGGGGTGTTCGGGCGTCCCGGAATCAGGAAATCGACACAGGGTCACCGTGCATTCCCATAAAGGATCACGAGAAACTCCCGTCCGCGGAACCACTCGCTTGTCCGTTCGCGTCCCGGTCCCTTACGTTCGCCACCGATCCGGTCGGACGCCCAATCCTGCCGCCGCCCGGAGCCCGCATCCATCTCACCACCCGTACCCGGCAGGAGCGGGGGACCCACAGGTACGACCGCCTGTTCCGGTTCCCGGAACGGCTAGGGGTAAAGCCGCGCGGTCCGCGCGGCCGGGCATCTCCAGCCCGCACCCGACAGCTCACCTCGCAGGCGCCGGAGAGGAATTCGACATGCCCGCGAAGGGTAAGCACCGCCGTTCCAAGGCCCAGCGCCTCACCCGCACCATCGCCGTCGCCGGAACCGGCGGCGCCGCGCTCGCGCTCCCGCTGATGGGTGCCGCCGGCGCCCACGCCGCCCCGGCGCACTCCGTCGCCGGACAGTCCGCGCAGTCCGCCCCGGCCGCCGCCGCGAAGGCCCCGGCCCAGGGCGCCGACCAGAAGCAGGGCACCCGGACGTACACCGTCCGCGGTGGCGACCACCTCTCGAAGATCGCCGCCGAGCAGCACGTCGACGGCGGCTGGAAGCGGCTCTACGCGGACAACCGCGAGGCCGTCGGCAGCGACCCGTCCCTGATCCACCCCGGCCTGCGCCTGGTCCTCGGCGGCAAGGCCGCTCCGGGCGCCGACCGCTCCGCGCCCGCCGCCCGGACCCCCCGGGCCGCGGCGGAGAAGCCCGCCGCCGCGCCGAAGCCCGCGGAGCGCGAGCCCGCCGCCCAGGCCCCGGCGGCCCCGAAGCCCGCCGCCCCGGCCGCCGGTGAGGCCGCCTCCTCCGGCGCCGCGTCCAACACCGCCCCGCAGTCCGCGGGCGCCCGGCCCGTAGGCTCCACCGGCGGCTACGTCTCCCCGGTGCCCGGCGGCACCGTCGGCACCCCGTACCACCAGGCGGGCGGCATGTGGTCCAGCGGCTACCACACCGGCACCGACTTCGTCGTCCCGACCGGCACCTCGCTGAAGGCCGTCGGCGCGGGCACCGTGGTCTCCGCCGGCTGGGGCGGCGCGTACGGCAACCAGGTCGTCATCCGGCTCGCCGACGGCCACTACGCCCAGTACGCCCACCTGTCCTCGCTCTCCGTCTCGGCCGGCCAGTCCGTGACCGCCGGTCAGCAGGTCGGCCTGTCCGGCGCCACCGGCAACGTGACCGGACCGCACCTGCACTTCGAGATCCGCACCACCCCGGACTACGGCTCCGACGTGGACCCGATCGGCTACCTGCGCGCGCACGGCGTCGCGATCTGACGCGGGACCCCGCGCCACCGGAGGCCGGACCCCGATCCCCGGGTCCGGTCTCCGGTGCTTTCGGTGCGCCCTTTTCGGCCCGGCGTATTCCCGAATCGGCCAACCCCGGGGGCGTGGCCTTTCTCACCGCCCGTCAACCCTTTCCTACGGTCGCGTAGGTCACATTCCACGGGGAAGGATGGGTCGACGTGACAGACGATTCGAAGAATGTCAGCGGAGCAGTGATCGGGTCGTACGTGGCGGTGGGGGACAGCTTCACCGAAGGCGTCGGCGACCCCGGCCCCGACGGGGCGTTCGTCGGCTGGGCCGACCGGTTCGCCGTCCTGCTCGCGGACCGGCGCCCCGAGGGCGACTTCACCTACACCAACCTGGCCGTGCGCGGGAAACTGCTGGACCAGATCGTGGCGGACCAGCTCCCCCGCGCCGTGGACCTCGCGCCGGACCTGGTCTCCTTCTGCGCGGGCGGCAACGACATCATCCGGCCCGGCACCGACCCGGACGAGGTGGCCGAGCGGTTCGAGCGGGCGGTGGCGGCGCTGACCGCCGCGGCCGGCACCGTCCTGGTCACCACCGGCTTCGACACCCGCGGCGTTCCCCTGCTCAAGCACCTGCGCGGGAGGATCGCCACCTACAACGGACATGTGCGCGCCGTCGCGGACCGCTACGGCTGCCCCGTGCTCGACCTGTGGTCGCTGCGGAGCGTCCAGGACCGCCGGGCCTGGGACGCCGACCGGCTCCACCTCTCGCCCGAGGGGCACACCCGGGTGGCGCTGCGCGCGGGGCAGGCCCTCGGGCTGCCGGTGCCGGCCGACCCGGCGCAGCCCTGGCCGCCGCAGCCCCCGCGCGGCACCCTCGACGTCCGGCGCGACGACGTCCACTGGGCCCGCGAGTTCCTGGTGCCGTGGATCGGGCGGCGGCTGCGGGGCGAGTCCTCGGGGGACAACGTGACGGCCAAGGGGACGCTGTCGCCGGACGACATCAAGATGCGGATCGCCCCGGTGGCGTGAGGCCGGGAGCGGCGGCCGGGCCGTGGCTCGGTGGTCCGGTGCTCCTCCCCGGGCGAGGGGAGGGACGCGGCACCGGGGCCCGGGCGGCCGGCCGGCCGCCCGGGGCGGGAGCCGGTCCTCCCGGGGCGGACAGCCCACTGTCCCGGGACGGCCGGCCTTTCCCCGGACGGCGGGCCCGCCCTCCGGGACGGCGAGACCGCCCTCCGGGACGGCGAGACCGCCCTCCGGGACGGCGGGCCCGCCCTCCGGGACGGCGAGACCGCCCCGGAGGCTCACCGTCGGCGGGCGCGCAACTCCTCCGGTTCCAGGCCCAGTTCGCGGGCGAGGGCGTCGTCCACCCAGCGCAGCGCCCTGGCCCGCGACACCGTGCCCCGGTACGAGGTGAGCTGCACGGCCAGCCCGTCCAGCAGGGCGGTCAGCCGTAGCGCCGCGGCCGCCGGGTCCGGGCAGCGGAACTCCCCGGCCGCCGCGCCCTCGGCGATCACCCCGGCGATGGCCGCCTTCCACTGCCGGTCGAGGCCCCGGGCCACCTCCCGCAGCCCCGGCTCGCGCAGCGCCGCCGCCCAGCTCTCGATCCAGAGCGGCCAGCCCTGGGACCGGTCGGTGGGCGCGTACCAGCGCAGGGCGGCGCGCAGCCGGCGCGTCGCCGAGGTGCGGCGGGCCAGGAGGGCGCGCAGCCGGGCCAGGTCGCCGTCGGCGGCGTACGCGAAGGCGGCGGCGACCAGCTTCTCCTTGGTGGCGAAGTGGTACAGCACCAGCGCGTTGCTGACCCCGAGTGCCGAGGCCACGTCCGAGATCCGCAGCGCCGTCACGCCCCGCGCGGCGATCTGCACCGCGGCGGCGCGCAGCAACTCCTCGCGCCGCTCCGCCACGGTCAACCGCACTCCTGTCACGCGCGTCACTGTAGCCGGGTGCCCGCAGCGGCGACGGGCGCCGTCGGCGGGACGGCGGACGGGAACGGGAGGCCCCGGGACGACGGCGGACCGGGGCGACGGCACCCCCCGCCGACCCCGTCGGGGCCGGTCTCCGCACCGGGCGCGCCGGCCGCCCGCGACGATAATGACATCCGAACCATCCCCACTGGAGGTACCGTGGCCCGCTCCCCTTCCCCCCGCTCCGGGCCGCGTCTGCCGCGCCCGGCGGCGTTCGGCGCGGACCCGGGCGGCGCGCGGATGGAGCGCATCCGCAGCTCCCCGCACTTCCACGACGGAGTCTTCCGGAACCCGGGCGGGCCCACCCGGGTCCGTCCCTCCGGATCCGGCCGGTCCCTCGCCACGGCCTACGCCGACAAGCGCGCCCGGCTGCTGCGCGCCCCCTCGGGCCGGATCCCGGTCCACGCCACCACGCTCGCGGACCTCGCCCGGCCCCCGGCGGGCGGGCCGCGGCTGACCTGGATGGGCCACTCCACGGTGCTCGCCGAGATCGACGGCCGGCGGGTGCTCTTCGACCCGGTCTGGGGAGAGCGCTGCTCGCCCTTCCCCTTCGCGGGCCCCCGGCGGCTCCATCCGGTGCCGCTGCCCCTGGCCGCGCTCGGACCGGTCGACGTCGTCGTGATCTCCCACGACCACTACGACCACCTGGACATGCCGACGATCAGGGCACTGGCCGGCACGGACACCCTGTTCGCCGTGCCGCTCGGGGTCGGCGCCCACCTCGAGCACTGGGGCGTGCCCGCCGCCCGGCTGCGCGAGCTGGACTGGCACGAGTCGACCCGGGTCGGCGGCCTCACCCTGACGGCCACCCCGGCACGGCACTTCTGCGGCCGGGGCCTGCGCAACACCCAGCACACCCTGTGGGCGTCCTGGGCGGTCGCCGGTGGGGAGCACCGCCTGTACCACAGCGGCGACACCGGCTACTTCGACGGCTTCCGGGACATCGGCGCCGCCCACGGCCCGTTCGACGCGACGATGGTGCAGGTCGGGGCGTACTCCGAGTTCTGGCCGGACATCCACATGACACCGGAGGAGGGGCTGCGGGCCCACCTCGACCTCCAGGGCGGCCGGCCGGGAGGTGTCCTGCTGCCGATCCACTGGGGCACGTTCAGCCTGGCGCCGCACGCGTGGGCGGAGCCGGGGGAGTGGATGCGGGACGCGGCCCGGGAGGCCGCCCAGCCGGTGGCGTTCCCCCGTCCGGGCGAGCCGTTCGAGACCGCCGGGAGGCTGCCGGAGGACCCGTGGTGGCGCGCGGTGTCGGGTCCGTTGGCGCATCCGTGGCGCGACACCCGGCCCGCCGGGGACACGGCGGGGGCGGACGGGGGCGGGCTCGTGGGCGGCCCGGTGGTCTCGGCCGGGGACTGACGCGCCCGGACCCGGCTCCGGCTCCCGGGGCGGTGTTCGCCACGTTCCCGTGCGGCGGGCCGGAGCCGGTCCGGCGGTCAGGCCGGAGGGGTGCCGGTCCGCCGGTCAGGCCGGAGGGGTGCCGGTCCGGCGGGCGGGGGCCGGGACGGGTTGCGGGGCGCCCGGCGGCGGGGTCGGCTCCGAGGCCGTGCCGTTCCCGAGCACGGTGCGGAAGGGGAGCGCGAGGAGCAGCGCGGCGGCGACCAGGAGGCCCCCGGTCCACAGCGGCCCCAGCTCCCCGGCCCCGGTGGTCAGGGTGGCCGCGGCGACGAGGGGGCCGACGGCGGCGCCGACGTTGAGCGCGGCCGTCGCGTAGGAACCGGCCATGGTGGGCGCGCCCGCCGCCTCGTACAGGACCCTGGTGATCAGCGTGCCGCCCAGGGCGAACGACAGCGCGCCCTGGACGAGGACGAGAACGAGCAGCGCGGCCGGTTCCCCGGCCAGCAGGGCCGTCGCCGGCCAGCCGAGGAGCAGCGGCGGGCCGACGGCGGCGACGACCGTGCCGGGGCGGCGGTCGGCGAACCGCCCGGCGGCGGTGACGCCGACGAGGGCGCCGGTCCCGAAGAGCACCAGGGCGACCGGGACCCAGAGCGGGTCCAGCCCGGCGGCGCCGGTCACCACGGGGGCCAGGAAGGTGAGGCTCCCGAACGTGGCCGCGTTCACCAGGGCCCCGAGCAGCATCACCAGCAGCAGGCGCGGCCGGGCGAGCCGGGCCAGCTCCGAGCGGAGCGGCGTACGGTCGGCGGGTGCGGCGGGTGCGGCGGGTGCGGCGGGTGCGGCGGGTGCGGCGGGTGCGGCGGGTGCCGTCGGCCCGTCGCTGCCGTGCGCCGCGCGTTCCGCCCGCCGGGGGACTCCCGGTCCTCCCGTTTCTCCGGTGGGCGGCGTGTGCTCCGCGGCCGTCCTCTCCGCCCCCTCCGTACGTCCCGCCGGGACGACCCTCAACAGGCCGAGGGCCGCGGGCAGGCACAGGCCGGCGACGGCCCAGAAGGCCGCGCGCCAGTCGAACAGGGTGCCGAGCGCCGCGCCGCCGGGGACTCCGGCGACCATGGCCACCGTCGTGCCCGAGAGCAGCACGGCCAGCGCGCGTCCCTTCCGGTCGGGCGGGACCAGGGCGGCGGCGGTCGTCAGGGCCACCGCCAGGAAGCCCGCGTCGGCGAGCGCGGCGACGGCCCGGGTGGCGAACAGCACCGGGAAGCTCGTGGTGAGGGCGCCCAGGACATGGGCGGCGGCGAAGACGAGGACGAACCCCGGCAGGGCGGCCCGGGCGGACCGATCCCGTGCGAGCGCCGCCATCAGCGGGGCGCCCACGACCATGCCGACCGCGAAGGCCGGGGTGAGCGTCCCGGCCGCGCCGACGGTGGTGCCGAGGTCCGAGGCGATGTCCGGCAGGAGGCCGGCGAGCATGAACTCCGAGGTGCCCATGGCGAAGACGGCCAGGGCGAGCAGATACAGCGGAAGGGGCATCGAGGGGCTCCGGGACGAGGGGAAGCGCGCGAGGGGTCGTCTCGTCATCGCGGCCCGCCCCCCGGGGAGGGCGAAGGCGCGCGTCCCGCCGTGGAAGGCGGCGGGACGGCGGATTCACCGGATCAGTGGTCCAGGGGGCTGACGGCGTGACCGAAAGCCCCCGCCCTGTCCGACTCGGGGCTCGACATGCCCCGCACGCTACCCGGTCGGCGCACTCCGGGGCATCCCCGTTCGCGGGAACGCTCCGCACGCCGGACGCGCGGGGTGCGCCGCCCCGGTCGCGGTGCGCCGCGCACACGCCCCGGGGACCGTCGCGGCGCGCCGCGTCCTTCCCGCCCGTCGCCGCGCGACCTCACCGGCCGTCGCCACCCCGTGGCCCGCGACCCGTACCGCGGTCAGTACCCGCACCGCCACCTGGGTCCGCACCGGCTTCGGCGCCCGCGCCGGTACGGGCGACCGTATCCTCCCCGGCGCGCTGTTCGCGCACCGCGATCCGGGCCAGCTTGGTCAGCATCATGCCGTTGCGGATCGAGACGAGGTAGTCCACCGGGAGGCCGTGCATTCGGGTGCCGGGACCGCGCAGGGGGTGCCAGTCGAGCTCCAGGAGGGTGTTCCCGGCCCAGGGGATCAGATGGAGGGCGATGCGGGCCGCGCCGAACGGGTCCGCCCTGGCCTCCAGCTCCAGGCGCCGTTCCGGCTCGCAGTGCCGCACGACGCAGACGTCGTCGAGGGTCAGCGGGCCCACACCGACGCGCACGCGGAGCCGGGAGCCCACGCCGGGCCAGCCGGGGTCCGCGGCGGTGACCTCACGCGTCCCGGAGACCCATTCCCCGTAGCGGTGGCCCTCGGACAGCAGTCCCCAGACCCTGGACGGGCTGCTCAGGATCAGCCTGCGGTTCCGGGCCATCGCGACCACGCTTCCTCTCTCCGGCGGGACCGGCGGGACCAGCCGGACCAGGGGGATCTGGGGAACCGGGGAGCAGGGGACCGGTGCCCCGGCCGCGGCCCGGTCCGCGCCGCCGGACCCGCGGCGCTCCGGCCCGGCCCGCCTTCGACCCTAGGGTCGCGGCACCGATCCGGCACCCGCGACCCGCCTCGCCTTGCCCCTTGGGCAAGTGCTTTGCCTCGCGGGCAGCGACGGGTCTACACCTGATGGCGGGCACGTCCCGCCGGGCGCGGGAGTGGTGAGCGGGCCAGCGCGGGAGCGGCGGCGGAACGGAAGGGCGAGGTGACCGGGGTGAGGGCCGACCTGAGCGTACGTCCCCGTGTCCGACGGGATGTCCCCACGGCGATCCACGTCCAGATCTCGGAGCACATCCGGCTGCGGATCGCGGGCGGCGAGTGGCCCGCGCACCACCGCCTCAAGAGTGAGCCCGAACTCGCCCGGGAGTTCGGCGTCAGCCGGGGCACCCTGCGCCGCGCCCTGACCACCCTCATCGAGGAGGGACTGCTCCGCCAGGTCAGGGGCCGCGGCACCTTCG
>NZ_JBVKAT010000043.1:0-10062 GCF_055598485.1 Streptomyces sp. NPDC107521
TGGACCGGGCGAAGACGTCGCTGGTGTCGAGGAGTTCGGTGCCCATGCCGAGCCATTGGGAGCCCTGGCCGGGGAAGACGAAGACGGGGCGGTCGAACCCGCCGGTCCCGGTGACGAGTCCGGGCGCGCTGCCGCCCTCGGCGAGCGCGGCCAGACCGCTCAGCAGTTCCTCGCGGCTGCCCCCGACCACCACCGCGCGCTGCTCGAAGCCGGTCCGCTGTGCGACCAGCGCGGCGGCCACCTCGCCGGTCCGCCACTCGGGGTGGGCGGCGACGGCGGCGTGCAGCAGCCCGGCCTGGTCACGCAGGGCGTCGGCGGTGCGCGCGGAGACCACCCAGGGCAGCACGTCGGGCGAATCCTGCGGCTCCTCCGCCGTCTCCCCGGTCTGCGGCGCCTCCTCGAGGATCACGTGCGCGTTGGTGCCGCTGACCCCGAAGGAGGACACGGCGGACCTGCGGGGGCGGCCGGTCGCGGGCCAGGCCCGCTCCTCGGTGAGCAGGGCGACGGCGCCCGACTCCCAGTCGACGTGCGGTGTCGGCTCGTCCACGTGCAGGGTGCGCGGGAGCACCCCGTTCCGCATCGCGAGCACCATCTTGATCACTCCGGCGACCCCGGCCGCCGCCTGGGTGTGGCCGATGTTGGACTTGACCGAGCCGAGCCAGAGCGGCCGCTCGGCGGGCCGTTCCTGCCCGTAGGTGGCCAGCAGCGCCTGCGCCTCGATCGGGTCGCCGAGCTTGGTGCCCGTCCCGTGCGCCTCCACGGCGTCGACGAGGTCGGGGGAGAGGCCGGCGTCGTCCAGGGCGGCCCGGATCACCCGCTGCTGGGCCGGACCGTTGGGCGCGGAGAGACTGCTGCTCGCGCCGTCCTGGTTGACGGCGGAGCCGCGCAGCACGGCGAGGACGCGGTGCCCGAGGCGGCGGGCGTCGGACAGCCGCTCCACCAGCAGCATGCCCACCCCCTCGCCCCAGGCGGTGCCGTCCGCGGCGGCCGCGAAGGCCTTGCAGCGCCCGTCCCGGGCCAGGCCGCCCTGGCGGCTGAACTCGACGAAGGTGTCGGGTGTGGACATCACCGTGACGCCGCCGGCCAGCGCCATGGTGCAGTCGCCGCGACGGACGGCCTGGGCGGCCAGGTGCAGCGCCACCAGGGAGGAGGAGCAGGCGGTGTCCACGGTGACCGCCGGGCCCTCCAGGCCGAGCACGTAGGCGATCCGGCCGGAGGCGACGCTCCCCGAGGAGCCGGCGCCGAGGAAGCCCGCGACGGACTCGTCCACCGAGGACAGCCGGGTGCCGTAGTCGTGGTACATCAGGCCCGCGTACACGCCGACCCGGG
The DNA here is from genome assembly GCF_055598485.1 of Streptomyces sp. NPDC107521. Classification (NCBI taxonomy): domain Bacteria; kingdom Bacillati; phylum Actinomycetota; class Actinomycetes; order Kitasatosporales; family Streptomycetaceae; genus Streptomyces; species Streptomyces sp. NPDC107521. The sequence continues at coordinate 1,330 of NZ_JBVKAT010000043.1, forward strand.
CGCCGCGCATCGAGGACGGGTCGATCCCGGCCCGCTCGAAGGCCTCCCAGGAGGTCTCCAGCAGCAGCCGCTGCTGCGGGTCCATGGCCAGGGCCTCGCGCGGGCTGATGTCGAAGAAGGCCGGGTCGAAGGCGTCGGCGCCCTCCAGGAACGAGCCCTCGCACACGTACGAGGTGCCCGGGCGCTCACCGTCCGGGTCGAAGAACTCCTCGACGCGCCAGCCGCGCTCGGCCGGCGGGGTGCCGACCGGGTGCCGGCCGTCGACTGCGAGCCGCCACAGCTCCTCCGGGGTGCGGACACCGCCCGGGAAGCGGCAGCTCATCCCGACGACGGCGATCGGATCCCGCTCGGCCGCCTCCAGTTCGGCCACCCGGCGGCGTGCCTCGCCCAGTTCGGCGGCAGCCCACCGAAGGTGTTCGCGAAGCTTGTCTTCGTTTGCCACTTGAGCCTGCTCCTATAACCGCTGCGGGGATGACCTGGGGAGTTGCCGGCCGTCAGCCGGAACGCAACTGGTCGAGCACGTCGAAGAGCTCGTCGTCGGTCGCTGTGTCGAGAACGGGGGGTTCGGTGCGGGTGTCGTCGTCGCCGTCGCGGGCGTCCCCGTCCCGGCGGGAGAGGAGGTCCCTCAGCCGGTGGGTGATCGTCCGCCGGGCCCGGACGTCGGCGTCGTAGGAGGAGAGGAGTTCCTCCAGCCGGTCCAGTTCGGCCAGGACCGGGCCGATCCCGACGGCCTCCGCGGTGCCGAACTCGGCGCAGAGGTGGTCCGCCAGGGCCTGGGCGGTGGGGTGGTCGAAGATCAGTGTGCTCGGCAGGCCGAGCCCGGTGGCGTCGCTCAGGCGGTCCTGCAGTTCGAGATTGGCGAGTGAGTCGAAGCCCAGGTCGACGAAGCCCTGACCGGGGTCGACCTCCTCGGGCCCCGCCAGGACCAGGACCACGGCCGCGTGGGTGCGGACCAGATCGAGCAGGGCCCGTCGGCGGTCGTCCTCCGGCATGGCCCGCAGGCGCTGGGCGAAGCCCGCCGCCGGGTCGGGGGCCGGGGCCTCCGGCGTCCCGGACGCCTCCGGCGCGCCGGTTCGCTCCGCCGGGTCCGCCGGCTCCCGCAGCAGTGCCGGGAGCCGGTCCGGGCCGGTCCGCCCGCGCAGTCGCGCGAGGTCGAAGCGGACGGGGAACAGGACCGGTTCGTCGAGCCCGAGGGCCCGGTCGAAGAGGTCGAGGGCCTCGGCGGTGCCGAGCGCGCCGACGCCGTCCCGGGTCAGCCGGGCCGCCTTGACGCCGTCCAGGCCGTCCGTCAGGTCGCTCCGTTCGGCCCACAGGCCCCAGGCCAGCGAGAGGGCGGGCAGGCCCTCGGCGCGGCGTCGCAGGGCCAGCGCGTCCAGGCAGGCGTTGGCGGCCGCGTAGTTGGCCTGGCCGGTGGTGCCGAAGGCGCCCGAGGCGGAGGAGAACAGCACGAACGCGGCCAGGTCGAGGTGGCGGGTCAGCTCGTGCAGGTGCCAGGCGGCGTCCGCCTTCGGACGGAGCACGGCGGCCAGCCGCTCGGGGGTCAGCGCGGTCAGCAGGCCGTCGTCGGTCACCCCGGCCGCGTGCACCACCGCCGTCAGCGGATGGGCGGCGGGCAGCGAGTCCAGCAGCCCGGCCAGCTGGCCCCGGTCGGCGACGTCGCAGGCGGCCACGGTGACCTCGGCGCCGAGCGCGGTCAGTTCGGCCGCCAGTTCGGCCGCGCCGGGCGCGCGGTCGCCGCGTCGGCCGGTGAGCACCAGATGGCGGACGCCGCCCTCGACGAGATGGCGGGCGAGCAGGCCGCCGAGGGTGCCGGTGCCACCGGTGATCAGGACGGTGCCGTCCGGGTCGAGCCGGGTACCGCCGCCGCCCGCGGGGGCGGCGGCCCGGGTCAGGCGCGGTGCGAGCAGTCGGTGACGGTGGATCGCGAGCTGGGGCTCGTCGGGGACGGCCAGGGCGGCGGCCAGCGCCTCCGCGGTCGGCGTGCCGTCCACGTCCAGCAGGGCGAACCGGCCCGGGTGCTCGGACCGGGCGGTGCGCAGCAGCCCTCGCAGGGCCGCGCCCGCGAGGTCGGGGGCGGGCCCGTCGTCCTCCGCCCGGGGGGTCGCTCGCCCGTTCGCCCCATGGCCCGGGTGCCGGGAGGTGTCCCGTCCGCCCGCCTCCGCGCCCGTCGGGTCCGGCACCGGCTGGGGACGCTCCCGCGCTCCCTCGTCACCGTCCCGGTTCCCCGTGTCGTCGGCGGGCCCTTCGGTCCGGGCCGACCGGATCGCCACCACCAGTCGGGCGTCGGCGAACCGGGGCTCGGCCAGCCAGTCCTGGGCCAGGCGCAGCGCCCCGGCGGCGGCCGCGTGGACGGCGGCGGGGGAGTCGCCGGCCGGCGCGAGGGGGAGCAGGACGGTCTCCGGCACGGGGTCACCGGAGGCCGCCAGCGCGGCGAGGTCCGGGTACCGGGCGTCGGCCGGCCACCCGTCGGCCTCGGCGCCGACGACGGCCGTGCGCCGGGTGGCGGAGGGTGCGGCCGGGGCCACCGGCAGCCACCGGGTGCGCCACAGCGGCAGGTCGTGGCCGGTGTCGGCCGCCCGGTCCGGGCCGTCGGCCGCCATCGGCCGGGTGCGCAGGCTCGCGACGGAGAGCACCGGCACCCCCGACAGGTCGGCCGCCTCCAGCGTCATCGCGTCCGGCCCGGCCGGGGCGAGGCGCACCCGCAGCGCGGACGGCCCGGCGGCCCGGACCGACACGCCCTGCCAGGCGACCGGGACCGGGACCGGCCCGTCCGCGCCGGCCGGGGGAGCGGCTGCGGCGAAGGACTGCAGGGCCGCGTCGAACAGCGCCGGATGGACGCCGTACCGGGCGGCCTCGGGGCGCGGCCCGGCGGGCAGGGCCACCTCGGCGAACACCTCATCACCGCGCCGCCAGAGCGCGCGCAGGCCCTGGAAGGCGGGGCCGTAGGAGACGCCCAGAGCCTGCGTACGGGGGTAGAAGCCGTCGACCGGGAACGGTACGGCGCCGGGCGGGGGCCAGGCGACCAGGTCGGAGGAGCCGACGGGCGTCCCGGCGGTGAGCGTCCCGGTGGCGTGCCGGGTCCAGCCGCCCCCGCCGTCCCCGGTGGGGGCCCAGGAGGCCAGGTCGACCGTGCGCCGGTCGGCGGTGTCCGGCGCTCCGACCGTCAGCCGGATACGCACGCCCGGCTCGGTGAGGAACAGCGGGGAGTGCAGCGTCAGGTCGCTCAGGCCCGCGCGGCCCACCCGCTCCCCGGCCCAGCGGGCCAGCTCCACCACGGCCGTGCCGGGCAGCAGCACCCGCCCGTGGACGGCGTGGTCGGCCAGCCAGGACTGCTCGCGGGGCGACAGCCGGCCGGTGAAGAGCAGGCCGCCGTCCGGGAGTTCGACCTCGGCGTGCAGCAGCGGGTGGTCCGCGGGGGCGAGTCCCGCCGCCGCGACGTCCGGGCTCAGCGGCCCGTCCTCCAGCCAGTAGCGGCGGCGCTGGAAGGCGTAGGTGGGCAGCTCGACCCGGCGCGGACCGGTGGCCGGGAAGGCCGCCGACCAGTCCACCGGGACGCCGAGCACGTGCAGTTGGCCCAGCGCGGTCAGGAAGCCGTCCGTGTCGCCCCCGCCGTCGACCGTCCGCGTGCCCGGCCCGGCCCCGGTGGGCGCGGGGCCGGAGCCGAGGGTGACGAAGAGGGTGTGCTGCCGCTCGGTGGCCTCCGCGAGTCCACCGAACAGGGGTATGTGCCCGGTCGCCGCACCGGCCCGGCCGCCCGAGGCGGCCAGGCGGGCGCCCTCGGCCAGGGACAGCGCCCCGGTGACGGTGGCTCCCGCGACGGCGACCGCATCCGCGCCCGGGGCGACCACGGCGGCCGGGTGCACCCCGTGCTCCCGCCAGAGCCCGGCCAGGGCCACCAGCACGGCCCAGCGCAGCGGCCCCGCGACCTGCCCGGCCGATGCGGAGGGCGCGCCCGCCGCGCCGCGCAGCACGTCCGTGGCCGTCCAGCCGACCACCTCGGCCAGCGCCGCGTCGCAGTCGGCGAGGCGGGCGGCGAAGGCCGCCGAGGTCTCCAGCAGGCGGGCGGCCCGGTCGAGTCCGGCGGAATCCGGATCGGCGAGGACGAACGCGACCCGGCGCTCCTCCCCGGCGACCCCGCGCAGGGTGGCCGACCCGTCCGCCAGCGAGGCGAGCTGGAAGCGCAGCTCGGCGGGGCCGGCGCCGAGCAGCACGGCCCGGTGCTCGAACACCGAGCGGGTACGGGCCAGTGCCGCGCCCACCTCGACGGCGGTGAGCCCGGGCCGGGCGTCCAGCAGGTCGAGCAGCCGGGCGGCCTGGGCGTGCAGCGCCGCCCCGGTCCGCCCGGAGAGGACCCACGGCACGGTCGCCGGTGCGACGGCGCCGGTGTCCCCGGCGCTCCCCTCGACGGCCTCCCCGGGCGCGGCCTCCTCCAGGATCAGGTGCGCGTTGGTTCCGCTCACACCGAACGAGGACACCCCGGCCCGGCGGGGACGCCCGGTCGCGGGCCAGTCCCGCTGCTCGGCGAGCAGTTCGACGGCGCCGGAGTCCCAGTCCACCAGCGGGTTGCCGCCGTCCAGGTGCAGGGTGCGCGGCAGCACGCCGTGCCGGATCGCCATCACCGTCTTGATCACCCCGGCGACTCCGGCGGCGGCCTGCGCGTGCCCGATGTTGGACTTGACCGAGCCGAGCCAGAGCGGCTGTCCGGCGGGCCGGTCCTGGCCGTAGGTGGCCAGCAGCGCCTGTGCCTCGATCGGGTCGCCGAGAGTGGTGCCCGTCCCGTGCGCCTCGACCGCGTCGACCTCGTGGGCGGACAGCGCGGCCGAGGCCAGCGCCTGCCGGATCACCCGCTGCTGGGCCGGGCCGCTGGGCGCCGTCAGTCCGCTGCTGGCACCGTCCTGGTTGACGGCGCTGCCGCGGATCACGGCGAGGACGTGCCGCCCGTTGCGCCGGGCGTCGGACAGCCGCTCCAGCAGCAGCATGCCGACGCCCTCGCCCAGCCCTGTGCCGTCGGCCCCGGCCGAGAAGGCCTTGCAGCGGGCGTCGGTGGCCAGACCGCGCTGGCGGCTGAACTCGACCAGGGCGAGTGGCGAGGCCATCACGGTGACGCCGCCGGCCAGCGCCAGCGAGCAGTCCCCGGCGCGCAGCGACTGCGCGGCCTGGTGCAGGGCGACCAGCGAGGAGGAGCAGGCGGTGTCCAGGGAGACGGCGGGCCCCTGCAGGCCGAAGGTGTAGGCGACCCGGCCGGATGCGACGCTGCCGGTGCTGCCGTTGCCGATGTAGCCCTCGAACTCGCCCGGCACCCGGCGCAGCCGGGACGCGTAGTCCTGGTAGATCACCCCGGCGAACACACCGGTGGAGGAGCCGCGCAGGGTGGCCGGGTCGATGCCGGCCCGTTCGAACGCCTCCCAGGAGGTCTCCAGCAGCAGCCGCTGCTGAGGGTCGGTGGCCAGCGCCTCGCGGGTGCTCATCCCGAAGAAGGCCGGGTCGAAGTCGGCGGCGGCGTCCAGGAACCCGCCGTCGCGCACGTACACGGTGCCGTGCCGGGCCGGGTCCGGGTGGTACAGGTCCTCGGCCCAGCCCCGGTCGGTGGGCAGCGGCGAGATGGCGTCCCGTCCCTCGGTGACGAGCCGCCACAGGTCCTCGGGGGAGGTGACCCCGCCGGGGAAGCGGCAGGCCATGCCGATGACGGCGATCGGCTCGCGGGCGCCGTCCTCGGCCTCCTGGAGACGGCGACGGGTCCTGCGCAGGTCGAGGGTCAGCCGCTTGAGGGTGTCGAGGACCTTCGCGTCGCTGGTCATTGCGCTGTGTGCCTTCCTGCCCGGGGCGTGGTCCGGGCTCGGGTGTGCCTGGTCCTGTTCCTGTTCGCGGGCGGTCACGGGTTCCGCAGTTCGTCGTCGACGATGTCGAGCAGTTCGTCGAGCGTGGCGTCCGCCAACTCGGCGTCGTCGACGGCCGCTTCGGCCCGCTCGGGCGCCGACGGCCCGGGCTCGGGCGCGGCCGTCGGCTCCGGCCCGGCCTGCCGGCGCAGCAGCTCGCCCAGGTGGGCGGCGACGGCGGCCGGGGTCGGGTGGTCGAAGGCCAGCGTGGCGGGCAGCCTGAGTCCGGTGGCGGCGTTCAGCCTGTTGCGCAGTTCGACGGCGCGCAGCGAGTCGAAGCCGGACTCCAGGAAGCCGCGCCCGGTGCCGACCGCCTCCGGGTCGCTGTAGCCGAGCACCGTGGCGACCTGGGACCGGACCAGCTCCAGCAGGGCGTGGGCCTGTTCGCCGGACGGCAGGGCGGCCAGGTCGAGCCCCGGGGCGGCACCGTCGTCCGCCTCGGCGCGGGCAGCCCGGCGGGGGGCGCCGCCGAGCAGGGCGCGCAGCAGCGGCGACTGCTCGGCGCGCTTCCCGGCGCGCAGCGCGGGCAGGTCGAGGCGGACCGGCAGCATCAGCGGGCGGTCCTGGGCCAGCACGGCGTCGAACAGCGCCAGACCGTCCTCGGCGGACACCGGCAGCACCCCGGAGCGCCGGATCCGCGACCGGTCGGCCTCGCTGAGCCGTCCGGTCATCGTACTGACGGTGGACCACAGGCCCCAGGCCATCGAGACCCCGGGCAGGCCCAGGGCGCGGCGGTGGACGGCGAGCGCGTCCAGGTAGGCGTTGGCGGCGGCGTAGTTGGCCTGTCCCGCGTTGCCCAGCAACCCGCCGGCGGCGGAGAACAGGACGAACAGCGCGGGCTTGGCGTCCAGGGTCAGCTCGTGCAGGTTCCACGCGGCGTCGGCCTTCGGCCGCAGCACGGCACGGGTGTGCTCCGGGGTGAGCGAGGCGAGCGTCCCGTCGTGCAGCACCCCGGCGGCGTGCACCACACCGGTCAGCGGGTGCTCGGCCGGGACGGCGGCCAGCACCGCGGCCAGCGCCTCCCGGTCGGCGGCGTCGCAGGCCGCCACGGTGACGGCGGCGCCCGCCCCGGCGAGCGCGGCGACCAGTTCGTCGGCTCCCTCGGCCCGCCGTCCCCGGCGGCTGACCAGCAGCAGGTGCCGGACGCCGTGTGTCTCGACCAGGTGCCGGGCGACGAGTGCGCCCAGCGTGCCGGTCCCGCCGGTGATCAGCACCGTGCCCTCGGGATCGAGCGCCGGGGCGCCGCCGGCCGCGTCGGCCGGGTTCGGCCGGGCGAGCCGGGGCACCAGGACCCGGCCGGCCCGGACGGCGTACTGCGGCTCCGCGCCGTCGAGCAGGGCGGGCAGGGCGCGCAGCGAGGCGGCGTCGGACCCGTCGAGGTCGACCAGGACGAAGCGGCCCGGGTGCTCGGCCTGCGCGGAGCGCACCGCCCCCCAGACGGCCGCCGCGGCGAGATCGGCCGGCCCGGCCGGGGCGCCCGCGGTGTCCACGGCGCCCCGGGTGACCAGCACCAGACGGGAGGCGGCGAACCGTTCGTCGGCGGCCCAGTCCCGGAGCAGGGCGAGGGATCGCTCGACGGCGTCGCGGGCGGCCTCCGCCGAGAGCGTGTCGGCGCCCGGTCCGGGCACCCAGGGCAGCAGGACGGCCTCGGGCGCCCCGGCCGCCGCGAGCGAGGACAGGTCGGGATGGGCCTGTGCCGTGGCGCCGGACTTGGCCAGCGCGGCGGTGAGGCCGAGCCGGTCCTCGCCCAGCACGGCGAGGCCGGCCGGGACGGCGGACGAGGCCGCGGATTCGGTCCAGGACACCCAGAACAGCGCGTCCGCGGCGGAGTGGGCGGAGTCCAACTGGGCGCGGGAGACCGGGCGGACGGCCAGCGAGCCGACCGACGCGACGGGCCGGCCGGTCCGGTCGGCGACATTCAGCGACAGTTCGTCCGGTCCGGTCGGCGTCAGCCGCACCCGCAGGGCGTCGGCCGCCGTACTGTGCAGGGTGACGTCGGACCAGGCGAACGGCAGCCTGACCTGCGTCGCGCCGTCCAGCAGGGTGGTGTGCAGGGCCGCGTCCAGCAGCGCCGGGTGGACGCCGAACCGCTCGGCGTCCGCGAGCTGCTCCTGGGCGAGCCCGACCTCGGCGAACACCTCGTCGCCCCGCCGCCAGGCCGCGCGCAGTCCCTGGAAGGCGGGGCCGTAGACCAGCCCGTCCTCGGCGAGCCGGCCGTACAGCCCGTCCAGCTCGACCGGCACGGCACCGTCCGGCGGCCACACCGGCTCGGGCTCCCACCGGGCGGCCGGGGCCTCGGGGGCCAGGATGCCGCTGGCGTGTTTGGTCCAGTGGTGTTCGGTGTCGGGGCTGGAGTGGATGGTGAGGGGGCGGTGGCCGGTGTGGTCGGGGGTGCCGATGTGGATCTGGATGCGGGTGGTTTGGTTGTCGGGGAGGAGGAGGGGGGTGTGGAGGGTGAGTTCGTTGAGGTGGTGGCAGTTGAGCTGGTGGCCTGCGTGGAGGGCGAGTTCGGTGAGTGCGGTGCCGGGGAGGAGGGTGGTGCCCCAGACGGCGTGGTCGGTGAGCCAGGGGTGGGTGGTGGTGGAGAGGCGTCCGGTGAGGAGGAGTTGGTCGTCGGGCAGGGGCAGTGCGGCGGAGAGCAGGGGGTGGTGCGCGGTGTCGAGGCCGGTGGTGCGGGGGTCTGCGGCAGTCGGGGTGAGCCAGTAGCGCTGTCGTTGGAAGGGGTAGGTGGGGAGGTCGGGGTGGGTGCCGGCGGGGAGGAACGGTGTCCAGTCGACGGGTGTGCCGTGGGTGTGGAGGTGGGCGGCGGAGGTGAGGAGGCGGGTCCAGCCGCCTTCGCCGCGGCGCAGGGTGCCGG
>NZ_JBVKAT010000044.1:0-8145 GCF_055598485.1 Streptomyces sp. NPDC107521
GGGCCGTAGGGGCCGTAGGGGCCGTAGGGGCCGTAGGGGCCGTAGGGGCCGTAGGGGCCGTAGGGGCCGTAGGGGCCGTAGGGGCCGTAGGGGCCCGGTGGCCCTACAAGGGCCAGTGGTGCCACGGGGCGGCGCGTGTCGTGGGGCGGGTGAGCCGTCGGCGCCCACGCACAGGCCGGGCCGGGCCTGTGCCCCACGGGACGGAACGGCGCCGTGGCCGCCGCCCGCCGGGGGCAACCCCGTTGGCGTGCGGGGCCATGGTCCTCGCGGGCGCGACCACGAGCGGCGGGGGACGGAACTCGGCCAGGACGTGCGACCGCCCCGCCCGCGCACCGCGCGCCGACACGGCACGGAACCGGCCTCCCCTTCGGGCGGCCGCGACACGTTGTGCGGGGGTGGTGCTGCGCCGACACGGCACCACCCCCGCCACCGGCCCTCACGGGCCGTGTCCGCCGCTCGGGGCGGCGTGGGACAAGTTTCGGACAGCCGCAGGGAGAGCCGCCAGGGTTGCAGGGGGTTGCAAACTTGTCGCCGAGTGTGTCCGGACCGGTCCCCGTCGCACCCCGCGAGAGGGCAGTATGAGGAGGACGGACATCCGGGAGGATCTGTGGCACTTTCGCCGCTGGGCGCAACGACGTTCGCCGCCGGGGACACCGCGCGCACGGCGCGGATGCTGAACGAGATCCGCTCCGCCCGGCTCGCCGGCCGGGACGGACCGGCCCCGCCCCGCCCCGTGATCGAGCGGTCCTGGGAGCGGATGCTGCGCGGCGGGGTCGATCCCGACCACGACGTCCGGTCCGGGCTGCTCTCCCGCGAGGAGCTGGAGCGCAGACGGGAGACCTCGCCCCTGCGCCATGTGCTGCCCGTCCTGCGCGAGGGCCTGCTCTCGGTGGCCGACACCGCGCACCACATCATGGTCGTCGCCGACGACGAGGGCCGCGTGCTCTGGCGCGAGGGCAGCGCCAAGGTGCTGCGCAGGGCCGACGGCCTCGGCTTCGAGCTGGGCGCCGACTGGCGGGAGGACGTCGTCGGCACCAACGGCGTCGGCACCCCGGCCGTCACCCGGTGCCCCGTCCAGGTGTTCGCCGCCGAGCACTTCGTCCGCTCGCACACCACCTGGACCTGCGCCGGGGCGCCCGTCACCGACCCGCGCAACGGCCGGCTCCTCGGTGTCGTCGACATCAGCGGACCGCTGGAGACGATGCACCCCGCCACCCTCGCCTGGGTAGACACGGTGGCCAAGCTCGCCGAGGCCCGGCTGCGCGAGCGGCACGTGCGGTCCCTGGAGCGGCTTCGGGCCACGGCCGCCCCGGTGCTGGCGCGGCTCGACGGCCGCGCGGTGGTCGTCGACGCGGACGGCTGGACCGCGGCGATCACCGGGATGCCGTACACGGAGCGCGTGGCGCTACCCAGGTCCCCGGCTGCGGGCGCGCGGTGGCTGCCGACGCTGGGGGCGTGCACCCTGGAGCCGCTGGGCGACGGCTGGCTGCTGCGGACCGCCTCGGAGCCCGGCCCGCACGGCCCCGGCCGCATCGTGCTGGACCTCTCCCACCCGCGCCGCTGGTCGCTGCGGGTGCAGTGCGGGGCGGGCTCCTGGACCCGGGAACTCAGCCCCCGGCACGCGGAGTTGCTGTATCTCCTGGCCGTTCACCGGGACGGGCGGAGCGCGGCGGGGCTGGCCGGGGACCTCTTCGACGACCCGGCCCGCACGGTCACCGTGCGGGCGGAGATGTCCCGGGTGCGGCGCTATCTGGGGACGTACCTCGAACATCGGCCGTATCGTTTCTGCGATGACACGGAGGTCGAGGTGCGGCTCCCCGACGACCCCGGCGACCTCCTCCCCCACGCCGTCTCCCCCACCGTCCGCGCCCACCGCGCCACCCGCCGGACCGCCGAGGGACCGACGGAACCGGTGAGCACGGGAGGAACCGCGGGCGGGGCAGCGGCGACGCCCCCACCGGGCTCGGCCCACCCGGCGGGACCGGCCGGCGCCCCGAGCACCCCGAGCACCCCGAGCGCGGCGGGGACGGCGGGCGCGGCGGAGACCGCGGGCAGGGCGGGGACGGCGGGCGCGGCGGGGACGGCGACGCCCCCGGGCCTCCCGAACGCCCCGGACCCACCGAGCGCGGCCGGCGCCCCCGGCGATCCGCACCCGCCGAGCGCGGCCCGCGCCCCGGACACCCCCGGCCCCTCCGCCGCCCCGGGCCCGTCCCTCACCTCCGCCACACCCCCCTCACCCCACGCACTCCCCGCATCCCACCCGCCCGTTCTGTCCCCCGCGTCCCTTCCGTCCACCCCGCCGGCCGTCTGAACGAGGGGGGTTTCCCGCAATTGCGGCGTCGGCGTCCACCCGCGCACCCTTCTGCCGTACCATCCACTGCGGACCGCCCGGGGCGGCGCCCCGGCCAACGCGAGCACCGTCGGGCGCCGTTGACGGGGTGCCACTGGAGGTGCGATGAGACAGCGCGGCAGACACCGCCGACGCCGACGCGGCAGAGCCCTGCGCGCGGCCCTGACCGGGGCGGCCCTCGCCCTGACCGGTGCCGCCACGCTGATCAGCACTTCCCAGGCGGAGGTGGCCGACGCACCCGGTGGACTCAAACCGCTGAGCGCCGCCGACCGCACCCTCGACCTCCGGCTCACCGAACAGCCCGTGCCGGGGCACTGGCTCGACCGGCTCTCGTCCGCGATGGGCGGGCCGGTGGACGCCGACACCCTGCTCGGCTCCACCGACCGGGTGCTGCTCGGGGCCGACGACTGCTCCGCCGCCGACCGGGGCAACCTGCCGGTCAGCCCGTCGGCCACCCGGGTCTACTGCTGGGACGAGGACGGCACCCGGGGCTGGCTGCCCGGCGCGGTCACCACCTCCGGCGACGCCGGGGCGAAGGGCCGCTGGCGCGACCACCGGGTCCTGCTGGCCGCCTGGAGCCAGGACGACGGCGGCCCCCGGGGAGGCGCCGCCCGCGTCTCGTTCATCGACGCCGACGACCCGGCCCGGCTCACCTACACCTCCGCGCTGCTCGCCGTCCCGGTCGACGGCGGGCGGGACTACCGGGCGCTGTCCTCCCCGGTCAGCGGCATGGTCTGGTACGGCGACAAGCTGCTCGTCACCACCGGCAGCGGCGATCGCGACGCGCTGTACGTCTACGACGTGGACCGGGTCCAGCGCGCCACCACCGACGCGGACACCGTCGGCCGGGTGCCCGGTGGCTGGGCCGCGCACGGCCAGCGGTACGTGCTGCCGGCCGTCGCCACCTACCGGCTGCCCGACACCGCCGGGGCCGCGCGCCCCGCCGCGCTCGCGGTGGACCGGGGCACCGGCACCGGCACCCTGGTCGCGAGCGAGCGGGTGCCCGCGGACGCCGACCGTCCGACCCGGCTCTGGCGCTACCCGCTGAGCGCCGATCCGGACCGCGCCGGGCTCCCCGCCGCCGACCACGCCGGGCACGTCGACGCCGCCGAGGCGTACGAGACGGGCGCGGCCGACGTCGGGGGCATCCTGGCGCACCGCCCGGAGGGTGCCGAGCGCTCCGACTGGTACCTGGGCCGCGCGGCCGGGGAGCACGGCGGGCGCGGGATGCTCTGGCGGCAGGACACCGAGGGCGCGCGGACGGCGCGGTGCGGATCGGACCGGTCGCACCAGTGCTGGAGCGGGGAGGCCGGCTCGCTGGCGTACTGGGCGCAGACGGGCGAGGTCTGGTCCCAGTCGGGCCGGATGCTGTTCGCCCTGCCCCTGGCCGAGCTGGACCGGGCCCTCGACGACTGACGCCCCGGCGCCGGAGCGGGATCGTCCGGCGCCGGTCGACAGACCTCCGGGGCGGATGGTTTTCTGACCGCCATGACCAACATCGCCGTGACCACCTGGTCCCTGGAGCAGACCGCGCCGACGGACCTGCTGCCGGCCGCCGCCCCGGAGGGCGACGTCCGCGTCGTCCGCTCCGAGGTGCCCTCCCCCGAGTTCAGCCGCTTCCTGTACGCCTCCGTGGGCGCCGACATCCGGTGGACCGACCGCCTGGTGTGGAGTCACCCGCGCTGGCGCGAGCACCTGGAGCGCCCCGGCGTCGAGACCTGGGTGGCGCACGAGAGCGGCACCCCGGCCGGTTACGTGGAACTGGTGGCGGGCGACGACGGCGTCGTGGAGATCGAGTACTTCGGCCTGATCAACGCCTTCCGCGGCCGGGGCATCGGGGGCCACCTCCTCTCCTACGGGACCGCCCGCGCCTGGGACCTCGCGGACCGCTGGCCCGGGGTGGCCGGGACCAAGCGGGTCTGGCTGCACACCTGCAGCAAGGACGGCGAGTTCGCGATGGACAACTACCTGCGCAGGGGCTTCCGTCTGTTCGACACCAAGGTCGAAGAGGAACCGGAGGTTTCCACTCCGGGTCCATGGCCGGGGGCCTTCCCCTCCTGACCTGCACCGACACGTCCGTTTTCGGACGTGTGACGCATAGCACTGCTGTCTTACAGGGCGAGACATGGGCGTCCACATCGCGGATTAAGCTGGACTGGGTCCAGATCGCCGTGCGACGCTTCCGCCATGTTCGGAACTGGAATTGCCTTGGTGAGTCGGCGGCACGTCGACCTCGGCCGCATGTCCAGCGCCATCTGTCCGGCCTGCTGAGAGCACTCCCGAAGCGCCCAGCACCACCGGATTCCCTCGCATTTCGTCTCTTTCCCGCGCAACGACGCGCCCGTATGCCCATGCGCCGTGAGCGCAGGTCAGAGCCGCATTCCCGCCTGTCCCGAAGGACGTGTACCCCATGGCCGCCACTCCGCCGAAGCCTGCTGCCACGACTCCCCGCCGCAAGGTGAGCCGTCACCGCGGTGAAGGCCAGTGGGCCGCGGGGCACTTCACCCCGCTCAACGGCGTCGAGCAGTTCAAGAAGGACGACGACAGTCTCAATGTGCGGACACGCATTGAGACGATCTACTCCAAGCGGGGCTTCGACTCGATCGACCCGAACGATCTGCGCGGGCGTTTCCGCTGGTGGGGCCTGTACACCCAGCGCCGCCCCGGGATCGACGGCGGGCGCACCGGGCTGCTGGAGCCGGAGGAGCTGGAGGACGAGTTCTTCATGATGCGCGTCCGCGTCACCGGCGGACGGCTCACCACCGAACAGCTCCGCACCATCGGCGAGGTCTCCGAGACCTACGCCCGCGGCACCGCCGACATCACCGACCGGCAGAACATCCAGTTCCACTGGATCCGCATCGAGGACGTCCCGGCGGTCTGGGAGCGGCTGGAGGCCGTCGGCCTGTCCACCACCGAGGCGTGCGGCGACTGCCCGCGCGGCATGCTCGGCTCGCCGGTCGCGGGAGTGGCCGAGGACGAGATCATCGACGGTTCCGCCGCGCTGGACGAGATCGCCCGCCGCTACATCGGCAACCCGGCCTTCTCCAACCTGCCGCGCAAGTACAAGACCGCCGTCTCCGGTTCGCCGCTCCTCGACGTGGCGCACGAGATCAACGACATCGCCTTCGTCGGCGTGGTCCACCCCGAGCACGGCCCGGGCTTCGACCTGTGGGTCGGCGGCGGGCTGTCGACCAACCCCAAGTTCGGTGTGCGGCTGGGTGCTTGGGTGCCCGAGCCCGAGGTGCCGGACGTCTGGGAGGGCGTCACCTCGATCTTCCGCGACCACGGCTACCGCCGGCTGCGCAACCGCGCGCGGCTGAAGTTCCTCGTCTCGGACTGGGGCGCGGAGAAGTTCCGCCAGGTCCTGGAGGACGACTACCTCGGCCGCAGGCTCATCGACGGCCCGGCGCCCGAGATGCCCGCCCAGCAGTGGCGCGACCACATCGGCGTGCACCGGCAGAAGGACGGCCGCTTCTACGTCGGCTTCGCCCCGCGCGTCGGCCGCATGGACGGCTCCCTGCTGACCAAGGTCGCGGAGCTGGCCGAGGAGCACGGCTCGGGCCGCGTCTCCACCACCGTCGAGCAGAAGATGATCATCCTGGACGTGCCGGGCGACCGGGTCGACTCCCTGGTCGAGGGTCTGGAGTCGCTCGACCTGCGGGTCACCCCCTCGTCCTTCCGGCGCGGCACGATGGCCTGCACCGGCATCCAGTTCTGCAAGCTCGCCATCGGCGAGACCAAGCAGCGCGGCAGCGACCTGATCGACGAACTGGAGCGCCGCCTCCCGGAGTTCGACGAGCCGCTCACCATCAACATCAACGGCTGCCCGAACGCCTGCGCCCGCATCCAGACCGGCGACATCGGCCTCAAGGGCCAGCTCATGACCGACGCCGAGGGCAACCAGGTCGGCGGCTACCAGGTGCACCTGGGCGGCGCCCTCGGCCTGGAGCCGTCCTTCGGCCGCAAGGTGCGCGGTCTCAAGGTCACCTCCGACGACCTGCCCGACTACATCGAGCGCGTCCTCAAGCGGTACCTCGCCGAGCGCGAGGACGGCGAGCGCTTCGCCACCTGGACCGCCCGCGCCTCGGAGGATTCCCTGTCGTGAGCGAGCGTGCCGCCCCCTTCTACTGCCCCTACTGCGGCGAGGAGGACCTGCGTCCCGGCGAGGAGGGCCGCGGGGCCTGGGAATGCGCGGGCTGCGGCCGCGCCTTCCAGCTGAAGTTCCTCGGGCTGCTCGCCCAGGGACTCCGGTCCGACTCCACGGGAGGGGAAGAGATATGACGGTCATTCAGGACGGGACCGACGCCGCGGAACTTCGGGCACTGGCCGAGCGGGCGGGCCGGGATCTGGAGGACGCCGACGCGCTGGACATCCTGAGGTGGGCCGCCGACACCTTCGGCAGCCGCTTCTGCGTCACCTCCTCCATGGAGGACGCCGTCGTCGCCCACCTCGCCTCCCGGGTCCTGCCCGGCGTGGACGTCGTGTTCCTGGACACCGGCTACCACTTCCCCGAGACCATCGGCACCCGCGACGCCGTCGAGGCCGTGATGGACGTCAACGTCATCACCCTCACCCCGCGCCGGACCGTCGCCGAGCAGGACGCCGAGTACGGGCCGAAGCTGCACGACCGCGACCCCGACCTGTGCTGCGCGCTGCGCAAGGTCAAGCCGCTGGAGGAGGGACTGGAGGGGTACCGGGCCTGGGCCACCGGCCTGCGCCGCGACGAGTCCCCCACCCGGGCGGGCACCCCGGTGGTCGGCTGGGACGAGAAGCGCCGCAAGGTGAAGATCGCGCCCATCGCCCGCTGGTCCCAGCAGGACGTGGAGGCGTACGTGGCCGAGCACGGGGTCCTCACCAACCCCCTGCTGATGGACGGTTACGCCTCCGTCGGCTGCGCCCCCTGCACCCGCCGGGTGCTGGAGGGCGAGGACGCCCGGTCCGGCCGCTGGTCGGGCCGCTCCAAGACCGAGTGCGGACTGCACGGCTGACCATGACGACCACCGAGACCCAGGAGAAGAACGTGACGACCGGAGCCACCGTCTGGCTCACGGGTCTGCCGAGCGCCGGCAAGACCACCATCGCGCACGAGCTGGCCGCCCGGCTCCGCGGGGAGGGCCACCGCGTCGAGGTGCTCGACGGCGACGAGATCCGTGAATTCCTGTCCGCGGGGCTCGGGTTCAGCCGCGAGGACCGGCACACCAACGTGCAGCGCATCGGCTTCGTCGCCGAACTGCTCGCGAGCCACGGTGTGCTGACGCTGGTACCGGTGATCGCGCCCTACGCGGACAGCCGGGACGCCGTCCGCAAGCGGCACGAGGCCAACGGCACCGCGTACCTCCAGGTGCACGTCGCCACCCCGCTCGACGTGTGCTCCGTACGCGATGTGAAGGGCCTGTACGCCAAGCAGGCCGCCGGTGAACTGACCGGCCTCACCGGGGTCGACGACCCCTACGAGGAGCCCGTCTCGCCGGATCTGCGCATCGAGTCGCAGCACCAGACCGTCCAGGAGTCAGCCGCGGCGGTCCACGCCCTGCTCAGCGAAAGGGGACTGGCATGACGACGACCGTCGCCGCGGTCAAGGGGGGCGAGGGCGGTACGGACAGCCCGTACGGTCTCTCCCACCTGGACGCGCTGGAGTCCGAGGCGGTGCACATCTTCCGTGAGGTGGCGGGTGAGTTCGAGCGGCCGGTGATCCTCTTCTCCGGCGGCAAGGACTCGATCCTGATGCTGCACCTCGCGCTGAAGGCGTTCGCCCCCGCCCCGGTCCCCTTCTCCCTGCTCCACGTCGACAC
>NZ_JBVKAT010000045.1:0-7720 GCF_055598485.1 Streptomyces sp. NPDC107521
GTGGTGTGCGGTTGCCGTCGACGTTGGTGTTCGATCATCCGACGTCGGCCGCGGTGGCGCGGTTGTTGTTGTCGGAGGTGGGTGCGGCGGGTGCGGTGGCCGCTCCGGCGCGGGTGAGGCGGAGGCGTCCGAGGGCGGACGAGCCGCTGGCGATCGTGGGTATGGCCTGCCGTTATCCGGGCGGGGTGTCCTCGCCGGAGGAGTTGTGGCGGCTGGTCGCGGAGGGCCGGGACGGGATCTCGGGCCTGCCCACCGACCGCGGCTGGGACCTCGATCACCTCTACGACCCCGACCCCGAACAGCTCGGCACCGTGTACACCCGGTCCGGCGGCTTCCTCCGTGAGGCCACCGACTTCGACGCGGGCTTCTTCGGGATCAGCCCGCGCGAGGCGCTGGCCATGGACCCGCAGCAGCGGCTGCTGCTCGAAGCGTCCTGGGAGGCCCTGGAGGACGCCGGGATCGACCCGGCGGCCCTGCGCGGCACGGACACCGGCGTCTTCTGCGGCGTCGGCCCGTCCGACTACGCGGCGACCCCGCCCGGCGCCCTGCCCGAGGTCGAGGGCTTCCGGCTGACCGGCGGCACGACGAGTGTCGTGTCCGGACGCGTCGCCTACACGCTGGGGCTGGAGGGTCCGGCGGTGTCCGTGGACACGGCCTGCTCCTCCTCGCTCGTCGCGATGCACCTGGCCTCGCAGGCCCTGCGCTCCGGTGAGTGCTCCATGGCCCTCGTCGGCGGCGTCACCGTCATGGCCGGACCCACCCTCCTGATCGAGTTCAGCCGCCAGCGGGGTCTGGCCCCCGACGGTCGCTGCAAGTCGTACGCGGCGGGTGCGGACGGCACCGGCTTCTCGGACGGCCTCGGCCTGGTGGTGCTGGAGCGGCTGTCGGACGCGCGGCGCAACGGTCACCGTGTGCTCGGTGTGGTGCGGGGCAGCGCGGTCAACCAGGACGGTGCGAGCAACGGTCTGACGGCGCCGAACGGTCCGTCGCAGGAGCGGGTGATCCGGCAGGCGCTGGAGAACGCGGGGCTGGCCCCGGCGGACGTGGACGCGGTCGAGGGGCACGGCACCGGTACGCGGCTGGGTGACCCGATCGAGGCACAGGCGCTGCTGGCGACGTACGGGCAGGAGCGGGTGAACGGCCCGCTGCGGCTGGGCTCCATCAAGTCCAACATCGGCCACACCTCCGCCGCGGCCGGTGTCGCGGGCGTGATCAAGATGGTCATGGCGATGCGGCACGACGTGCTGCCGCAGAGCCTCAACGTCGACGAGCCGTCCCCGTACATCGACTGGACCTCCGGTGAGGTCGAGCTGCTGACCGAGGCACAGCCCTGGCTGCCCTCGGGCGAGCGGCCGCGCCGCGCGGGCGTCTCCTCCTTCGGCGTCAGCGGCACCAACGCGCATCTGATCCTTGAGGAGGCCCCTGCGGAGGAGGAGTCCGCCACGGTCGACTCCGGGGACGGAACCGCCCCGGCGCCGACGGCACTGCCGGTTCCGGTGGTGGTGTCGGCGAAGAGCCAGGAGGCGCTGGCGGGTCAGGCGGAGCGGCTGCGGGCGCACCTGCTGTCCCGGCCCGACCTGAACGTGGCCGATGTGGCGTTCTCGGGTGTGGTGTCGCGGGCGCAGTTCGAGCGTCGGGCGGCGGTGGTGGCGTCGGGTCGTGATGAGCTGGTCGCCGCGCTTGAGCGGGTGGTGGACGGTTCGGTGACCGCGCGGGCGGTTGTCGGTGGGAAGACGGGTTTCCTGTTCACGGGGCAGGGTGCGCAGCGTGCGGGGATGGGTGCCGGTCTTGCGGCGGCCTATCCGGTGTTCGCGGCGGCGTTGGACGAGGTGTGCGGTGAACTGGACGCCCATCTCGGGCGTTCGCTGAGGGAGTTGTTGTTCGCGGCGGAGGGTTCGGCGGAGGCTGCTCTGCTGGATCGGACTGAGTTCACTCAGGCCGCGTTGTTCGCGGTCGAGGTGGCGTTGTTCCGTCTGCTGGAGTCGCTGGGTGTGACGCCGGATGTGGTGGTGGGTCACTCGGTGGGTGAGCTGGCGTGTGCTCATGTGGCGGGTGTGCTGTCGCTGGCGGATGCGGCGAGGCTGGTGGCGGCTCGTGGCCGGTTGATGGGTGCGCTGCCGGAGGGTGGCGGCATGGTGGCCGTCCGGGTGACCGAGGCCGAGGTTCTCGCCTCCCTGGAGGGCTTCGAGGGCCGTCTGTCCGTCGCGGCGGTCAACGGCCCCCGGGCTGTTGTGGTTTCGGGTGAGCTGGCGGCGTTGGACGAGTGGCTGCCGGTGTGGGCGGACCGCAAGACGACGCGTCTGCGGGTGAGTCATGCGTTCCATTCGCCGTTGATGGAGCCGATGCTCGACGAGTTCCGGGCCGTGGCCGAGGGGCTGGCCTTCCAGGAGCCCCGGATCGCGGTGGTGTCCAACCTGACCGGCGGCCTGGTCTCCGACGAGCTGACCGATCCCTCCTACTGGGTCAACCATGTACGGGAAGCGGTCCGTTTTGCCGACGGCATCACCACCCTCGCCGCCGAAGGCGTGACCCGCTTCGTCGAGGTCGGCCCCGACGCCGTGCTGACGGCGATGGCCCGGCAGATCCTCGACGAGGACCAGGCGGTCTTCGTGCCCGTGCTGCGGGCGCGTACTCCGGAGGCCGAGGCCTTCGCGGCTTTCCTGGGGCAGGCGCACACGGCCGGTGTCCCGGTCGACTGGGCTGCGTTCTACGCCGGTACCGGTGTGCGGCGCGTCGACCTGCCGACCTACGCCTTCCAGCGCGAGCGCTACTGGATCGCCCCCGGGGCGGGCTCGGGTGACCCGGCGGCCGCCGGGCTGGGCCGGATCGAGCACCCGGTGCTCGGCGCGGCCGTCGCGGTCGGCGACCGGGACGAGTGGGTGTTCACCGGGCGGCTGTCCCAGGACACCGCGCCCTGGGTCAAGGACCACGTGGTGCACGGTTCCGTGGTCGTGCCCGGCACCGCGCTCGTCGAGCTGGTCGGTGCCGCCGGGCGGCAGGCCGGCAGTCCGGTCGTGGAGGAGCTGGTGCTCGAGGCGCCGCTGGTGCTCGACGCGGCCGGCGCGGTCCACGTCCAGGTCAGGCTCGGGGAGCCGGACGAGGACGGCCGACGTGAGGCCGCCCTGTACTCCCGCCCCGAGACCGCCGACGAGGACCGGGCACGGCGGGCGACCTGCCACGCCCGGGGCACGCTGACGGCGGCGGATGCCGCTGCCGCGGAGTGGCCGGAGCAGTGGCCCCCGGCCGGTGCCGAGCCGTTCGCCCTGGACGCGCTCTACGGCCGCTTCGCCGACCTGGGGCTCGACTACGGGCCGGTCTTCCAGGGTGTGCGCGCCGCCTGGCGCGACGAGGAGAGCGTGTACACCGAGGTCGCGCTGCCCGACGGGCACACCGGAGCGGGGCACGAGTTCCTGGTCCACCCGGCGCTCTTCGACGCAGCGCTGCACGGCGGGCTCGACGAACTGGCCGCCGACGGCGAGCCCGCCGCCCAGCTGCCGTTCGCCTGGTCGGGCGTACGGTTCGGGCGGAGCGGGGCCTCCCGCGTGCGGGTGCGGCTCACCCCGGCCGGGGCGTCCGCGCTGCGGATCGACCTCGTGACCGAGGACGGCGCCCCGGTGGCGGGCGTGGCCAAGCTGGCCTTCCGGCCCGTGGACGCCGCGCAGCTCCAGGGGGCGAAGGAGAACGCCAACCCGCTGTACCGGGTCGACTGGACCCCGGTGGGTCTCGCGTCCGGGGCCGACGACGCGGGTGTGCCGGCGGCCGTGGCGGTCCTGGGGGACTGTCCGGTGCCGGGTGAGCGTTTCGCGGATCTGGCGGCGCTGGAGCGGGCGGTGGCGGAGGGTGCGACCGCGCCCGGGACCGTGGCCGTGGCCATCGGGACCCCGGACCGTTCCGCCGACTCCGTACGGGCGGCCCGTGCGGTGACGGCGGAGACGCTGGAGCTGTTGCAGCGCTGGCTGGCGAGTGGGTCGTTGTCGGGTTCGCGGCTGGTGGTGGTGACGCGGAACGGTGTTGCCGTCGGTGACGAGGCCCCGGATCTGGTGCAGGCTCCGGTGTGGGGTCTGGTGCGTACCGCGCAGTCGGAGAATCCGGGTCGGTTCACTCTGGTCGATCTCGGCACGGAGCGGGCCGTGGATGCCGCTGTGCGCTCGGAGCCCGGCTCGGGCGCCGATGGGGTGGCGGGTGCGGTCGGTCCGGACTGGGCGGGGCTGCTGGTCTCGGACGAGCCGCAGTTCGCGGTGCGTTCGGGTGAGGTGCTGGTGCCGAGGCTGGCGCGGGCGGAGGAGTTGCCGGAGGGCCGGGCCTGGCGGCTCGGCATCCGCGAGAAGGGCTCCCTGGACGGTCTCGCCCTGCTGCCCTCCGACGCCGAGCGTCCGCTCGGCCCGGAGGAGGTCCGGGTGGGTATCCGGGCCGCGGGGCTGAACTTCCGTGACGTGCTGATCGCGTTGGGGACGTATCCGGGCGAGGCGCCGCTGGGCAGCGAGGCCGCCGGTGTGGTGCTGGAGGTCGGTTCCGAGGTGACCGGGCTGGTGCCCGGGGACCGTGTGATGGGTCTGCTGATGGACCCGTTCGGCCCGGTCGGCATCACCGACCACCGTGTGGTGGCCCCGATCCCCGACGGCTGGTCGTACACCGAGGCGGCGGCCATGCCGCTGGTGTTCCTCACCGCGTACTACGCGCTGACCGATCTGGCCGGCGTGCGGGCGGGGGAGCGGCTGCTGGTGCACGCCGCGGCCGGCGGTGTCGGTACCGCCGCCGTCCAACTGGCCCAGCACTGGGGCCTGGAGGTGTACGCCACCGCGAGCGCGGCCAAGCAGGACACGCTCCGGGCACGCGGCATCCCCGACGGGCGCATCGCCTCCTCCCGCGACCTCGCCTTCGGCGGGGAGTTCCTGCGGGCCACCGGCGGTGAGGGTGTGGACGTCGTCCTGAACGCGCTTGCGGGCGAGTTCATCGACACCTCGCTGGACCTGCTGCCGCGCGGCGGCCGGTTCCTGGAGATGGGCAAGGCCGACATCCGCGACGCGGAGACCGTCGCCGGGGCCCACCCCGGGGTCAGTTACACGGCGTTCGACCTGCTGGAGGCGGGTCCCGAGCGGATCGGGCAGATGCTCAGGGACCTCGTCTCGCTCTTCGAGCAGGGTGCCCTCCGGCACGCGCCGATCCGTACCTGGGACGTGCGCCGGGGTGTGGACGCGTTCCGGTTCCTGCGGGAGGGCCGCAACGTCGGCAAGGTCGTCCTCACCGTTCCGGCACCGCTCGACCCCGAGGGCACGGTGCTGATCACCGGTGGCACGGGTGGTCTGGGTGCCGCGTTCGCGGAGCATTTCGTGCGGGAGTACGGTGCCCGGAACCTGCTGCTGCTCAGCCGTCGTGGTGCCGCCGGTGACGGTGTGGCCGCGTTGGTGGCGGGGCTGGAGGAACTGGGTGCGCGGGTGCGGGTGGAGGCGTGCGACGTCGCCGACCGTGCGCAGCTCGCCGCCGTGATCGCCTCGGTGGAGACTCCGTTGACGGCGGTCGTGCACGCGGCCGGTGTGCTGGACGACGGTGTCATCGAGTCGTTGACCCCGGAGCAGCTGGAGCGGGTGATGCGGCCCAAGCTGGACGCGGCGGCCCATCTGCACGAGCTGACCGCCGACAGCGAACTCTCCGCCTTCGTCCTCTTCTCCTCCGTCTCCGCCCTCATCGGCGGTCCCGGCCAGGGCAACTACGCGGCGGCGAACTCCTTCCTGGACGCCCTCGCCGCGTCCCGCCGGGCGGCCGGGCTTCCGGCGACGTCGCTGGCGTGGGGCCTGTGGGCGACGGCGGGCGGCATGGCCGGTGAACTCGGCGAGGCCGAGATCGCCCGCCTGGAGCGCATGGGCACCAGGGCTCTCCCGACCGCACTCGGCCTGGACCTGTTCGACCGGGCGCGGCGGTCGGAGGAGGCCCTGCTGGCGCCGGTCCTCCTCGACCTCGGCGTACTGCGGACGCAGGCGCGGACCGGGATGCTCCCGGCGCTGTTCCGCGGCCTGGTCCGTGCCCGGAGCCGGGGAACCGACCCCGCCGGCGCGGGCTCCCTGGCACAGCGGCTCGCGGGCGTGTCCGGGAGCGAGCGGGAGCAGGTGGTCCTGGACGTCGTCCTGACCCAGGTCGCCGCCGTCCTCGGCCACGCCTCCGGCTCCGCCGTCGACCCCGAGCGCGCCTTCCGCGAGCTGGGCATCGACTCGCTCGGCGCCGTCGAACTCCGCAACCGGCTCACCCAGGCCACCGGCCTGCGGCTGCCGACCACCCTGGTCTTCGACCACCCGAACCCCGTCGCCATCGCCCGCCTCCTGCTCAACGAGGTGGGCGCGGCGGAGCCCTCGGCCGCCCCGGCGCGGACCCAGCGGAAGCGCCCGAGGACCGACGAGCCGCTGGCGATCGTGGGCATGGCCTGCCGCTACCCGGGCGGGGTCACCTCGCCGGAGGAGCTGTGGCGGCTGGTCGCGGAGGGCCGGGACGCCATCTCGGGCCTGCCGACCGACCGGGGCTGGGACCTGGAACGGCTCTACGACCCCGACCCGGAGCAGCCGGGGACGCTCACCACGCGCGGTGGCGGATTCCTCGACCACGCCGCCGACTTCGACGCGGGCTTCTTCGGCGTCAGCCCGCGTGAGGCGCTGGCCATGGACCCGCAGCAGCGGCTGCTGCTCGAAGCGTCCTGGGAGGCCCTGGAGAACGCGGGCATCGACCCAGCCGCCCTGCGCGGCACCGACACCGGCGTCTTCTGCGGTGTCGTCTCCACCGACTACGCCGTGTCCACCCCGCCGGAGCTGGAGGGCTTCCGGCTGACCGGCACCACCACCAGCGTGGTCTCCGGACGCGTCGCCTACAACCTCGGGCTGGAGGGTCCGGCGGTGTCCGTGGACACGGCCTGCTCCTCCTCCCTGGTGGCGATGCACCTGGCCTCGCAGGCCCTGCGCTCCGGCGAGTGCTCCATGGCCCTCGTCGGCGGCGTCACGGTGATGTCCGGTCCGTTCCTGTTGCAGGAGTTCAGCCGTCAGCGGGGTCTTGCTCCGGACGGTCGCTGCAAGTCGTACGCGGCGGGTGCGGACGGTACCGGTTTCTCGGACGGTCTGGGGCTGCTCGTGGTCGAGCGGCTGTCGGACGCGCGCCGCAACGGTCACCGTGTGCTCGGTGTGATCCGGGGCAGCGCCGTCAACCAGGACGGTGCGAGCAACGGTCTGACCGCCCCCAACGGTCCGTCGCAGGAGCGGGTGATCCGGCAGGCGCTGGAGAACGCGGGCCTGACCCCGGCGGACGTGGACGCGGTCGAGGGCCATGGCACGGGCACGCGTCTGGGCGACCCGATCGAGGCCCAGGCCGTCCTCGCCACCTACGGCCAGGAGCGGACGCACGGCCCGCTGCGGCTGGGCTCGATCAAGTCGAACATCGGTCACACGTCGGCCGCGGCGGGTGTCGCGGGTGTGATCAAGATGGTCATGGCGATGCGGAACGGTGTGCTGCCGCGCACGCTCAACGTGGACGAGCCGTCCCCGTACATCGACTGGACCTCGGGCGAGGTCGAGTTGCTGACGGAGGCGGCGCAGTGGCCGGCCTCCGGTGAGCGGCCGCGCCGCGCGGGCGTCTCCTCGTTCGGCATCAGCGGTACGAACGCGCATGTGATCCTGGAGGCCGCGCCGGAGGAGCCGGTGGTCGCCGGGGTGGTGTCGGTGGTGGTGCCGCCGGTGGTGCCGGT
>NZ_JBVKAT010000046.1:0-6432 GCF_055598485.1 Streptomyces sp. NPDC107521
ACGCTACGAGCGCAAAGCCGACCACTTTCTCGCCTTCACGAGCATCGCCTGCACCCTCATCTGCTACCGAAGACTCACCAATTGAGATGACGTCTAACATGCGAGCCCTGAAAAGGGGGCCTGACAGGCCTGAATCCTGTCGAGCGGGGCACGTACGGGTCGAAGATCGATCTCATCACCGAGCGGACCGGTCTGCCCTCTCCATCGGGATCTTTGGCGCTCACCTGCACGAGAGCCGGACACTGATCCCGCTGGTGAAGGGCATACCGCCGATCCGGTCCCGCCGGGGCCCGCGTCGGCGCAGGCTCGGCAAGCTCCATGCCGACAAGGGTGAGAGCTCGTAGCGGCTCGGACGGCACTGCTGGACCGTCGAACGGACCATGGTCTGGCTCGCCGGGTGCCGTCGGCTCCATCGTTGTTACGAACGCAGGGACGAACACTTCCTTCCTTCGCCAGCATCGCCTGCACCCTCATCTGCTATCGCAGACTCGCCAAATGAGATGACGTCTGTCCACTCCAACGGATCAGCCTCACACAGCCATACCGGGAACCCTCGGGTCCGACGACCTCACGAATGACCGTCTCAGAGCCACGCTTGGAAGGTAGGGCAAGCTGAGGGCGGGCGGCTACCAGGTGCCCCGGACTTCCTCGGGGCTGGAGCCGAAGACGAGGTCAAGGATGCGGCTCATGCGTGGGTCGTAGACATGGGCATCCGGCTGGGCGACGCCCTCGGAGCGGTCGTACCGCCAGCCGTTGTTCACGCCCGCGAAGTGCCTGTGGTGAATCTTGTCGGTCTTCACGGTCCCCGAGCCTGCGACGCTGTGCACGCGCCACTGCGTGGTCATCTCGTCCACGACGCCGGGTAAAGCCGCCCACTTCACCGTCGTCGTCCCCTTGGAACGGTGGTGGTAGTCGGTGAAGCGGCGCTGGCGGTCGGGGGCCATCGGGGTGCGCGTCGCCTTGGCCATCCAGTAGCCGGAGAACATCACGACGCCGGTCTCGGACTCGGCCGCGTGATCGAAGACGGACCGGCCGTCATCGGCGAGTATCAGCTCGTCGATATCCGCGCTGATCACACCTGCCGCCTGGGACAGATAGCGGAAGCGGCCGTGCTCCAGGAGCCCGTACTGGCAGTAGTCCGAGTCCCAGATCTTGTGAGGGCCGCCTTGCGGGCCGAAGGGGAAGGGCCAGTCGACGACGACGGCCGTGGTGATCCCGTCCACCTCCGCGATGGCGTTGGCGACGTCCTGCGGTGTGTAGCGCGTGGAATTGTTGTCGTAGAAGACGATTCCGGTCACCCCGTGCACGATGTGATAATAGCGCAGGAAGTCCTGGATCCAGACGAGGTCGTTGTCCTTGGACTTCGTGATGATCGTGCGCTGCCCGGCGAAAAGGTCCGACTCGTTCGGAGCGATGTCCGCGCTGAACCTGTCGTTCCCCAGGCTGAAGGACAGCTCGCGGCCCGCGCCGACCCCCGCGATCACCGAACGCTGCGTGCGGCCCCAGTCGCGGAGACGGAGGTCGCCCGTAACGTCGGTGCCGTCGACGCGCCAGGCCCCGTTGCTGAGCGGCGCCTTGAGGTTGCTCACCGGCGGGCCGCTCAGCCACACGTCGCCGTCGTGCTGGAAGGCGTCGTACAAGAGGGTGCGGGCATCGAACTGCTCAAGGTATTCGGGCTGCCGGTCCTCCGGCTTGCGCGGTGGCTCCCGGCGGAAAGGGGAGGACAGGGGCAGCGTCACCGCAGACGGCCGGACTACCTTGATCACCTTGCGCTGCGGCTCCCCGCCCGCCCGCCGCAGGTCCCAGGCCCGGCGCGAGAGACGGACTGGTTCGAGGAACCCATCCAGAGTGAGAGAGCCGGAGCCGTGCACGTGCCTGCGGCGCTTCGCCTCCAACTCGGCCACGCGGCGGTCGAGGCGCGCTAACTCCGCCCGCAGGACCTCTGCCGGCGTGTGGGTGTCCTCGACGGCTCCAGATGTCATTCTCGCTCCCCTTTCCGAGTGCCCTCCGGTGGGCCGGTCGCCGGGGTCATGCCTGGCGGTGCACGCCGATGAGGACGACGGTTCACAGTCAATGAAGTGACGATCATATGACAGAGCGCTATCACGTTGCCGAGTGTGTGAGAGCCGGGTGTGGTGAGCCGGCCGGCCACGTGCTCAGGCCGTTGGAGGAGCGGTGTTCCACAGCGGACATGACCCTGCGGCCCCAAGTGCCCCGGCCCAGGCCTTTGTACCTGGGCTTGATCCGCTTTGGCGGACATCCGAGATCAGGGGTTCGTCCCCGGGAGGATGTCCATCATGGAGAGCATGGGGAAGAAGAAGCCTCGCCCTCGCCGCTCGTTCACGCGGGAGTTCAAGGCCGAGATCGTTGAGCTGTGCCGGCGTGGTGACCGCTCGGTCGGCCAGATCGCCAAGGACTTCGACCTGACCGAAGCCGCGGTGCGTGACTGGGTCAAGCAGGCCGAGGTCGACGCGGGCGAGCGAGAGGGCTGACCAGCAGTGAACGTGAGGAGCTGGCCGCGCTGCGGCGGGAGAACCGCCGCCTGCGAGAAGACGTCGACATCCTCAAGCGAGCCACGGCTTTCTTCGCGAAGGAGACCCGGTGACGGTGCACCCGTTCATCGAGGCGGAGAAGCAGGGCGGCCACAACGTCAAGCGGGCGTGTGAGCTGCTGAAGGTCTCCAGAACCGCCTTCTATGCCCGCCGCACCGGCAAACCCGGTCCCCGGGCGGTCCGTGACGCCGAGCTGACCGAGCAGATCACCGAGGTCCACCAGCGATCGCGCGGCACCTATGGCGCCCCGCGCGTCCATGCCGTCCTGCAACGGGAGGGCGAGGAGTGCGGACGCCGCCGTGTTGCCCGGTTGATGCTGGCCGCCGGCTTGCAGGGCCGGCATCGCAGACGGCGGCATCTGACCACAATCGTCGATCCGGGGGCTGCCTTGCGGCCCAATCTCATCGTCCGGGACTTCCAGCCCGACCCCGCTGGGCTGGATGCCCGCTGGTTCGGCGACATCACGTACGTTCCGAAAGGCACAGACCTCTCCCGGTGGTCGTCCGCGGACCTCGAAGCCGTCGCCCTGGCCATCAACAACCGGCCCCGCAAAATCCTCGGCTGGAAGACCCCGGCGGAGGTGTTCGAGGAACAGCTACGCTCGCTACAACATCCCGGTGTTGCAACCACCAGTTGAACTCGCCCAGTACACCAGCCAGCAATTTGCTTCCCTGGTCGACCAGTTCGGAGTTCGACTGTCGGTCGGCCGCACCGGTCAGTGCTGGGACAACGCGCTCGCCGAGTCGTTCTTCGCCACCATCAAGCGTGAGTTGCTCGGCACCTCCGCCTGGCCCAACCGGGCCGCTGCCCACACCGCCATCTTCGATTTCATCGAGGGCTGGTACAACTTGCATCGGTTGCACAGCAGCCTCGGCTACCGCAGTCCCGCCGAATACGAGACCGCACTCGCAGCCTGACCACCACACCAATGGTGTCCGTCAAAGTGGAACAAGCTCGCTGAACAGGACGATGAGCGCGAGGCGACCTGGCGCGAGCGCGCACTGAATGCCGAGGAAGCCCTCAAGGCCGCCCACGCCGAGATCCTCGCCCAGCGCACCAGGATCGGCGAACTTCTCGGCCAGATAAGCGACTTGGAAGCGGAATGGACCCAGGAAGCCGTCCAGCGGATCACCACCGAGAACACGACACTCAAACAGCGGGTCCGCCAGCTCACCACTGACAACCGCACCCTCGGTGAGCGGCTCAAGGACGCCCGCTCGAACCAGCGTTTACAGGACCGCCGCGTCGCCGACCTCGAAGCACAGATCGCTGACCCCTCAGCGGGAGTTCAGCAGTGACGTCGCCGCTTCCGACCGAGCACATCTGACCGGCACCGACTCAGTCCGGGGGCCCGGCCGCCTACCGGCGGCCGGGCTTGTCGACGGTCAGCCAATTCGGCCCATGGCAAACGCCAGACAATTCCCCACCTCTCGCGTCCGGTTGCTGACCCGAGTCGTCCCGGCGGTGCTCAATCGTCCTCAGTGCCTGCACTGGCTCTCCAGGCAGCAGTGACACATCCTTCTTCCCCGTGCCACCAACCTTTCGCGTCGCCGTGTTCCAACAGCTTGCGGATTCGCTGGATGTCCGCTTCCGGCGGGATGTCCAGCGCGACCATCCGGAACTGCTCGATGCTCTCACCGGTGGTGCCGAGCCGGTGGAAGGTCTCCAGAACGGTCTGTCGGGCCGCATCTGAGCCTCCATCCTTCAGCACGATCAACCGAATGGTGCAGTTCTCCGAGGGTTGAATGGTCTCCCCGGCCCAGCGCAGGCCGTCGTCATCGATGTCCACGCGGATGACATCGCCGCTGGCTATCCCGCGGACGAACCACGGAGTGTTGTCGAGACGCACTGTTCCGTCGCCGAGGTCGAGTGCCCACAGGCTCTCGACGCTCGCGGGCGGCCAGCCGTCCTCGTCCACCTCCATCCGGAAGTGGACCTTCACGTGGGCGTCGCTGATGCTTGTCACCGCGCCATCATCCACGTGGACCAACGGGGACGGAACCGTGGGACAGGGCTCCCGCGCGACATCACCAAGACGAGAAGAACAGCAAAGAGCGTTGAGCATCGTCGCGGACATGTACTCTATGGATCGTCGCAGTTCAGAGCTGGTATCCGAGCTCCTGCGGTCGGTAAAGGCGTCGACGATCCACTCGTCCAGGAGTTCCTGCAGTTCCAGCAGCGACCAGATCCGCTCGCGCTCCGGGTGACGGCTGCGGTGGTCCGCGCTGCGGCCGGTGTAGCCGGGCAGGAACTGGATGAACAGCGTTGCCACCGAGCCCAGCATCGACTCGATGTGTCCCTTCTCGAAGCCGGAGCCCTTGTGGGCGGGCTGGCAGTCGATCTCCAGGAACCGGCAGGACGATTTGAAGTTCCGGGAGATGAACGCCTTGCCGTGGTCGCAGACGATCATCTCCGGAACGATCACCGGGCGGGCCGCGGCGTGCTCCAGGCGCTCGTCCAGGCTCAGCAGCCGTCGGTCGGCAGCACCGAGCGCGACATTCTCAGCACGTCCGCCCAGCCGGGCCGCATCAGCTCCGGGGTGACCGTGCGGGCCAGCAGCACGCTCGCGTCGACCGACTTCGTGGTCGGCCGCAGCACCGCCGCGGTGAGCGTCCTCGTGGCCACGTCGATCATGGCCGTGAGCTCGACCCGGCCCGGGACGCCGTCATCCAGCAGGACCATCACGTCCAGCGGGGTCGAGTCGATCTGCATCACCTCGCCCGGGGCGAACGCCGGGAGCTCGCCGAACGGGGCCTTCGCCCCGTGGGCCTTGGAGCGGCGGGTGCTCGCGGCGCTGAAGGTATGGGTGCCGTCGGTCAGCTTCGCCAGTAGCCGGTAGAGGGTGCGCTCCGAGGGCACTTCGAGATCCTCGGTCCCTGAGGTCTCGCGCAGGATCTCCCCGGTCCGCCAGGGGATGAACGACCCCGTCCGGGTGGAGGCGTCGACGGCTTCACCGATGGCCGTGCGCATCGCCGTCACCACCCGCTCGTCCACCGAGCCGAACGCAGGCCGCTTCGCGGCCTGGCGGTGATCGACCAGGCCCAGCACGCCCTCGGCCTGGTAGCGGCGGCGCAGGTTGGCGACCGCGCTGGCCGACACCTTGGTTCCGGCCGCCGTCAGCTCAGCGGCCTTGGCCCGCTGGCGGGCCGTCAGCGAGCGGTCCGGACCGTACTCCGGCCGCGGTGTGGTGTCCGGACCGGCCTCCGGGGGCCGCCCGTGCAGCACTTCGAGGATGTGCCCCTCCCACCACAGGGCCTTCTCGGCTGCTTTGGCCGGGAACGTCTCCAGCCGTGACGAGGCCGGCAGTGGCATCCGGACCGGGATGTCGACGACGGCGAAGTCCGCCTCGCCCGTCAGGTCCTCCACCGCCACGACGCGCTGGCTGGCCTCCGTGTCCGTCAGCGTCACCGTCCTGGCCGTGACGCCCACGACGGCACGGACCTGCCCGATGAAGCGCACCCATGCGCCGACCCGGATTCCGACCGGCCGCTGCAGCCCGCTCATCGTTCTCCCCTCGTCGTCACGACGAGGCTGTCGGGCGACAGCAGCCCGCCCTCAAGATCGGCCCTCAGCACGCCGGACCACAGCAGGTGGAACAGCACCGGCAGGACCAACAGCGGGTCGCCGACCCCCTCCGCCCCGGGCCTCAGTGGGGCCGGCTCCTCGAACACCCGCAGCAGCTGCTCGGCGACATCCGCTCGCGCGCAGCGGCGCCGGCGGTAGCGCGACAGCCACCGCACGTTCGCCATCAGCACCGGATCCGGCTCGCCGACGCGGATGAACTCCTAGGGCCTGTCTTCAAAGGCCGCTGATGGGGCATCATATGGCGCATGGTGCGGCGACATGAGCTCTCGGACGAAGAGTGGGACGTTCTGTCGGG
>NZ_JBVKAT010000047.1:0-1201 GCF_055598485.1 Streptomyces sp. NPDC107521
AACACAGTGGACGCGAGCAACTGAGGACAAGCCCTCGGCCTATTAGTACCAGTCAACTCCACACCTCACGGTGCTTCCATATCTGGCCTATCAACCCAGTCGTCTACTGGGAGCCTTACCCCATCAAGTGGGTGGGAGCCCTCATCTCGAAGCAGGCTTCCCGCTTAGATGCTTTCAGCGGTTATCCCTCCCGAACGTAGCCAACCAGCCATGCCCTTGGCAGGACAACTGGCACACCAGAGGTTCGTCCGTCCCGGTCCTCTCGTACTAGGGACAGCCCTTCTCAAGACTCCTACGCGCACAGCGGATAGGGACCGAACTGTCTCACGACGTTCTAAACCCAGCTCGCGTACCGCTTTAATGGGCGAACAGCCCAACCCTTGGGACCGACTCCAGCCCCAGGATGCGACGAGCCGACATCGAGGTGCCAAACCATCCCGTCGATATGGACTCTTGGGGAAGATCAGCCTGTTATCCCCGGGGTACCTTTTATCCGTTGAGCGACGGCGCTTCCACAAGCCACCGCCGGATCACTAGTCCCGACTTTCGTCCCTGCTCGACCCGTCGGTCTCACAGTCAAGCTCCCTTGTGCACTTACACTCAACACCTGATTACCAACCAGGCTGAGGGAACCTTTGGGCGCCTCCGTTACCCTTTAGGAGGCAACCGCCCCAGTTAAACTACCCATCAGACACTGTCCCTGATCCGGATCACGGACCCAGGTTAGACATCCAGCACGACCAGACTGGTATTTCAACGACGACTCCACACACACTGGCGTGCATGCTTCAAAGTCTCCCAGCTATCCTACACAAGCCGAACCGAACACCAATATCAAACTGTAGTAAAGGTCCCGGGGTCTTTCCGTCCTGCTGCGCGAAACGAGCATCTTTACTCGTAGTGCAATTTCACCGGGCCTATGGTTGAGACAGTCGAGAAGTCGTTACGCCATTCGTGCAGGTCGGAACTTACCCGACAAGGAATTTCGCTACCTTAGGATGGTTATAGTTACCACCGCCGTTTACTGGCGCTTAAGTTCTCAGCTTCGCCCCACCGAAATGGAGCTAACCGGTCCCCTTAACGTTCCAGCACCGGGCAGGCGTCAGTCCGTATACATCGCCTTACGGCTTCGCACGGACCTGTGTTTTTAGTAAACAGTCGCTTCTCGCTGGTCTCTGCGGCCACCCCCAGCTCAGACCTA
>NZ_JBVKAT010000047.1:1294-2589 GCF_055598485.1 Streptomyces sp. NPDC107521
ATCATCACCAGGTGTGGCCCCCC
Organism: Streptomyces sp. NPDC107521; assembly: GCF_055598485.1. Classification (NCBI taxonomy): domain Bacteria; kingdom Bacillati; phylum Actinomycetota; class Actinomycetes; order Kitasatosporales; family Streptomycetaceae; genus Streptomyces; species Streptomyces sp. NPDC107521. The sequence goes on from NZ_JBVKAT010000047.1 coordinate 1,318, forward strand.
TTCTCCCGAAGTTACGGGGGCATTTTGCCGAGTTCCTTAACCATAGTTCACCCGAACGCCTCGGTATTCTCTACCTGACCACCTGAGTCGGTTTAGGGTACGGGCCGCCATGAAACTCGCTAGAGGCTTTTCTCGACAGCATAGGATCATCCACTTCACCACAATCGGCTCGGCATCAGGTCTCAGACACAAGCCAGGCGGATTTACCTACCTGACGTCCTACACCCTTACCCCGGGACAACCACCGCCCGGGATGGACTACCTTCCTGCGTCACCCCATCACTCACCTACTACCAGCTCGGGTCACCGGCTCCACCACTCCCACCAACAGCAAAGCTGAAGACAGGCGGCTTCACGGGCTTAGCATCACTGGATTCAATGTTTGACGCTTCACAGCGGGTACCGGAATATCAACCGGTTATCCATCGACTACGCCTGTCGGCCTCGCCTTAGGTCCCGACTTACCCTGGGCAGATCAGCTTGACCCAGGAACCCTTAGTCAATCGGCGCAAACGTTTCTCACGTTTGTATCGCTACTCATGCCTGCATTCTCACTCGTCAACCGTCCACAACTCGCTTCCGCGGCTGCTTCACCCGGCAGACGACGCTCCCCTACCCATCACGATCCCCGTTGGGGGTACATATCGCAATGACACGACTTCGGCGGTACGCTTGAGCCCCGCTACATTGTCGGCGCGGAATCACTAGACCAGTGAGCTATTACGCACTCTTTCAAGGGTGGCTGCTTCTAAGCCAACCTCCTGGTTGTCTCTGCGACTCCACATCCTTTCCCACTTAGCGTACGCTTAGGGGCCTTAGTCGATGCTCTGGGCTGTTTCCCTCTCGACCATGGAGCTTATCCCCCACAGTCTCACTGCCGCGCTCTCACTTACCGGCATTCGGAGTTTGGCTAAGGTCAGTAACCCGGTAGGGCCCATCGCCTATCCAGTGCTCTACCTCCGGCAAGAAACACACGACGCTGCACCTAAATGCATTTCGGGGAGAACCAGCTATCACGGAGTTTGATTGGCCTTTCACCCCTAACCACAGGTCATCCCCCAGGTTTTCAACCCTGGTGGGTTCGGTCCTCCACGAAGTCTTACCTCCGCTTCAACCTGCCCATGGCTAGATCACTCCGCTTCGGGTCTTGAGCGTGCTACTCAAACGCCCTATTAGGACTCGCTTTCGCTACGGCTACCCCACCCGGGTTAACCTCGCAACACACCGCAAACTCGCAGGCTCATTCTTCAAAAGGCACGCAGTCACGACGCA
>NZ_JBVKAT010000047.1:2682-5309 GCF_055598485.1 Streptomyces sp. NPDC107521
GTCCGACGCTCCCACGGCTTGTAGGCACACGGTTTCAGGTACTATTTCACTCCGCTCCCGCGGTACTTTTCACCATTCCCTCACGGTACTATCCGCTATCGGTCACCAGGGAATATTTAGGCTTAGCGGGTGGTCCCGCCAGATTCACACGGGATTTCTCGGGCCCCGTGCTACTTGGGTGTCTCTCAAACGAGCCGCTGATGTTTCGACTACGGGGGTCTTACCCTCTACGCCGGACCTTTCGCATGTCCTTCGCCTACATCAACGGTTTCTGACTCGTCCCACGGCCGGCAGACCGTGGAAGAGAGATCCCACAACCCCGCATGCGCAACCCCTGCCGGGTCTCACACGCATACGGTTTGGCCTCATCCGGTTTCGCTCGCCACTACTCCCGGAATCACGGTTGTTTTCTCTTCCTGCGGGTACTGAGATGTTTCACTTCCCCGCGTTCCCTCCACACTGCCTATGTGTTCAGCAGCGGGTGACAGCCCATGACGACTGCCGGGTTTCCCCATTCGGACACCCCCGGATCAAAGCCTGGTTGACGACTCCCCGGGGCCTATCGTGGCCTCCCACGTCCTTCATCGGTTCCTGGTGCCAAGGCATCCACCGTGCGCCCTTAAAAACTTGGCCACAGATGCTCGCGTCCACTGTGCAGTTCTCAAACAACGACCAACCACCCGTCACAACCCGCCTGAGCGGATCTTCACCGGGGCCGGCACCGAAGACAGACCTTGCGGCCGTGCCCTCAGACACCCAACAGCGCGCCCGGCACACTCCGCCGCTTCCCTCACCGTTCCACGCTCCGAAGAGCAGTACTAGAAGAAGAGAGACGACCGAGTGCGCCGAATAGTCAACGTTCCACCCATGAGCAACCAGCACCGGACATTCGCCGGTGTTCTGGCCCCTGGACTGCCGAAGCAGCCTAGAAGTGCTCCTTAGAAAGGAGGTGATCCAGCCGCACCTTCCGGTACGGCTACCTTGTTACGACTTCGTCCCAATCGCCAGTCCCACCTTCGACAGCTCCCTCCCACAAGGGGTTGGGCCACCGGCTTCGGGTGTTACCGACTTTCGTGACGTGACGGGCGGTGTGTACAAGGCCCGGGAACGTATTCACCGCAGCAATGCTGATCTGCGATTACTAGCGACTCCGACTTCATGGGGTCGAGTTGCAGACCCCAATCCGAACTGAGACCGGCTTTTTGAGATTCGCTCCACCTCACGGTATCGCAGCTCATTGTACCGGCCATTGTAGCACGTGTGCAGCCCAAGACATAAGGGGCATGATGACTTGACGTCGTCCCCACCTTCCTCCGAGTTGACCCCGGCGGTCTCCCGTGAGTCCCCAGCACCACAAGGGCCTGCTGGCAACACGGGACAAGGGTTGCGCTCGTTGCGGGACTTAACCCAACATCTCACGACACGAGCTGACGACAGCCATGCACCACCTGTACACCGACCACAAGGGGGGCACTATCTCTAATGCTTTCCGGTGTATGTCAAGCCTTGGTAAGGTTCTTCGCGTTGCGTCGAATTAAGCCACATGCTCCGCCGCTTGTGCGGGCCCCCGTCAATTCCTTTGAGTTTTAGCCTTGCGGCCGTACTCCCCAGGCGGGGCACTTAATGCGTTAGCTGCGGCACGGACAACGTGGAATGTTGCCCACACCTAGTGCCCACCGTTTACGGCGTGGACTACCAGGGTATCTAATCCTGTTCGCTCCCCACGCTTTCGCTCCTCAGCGTCAGTATCGGCCCAGAGATCCGCCTTCGCCACCGGTGTTCCTCCTGATATCTGCGCATTTCACCGCTACACCAGGAATTCCGATCTCCCCTACCGAACTCTAGCCTGCCCGTATCGACTGCAGACCCGGGGTTAAGCCCCGGGCTTTCACAACCGACGTGACAAGCCGCCTACGAGCTCTTTACGCCCAATAATTCCGGACAACGCTTGCGCCCTACGTATTACCGCGGCTGCTGGCACGTAGTTAGCCGGCGCTTCTTCTGCAGGTACCGTCACTTTCGCTTCTTCCCTGCTGAAAGAGGTTTACAACCCGAAGGCCGTCATCCCTCACGCGGCGTCGCTGCATCAGGCTTTCGCCCATTGTGCAATATTCCCCACTGCTGCCTCCCGTAGGAGTCTGGGCCGTGTCTCAGTCCCAGTGTGGCCGGTCGCCCTCTCAGGCCGGCTACCCGTCGTCGCCTTGGTGAGCCGTTACCTCACCAACAAGCTGATAGGCCGCGGGCTCATCCTGCACCGCCGGAGCTTTCCACACTCATCGGATGCCCGAGAGTGTCGTATCCGGTATTAGACCCCGTTTCCAGGGCTTGTCCCAGAGTGCAGGGCAGATTGCCCACGTGTTACTCACCCGTTCGCCACTAATCCCCGCCCGAAAGCGGTTCATCGTTCGACTTGCATGTGTTAAGCACGCCGCCAGCGTTCGTCCTGAGCCAGGATCAAACTCTCCGTGAATGCTTTTCACGGGAGCGGAACGACCGGAGGAATAGTCCGGTCGTTCACAGCGTCCTCGCTGTGTGTTTCAAAGGAACCTCAACCCGGTCGGAGATCCGATCGGGTCGGGGTATCAACATATCTGGCGTTGACTTTTGGCACGCTGTTGAGTTCTCAA
>NZ_JBVKAT010000048.1:0-4877 GCF_055598485.1 Streptomyces sp. NPDC107521
GTGGTGTGCGGTTGCCGTCGACGTTGGTGTTCGATCATCCGACGTCGGCCGCGGTGGCGCGGTTGTTGTTGTCGGAGGTGGGTGCGGCGGGTGCGCTGGCCGCTCCGGCGCGGGTGAGGCGGAGGCGTCCGAGGGCGGACGAGCCGCTGGCGATCGTGGGCATGGCCTGCCGTTATCCGGGTGGGGTGTCCTCGCCGGAGGAGTTGTGGCGGCTGGTCGCGGAGGGCCGGGACGGGATCTCGGGCCTGCCCACCGACCGCGGCTGGGATCTGGAACGCCTGTACCACCCCGACCCCGAACAGCCCGGAAGGATCTACGCCGAAGCCGGTGGCTTCCTCACCGACGCCGGCGACTTCGACGCGGGCTTCTTCGGGATCAGCCCGCGTGAGGCCCTGGGCATGGACCCCCAGCAGCGCCTGCTGCTCGAAGCGTCCTGGGAGGCCCTGGAGGACGCCGGGATCGACCCGGCGGCCCTGCGCGGCACGGACACCGGCGTCTTCTGCGGCGTCGTCTCCACCGACTACGGCCTCTCCACCCCGCCGGAGCTGGAGGGCTTCCGGCTGACCGGTACCACCACGAGCGTGGTCTCCGGACGCATCGCCTACACACTGGGGCTGGAGGGCCCGGCGGTGTCCGTGGACACGGCCTGCTCCTCCTCCCTGGTGGCGATGCACCTGGCCTCGCAGGCCCTGCGCTCCGGCGAGTGCTCCATGGCCCTCGTCGGCGGCGTCACCGTGCTCTCGGGTCCCTTCCTGCTCCAGGAGTTCAGTCGCCAGCGGGGTCTGGCCCCCGACGGTCGCTGCAAGTCGTACGCGGCGGGTGCGGACGGCACCGGCTTCTCCGACGGTGTGGGCCTGGTGGTGCTGGAGCGGCTGTCGGACGCGCGGCGCAACGGTCACCGTGTGCTCGGTGTGGTGCGGGGCAGCGCGGTCAACCAGGACGGTGCGAGCAACGGTCTGACGGCGCCGAACGGCCCGTCGCAGGAGCGGGTGATCCGGCAGGCGCTGGAGAACGCCGGCCTGTCGGCGGCCGATGTGGACGCCGTCGAGGGCCATGGCACCGGTACGCGGCTGGGTGACCCGATCGAGGCACAGGCGCTGCTGGCGACGTACGGGCAGGAGCGGGTGAACGGCCCGCTGCGGCTGGGCTCCATCAAGTCCAACATCGGTCACACCTCCGCCGCGGCCGGTGTCGCGGGCGTGATCAAGATGGTCATGGCGATGCGCAACGGCGTGCTGCCGCAGACGCTCAACGTCGACGAGCCGTCCCCGTACATCGACTGGACCTCCGGTGAGGTCGAACTGCTGACCGAGGCCGTGGAGTGGACGGCCTCCGACGACCGCCCTCGCCGCGCGGGTGTGTCCTCGTTCGGCGTCAGCGGCACCAATGCCCACGTGATCATCGAGGGCGCACCGGACGAGCCGGTGGCGGAGGTCGTTGCGGGGGAGCCCCCTGCGGTGGTGCCGGTGGTGGTGTCGGGCAGGAGTGCGGCGGCTGTGGTGGGTCAGGCGGAGCGGTTGAGGTCGCTCCTGCTGTCCCGGCCCGAACTGACCGTGGCCGACGTGGCGTTCTCGGGCGTGACCTCGCGGGCGCAGTTCGAGCGTCGGGCGGCGGTGGTGGCGTCCGACCGCGACGAACTGGTCGCGGGGCTGGCGAGGGTTCTCGACGGTTCGGTTTCCGTGCGGGCGGTTGTCGGTGGGAAGACGGGTTTCCTGTTCACGGGGCAGGGTGCGCAGCGTGCGGGGATGGGTGCCGGTCTTGCGGTGGCCTATCCGGTGTTCGCGGCGGCGTTGGACGAGGTGTGCGGTGAACTGGACGCCCATCTGGGTCGTTCGTTGAGGGAGTTGTTGTTCGCGGCGGAGGGTTCGGCGGAGGCTGCTCTGCTGGATCGGACGGAGTTCACTCAGGCCGCGTTGTTCGCGGTCGAGGTGGCGTTGTTCCGTCTGCTGGAGTCGCTGGGTGTGACGCCGGATGTGGTGGTGGGTCACTCGGTGGGTGAGCTTGCCTGTGCTCATGTGGCGGGTGTGCTGTCGCTGGGGGATGCGGCGGAGTTGGTGGCGGCTCGTGGCCGGTTGATGGGTGCGCTGCCGGAGGGTGGCGGCATGGTGGCCGTCCGGGCGACCGAGGCCGAGGTTCTCGCCTCCCTGGAGGGCTTCGAGGGCCGTCTGTCCGTCGCGGCGGTCAACGGCCCCCGGGCTGTTGTGGTTTCGGGTGAGCTGGCGGCGTTGGACGAGTGGCTGCCGGTGTGGGCGGACCGCAAGACGACGCGTCTGCGGGTGAGTCATGCGTTCCATTCGCCGTTGATGGAGCCGATGCTCGACGAGTTCCGGGCCGTGGCCGAGGGGCTGGCCTTCGAGCAGCCTCGGATCGCGGTGGTGTCCAACCTGACCGGTGGCCTGGTCTCCGAGGAGCTGACCGATCCCGCGTACTGGGTCAACCACGTGCGGGAAGCGGTCCGTTTCGCGGACGGCATCACCACCCTCGCCGCTGAGGGCGTGACCCGGTTTGTCGAGGTGGGCCCGGATGCCGTGCTGACGGCGATGGCCCGGCAGATCCTCGACGAGGACCAGGCGGTCTTCGTCCCGACGCTGCGAGCGCGTACTTCGGAGGTGGAGGCGTTCGCCTCGTTCCTGGGTCAGGCGCACACGGCCGGTGTCCCGGTCGACTGGGCTGCGTTCTACGCCGGTACCGGTGTCCGGCGCGTCGACCTGCCGACCTACGCCTTCCAGCGCGAGCGCTACTGGCTGGAGCCGACCGTCTCCGGTGACCCGGCGGCCGCCGGGCTGGGGAGGATCGAGCACCCGGTGCTGGTGGCCGGGGTGCGGGTCGGGGACCGGGACGAGTGGCTGTTCACCGGCCGGATCTCGACCACGGCCCAGCCCTGGACCCAGGACCACGGTGTCCTCGGCCGGATCGTGGTGCCCGGCACCGCGCTGGTCGAGATCGTCGGCGCGGCCGGCCGCGAGGTCGGCAGTGCCCTGCTCGACGAGCTGGTGCTCGAAGCCCCGCTGATCCTGGACGCCGACGACGATCTGCGCGTACAGGTGACGGTCGGGGAGGCGGACGAGGACGGCCGCCGCGCGGTCGCGATCTACTCGCAGCCCGAGGACGGGCAGCGGGACGGAACCTGCCACGCGCGGGGGCTGCTGGCACAGGACGACGCCCCGGCCGACGCCTCCTGGGCGCCCGCCGAATGGCCGCCCGCGGACGCCGAACCCCTCGACGTGGACGACTTCTACACCCGTCTGGCCGACATCGGCTTCGACTACGGCCCCGTCTTCCAGGGCATGCGGTCCGCCTGGCGGGACGGCGGCGAGGTGTTCGCGGAGGTCGCGCTGCCGGACGAGGACGCGGACGGAGCCAAGGGCTTCGGTATCCACCCGGCGCTCTTCGACGCCTCCCTGCACGGCGGGCTCGACTGGCTCGACCTGGGTGACGGCTCGGCCAGGCTGCCGTTCTCCTGGTCCGGGGTGCGCTTCGGACAGGGCGGCCGGGCCCGGGTGCGGGTCCGGATCGGTTCGGCGGGTGACTCCGCGCTGCGCGTGGACATCGCCGACGAGCAGGGCGAGCCCGTCGCGCACGTCGCCCGGCTGGCGTTCCGCACGGTCGACCGGTCCCAGCTCAAGACGGCCGGCGAGGACCGTTCCGAGGCGCTCTACCGCCTCGACTGGACCGAGGTCGTGCCCGCCGCCGACGCGGCCGGGACGCCCCGGGTCGCGCTGCTCGACGACATCCTGGGACAGGAGCAGACCGAGAGTACGCGGGTGCCCGAGCTGGTCGTCGCGGTGATCGCGGACGTGGACGCGGGCGACGTGGTCTCCTCGGCGCACGAAGTCACCGCGCGCACGCTGCGGTTGCTCCAGGAGTGGCTCGCGGACGAGCGGTTCGCCGGTTCCCGGCTCGCCGTGGTCACGCACGACGCCGTCGCGATCGGCGGGCGGGCCCCGGAGCTGGGCCGGTCCCCGGTGTGGGGCCTGGTCCGCAGTGCCCAGTCCGAGCACCCGGGCCGGTTCCTCCTGGTCGACACGACCGGTGGGGAACTGCCCGACTGGGGCCGTGTCCTCGCGACCGACGAGCCCCAACTCGCCCTGCGGGACGGACGGCTGTACGCCCCGAGGCTGGCGAGGGCTCCGCGCCCGGTGGCCGGGGGGATCGAACTCGGCCCCGAGGGCACGGTGCTGATCACCGGTGGCACGGGTGGTCTGGGTGCCGCGTTCGCGGAGCACTTCGTGCGGGAGTACGGTGCCCGGAACCTGCTGCTGCTCAGCCGTCGTGGTGCCGCCGGTGACGGTGTGGCCGCGTTGGTGGCGGGGCTGGAGGAACTGGGTGCGCGGGTGCGGGTGGAGGCGTGCGACGTCGCCGACCGTGCGCAGCTCGCCGCCGTGATCGCCTCCGTGGAGGGCCCGTTGACGGCGGTCGTGCACGCGGCCGGTGTGCTGGACGACGGTGTCATCGAGTCGTTGACCCCGGAGCAGCTGGAGCGGGTGATGCGGCCCAAGCTGGACGCGGCCCTGCATCTGCACGAGCTGACCGCCGACAGCGAGCTCTCCGCCTTCGTCCTCTTCTCCTCCGTCGCTTCCTTGATCGGCAGCCCCGGTCAGGCGAACTACGCCGCCGCCAACTCCTTCCTGGACGCCCTGGCCGCCTCGCGTCGGGCCACGGGTCTGCCCGCGACGGCCCTGGCGTGGGGCCTGTGGGCGACGTCCGGCGGCATGGCCGGTGAACTCGGCGAGGCCGAGATCGCCCGTCTCGAGCGCATGGGCACTGCGGCCCTGTCCACCAATCTCGGTCTGGGGTTGTTCGACCGGGCGTTGGGTGTGGGTGAGGCGTTGGTGGCGCCGGTGTTGCTGGATGTGGGTGTGTTGCGGGTGCAGGCG
>NZ_JBVKAT010000049.1:0-3827 GCF_055598485.1 Streptomyces sp. NPDC107521
TGGCAGTCGGCTATGGACCGGGCGAAGACGTCGCTGGTGTCGAGGAGTTCGGTGCCCATGCCGAGCCATTGGGAGCCCTGGCCGGGGAAGACGAACACCGGCCGGTCGGAGCCGCCGGTTCCGGTGACGAGTCCGGGCGCGCTGGTGCCGTCGGCGAGGGCGGTGAGGCCGGTGAGCAGTTCTTCGCGGCTGTGGCCGAGGACGACGGCGCGCTGTTCCAGCGAGGCCCGGCCGGTGAGCAGGGTGTGCCCGACCGCCCGCGGATCCGTCTCCGGGTGCTCGCGCAGGTAGGCGGCAAGCCGTCCGCTCTGCGCGCGCAGCGCCTTCTCGTCCCGGGCGGAGAACACCCACGGCACCACCGACGACGGTGAGGGCGGCGTGGTGACCTCGGGGGCGACCACCTCGGCGTCCGGTGCCTCCTCCAGGATCAGGTGGGCGTTGGTGCCGCTGATGCCGAACGACGACACCGCGGCCCGGCGCGGACGCCCGGTCTCGCGCGGCCACTCCCGCGGCTCGGTGAGCAGGGCCACCCCGCCGCCCGACCAGTCCACATGGGTGGTCGGCTCGGTCACGTGCAGGGTGCGCGGCAGTGCCTCGTTGCGCAGCGCCAGCACCATCTTGATGACGCCCGCGACACCCGAGGTGGCCTGGGTGTGGCCGATGTTGGACTTCAAGGCGCCCAGCCAGAGCGGCCGTTCGGCATCCCGCTGCCTGCCGTAGGTGGCCAGCAGCGCCTGTGCCTCGATCGGGTCGCCGAGCCGGGTGCCGGTGCCGTGCGCCTCCACCGCGTCGACCTGCTCGGGCGTCAGCCGGGCGTCGGCCAGCGCCGCCCGGATCACCCGCTGCTGAGAGAGTCCGTTGGGGGCGGCCAGGCCGTTGGAGGCGCCGTCCTGGTTGAGCGCGGAGCCGCGGATCACGGCCAGCACCGGGTGCCCGTGCCGCCGCGCGTCGGAGAGCCGCTCGAGCAGGACGACGCCGGTGCCCTCGGACAGCCCGAAGCCGTCCGCGTCGTCGGAGAACGCCTTGCACCGGCCGCTCTCGGAGAGCGCGCCCATCCGGTCGAAGCCGATGAAGGAGTCCGGTACGGGCATCACCACCGAGCCCCCGGCCAGCGCCATCGTGCTCTCGCCGTCGCGCAGTGAGCGGACGGCCAGGTGGAGCGCGACCAAGGAGGAGGAGCAGGCCGTGTCGACGGTGATCGCCGGGCCCTCGAGGCCGAACGCGTACGCGACCCGGCCGGAGATGACACTGGTGACGCTGCCGGTGATGACGTAGTCCTCGATCGCGGGCGGCGCGTCGGCCGAGGTCACCCCGTAGCCCTGGTCCATGGCGCCGACGAAGGTGCCCGTCCGGCTGCCGCGCAGCGTGGTGAGGTCGATCCCGGCCCGCTCGAAGGCCTCCCAGGAGGTCTCCAGCAGCAGCCGCTGCTGCGGGTCCATGGCCAGCGCCTCGCGCGGGCTGATCCCGAAGAACGCGGGGTCGAAGCGGTCCACGTCGGCCACGAAGCCGCCCTCGCGGACCCGGCCGCCGGGGCCGTGGACCGCGCTCAGGTCCCAGCCGCGCTCCGGCGGGAAGCCGGAGACGGCGTCACCGTCCGCGGCGATCAGCCGCCACAGCTCCTCGGGGGTGGTGACCCCGCCGGGGAGGCGGCAGGCCATCGCGACGATCGCGATCGGCTCGTCCGCGCCGTCCCCTCCGGGGGCCTGCTCCTGCTCCTGCTCCGCGGGCACGGCAGCCGTCGGCTCCAGGGCCTCGCGGTGCAGCGCGGCGGCGAGTGCGGCCGGCGTCGGATGGTCGAAGACCAGCGTCGCCGGGAGCCGCAACCCGGTGGCGGCGTTCAGCCGGTTGCGCAGTTCGACGGCCATCAGGGACTCGAACCCGAGGTCCTTGAAGGCCCGGTCGGGCTTGATCGCGTCCGTGCCGGTACGCCCGAGGACGGCTGCCGCGTGCCCGGAAACCAGCTCGGTCAGCGTGCGGAGCCGGTCGGCCTCCGGCAATCCGAGCAGCGTGCGCCGCAGTTCGGAGTCGCTTCCGGCGCCGGGCGGATCCGCCTGGGCGTCCGCGCCCGAGGCCGTCACCCCACGGGCCTCCGGCAGTTCGGTGAGCAGCGGGCTCGGGCGCAGCGCCGTGAACAGCGGGACGAAGCGCGCCCAGTCGATGTCGGCGACCGCGACGAAGGTGTCGTCGTGGTCCAGCGACTGCTGCAGCGCGGCGATCGCCAGCTCGGGGCGCATCAGCGGCAGACCCTGGGCCCGCACCCGGCGGCGGGTGCGCTCGACGTCCTGGTCGCCGAGGTTCTTCCAGGTGTTGACGGCGTCTTCCCAGATGCCCCAGGCGACGGAGGTCATCGGCAGGCCGCGGGACCGGCCGGACTCGGCCAGGGCGTCGAGGGCGGCGTTGGCCGCGGCGTAGGCGGCGTGGTCCCCGCTTCCCCAGAATCCGGCGATGGAGGAGAACAGGACGAACGCGTCCAGTGCCTCCGGGTCCAGCAGCTCGGCGAGGTGCCGGGCGCCGTCCACCTTCGCGGCCAGCACCTGGTCCAGGCTCTCCAGCGGGGTGCCGTCCACCGGCAGCAGCTCGATGAACGCGGCGGTGTGCAGCACGGCCCGGACGGTGCGGCCCTCGGCTCGCAGCCCTTCCAGCAGCGTGGCCACCGCGTCCCGGTCGGCGACGTCGCACGCCGCCAGGGTGACCTCCACCCCCGCCCCGGTCAGCTCGGCCGCCAGCTCCGCCGCCCCGGGGGCGTCCGGACCCGAGCGGCTGGCCAGCACCAGGTGCTCGGCGCCGCGCCCGGCCAGCCAGCGGGCGAGCCGGGGGCCGAGGCTCCCGGTGCCGCCGGTGACGATCACCGTGCCGCCGGGCCGCCAGTCGCGGACCGGCCGCGCCCCGCCGACCGGGGCGTGCACCATCCGGCGGGCGAACAGTCCGGCCGGGCGCACCGCCACCTGGTCCTCGCCGCCCGCACCGGCCAGCACTCCGGCGAACCGGCCGAGCGCCCGCGCGTCCGGCTCCTCGGGCAGGTCGACCAGGCCGCCCCACAGGTGCGGCTGCTCCAGGGCGACGACCCGGCCCAGGCCCCACAACTGGGCCTGCACCTGGTCGGCGGGGGCGTCGGACGGGCCGGTGGCCACCGCCCGGTGGGTGGCGCACCACAGCGGGGCGCGCAGCCCCAGGTCACCCATGGCCTGGACGAGGGTGAGGGTCAGCGCCACGCAGGTGGTGAGGCTGCGGTACCCGTCCAGGGGCTCGTCGTCCAGCGCCAGGAAGGACAGCACGCCCGCGGGACCGGGGCCGTCGAGCAGCGGGCGCAGCCGTTCGGCCAGGGCGGCGCGGTCCGTGTCGGCACCGGTCGCCTCCAGCAGCACGGTGCGGGCGCCGTGCCCGTCGAGAGTCCGGACGGCCTCGGTGACCCAGCGGTCCTCGGCGCGGCCGGCCGGGACGACGACCAGCCAGGTGCCGGTGAGACCCGCCGCCGGGTGCTCCGCGACCGGCTTCCACGCGATCCGGTACCGCCACTCGTCCACGGCCGAGCGCTCGCGGTTCTCCCGGCGCCAGGAGGACAGCACGGGCAGCAGCGCGTCCAGCGACCGCCGCCGCTCCTCGTCCTCGACCCGCAGGGCGGCGGCCACGGCGGTGACGTCCTGCTCCTCGACGGCCTGCCAGAACCCGGCCTCCGGCGCGTCGGCCGCGCCCGGCCCGTCCTTGGCGGCCTCCTGGATCCACAGGTGCTGTCGTTGGAAGGGGTAGGTGGGGAGGTCGGGGTGGGTGCCGGCGGGGAGGAGCGGTGTCCAGTCGACGGGTGTGCCGTGGGTGTGGAGGTGGGCGGC
>NZ_JBVKAT010000050.1:0-3790 GCF_055598485.1 Streptomyces sp. NPDC107521
CCTCCCCGACAACCAAACCACCCGCATCCAGATCCACATCGGCACCCCCGACCACACCGGCCACCGCCCCCTCACCATCCACTCCAGCCCCGACATCGAACACCACTGGACCAAACACGCCAGCGGCATCCTCTCCGAGGAGGCTCCAGCGGCCCCGGAGGACGCGGGGCGGTCCTGGGCGGGCGTGCTCACCCCGGCGGAGGAGCTGTACCCGCGGCTGGCCGGGGTCGGCTTCGAGTACGGACCGGCCTTCCAGGGCCTGACCGCCCTGGGCCGGCACGGCGAGGAGATCCTGGCCGAGGTGGTGCTGCCCCAGGACCGGCACGGCGACGGCTTCGCCATCCATCCGGCCCTGCTGGACGCGGCCCTGCACGCCTGTCTGCTGGAGGGCACCGAGCGGGTGCGGCTGCCGTTCGCCTGGTCCGACGTCACCCTGCACCCGGCCGCCGCCACCGCCACCGTCCTGCGCGTGCGGCTGACGCCGACCGGGCCGGACACCGTGGCGCTGACCGCGACCGACGGGACCGGCGAGCCGGTCGTCTCGGTCGGCGCGCTGACGCTGCGCGCCGTCACCCCCGAGCAGTTCAGCGCGGCCGTCGGCCGGTCCGGCGACGGTCTCTACCAGGTGGACTGGGTGCCGCTGCCGCCCGCCGCTCGCACCGGCCCCGAGTCCGGCGCCGAGCAGCCGGTCCGACTGGACCCCGACGCCGGCCCGGCCGAGCTGCCGGGTCCCGACGACCCGCCGCCCTCGACGGTCCTGGCCCCGTTCCTCCCGTCTGCGCCGGGCCCGGACGGCCCGGTGGCCGCCGTGCACGCCGCCGCCGCCCGGGCGCTGGCCCTGGTGCGGTCCTGGCTGACCGAGGAGCGGTTCGCCTCCTCCCGGCTGGTGCTGCTCACCCGGGGCGCCGTCGCGGCCGACCCGGCGGACGACGTCACCGACCTCGTGCACGCTCCGCTCTGGGGCCTGCTGCGCTCGGCGCAGTCGGAGAACCCCGGTCGGCTGGTGCTGGCCGACGTCGACGAGCACCCCGACTCGTCACCGGCGCTGCTCCGCGCCCTGGCCTCGGACGAGCCCCAGCTCGCCGTCCGTGCCGGCCGGGTGAGCGCCGCCAGGCTCTCCGCCGCCCCAACCGCCGAAGGAGGCGCGAGCGCCTTCGACGGAGCCGGTGACGGCACCGTGCTGCTGACCGGTGGCACCGGCGGTCTCGGCGCCCTGCTCGCCCGCCACCTCGTCACCGAGCACGGCGTACGGCACCTGCTGCTGGTCAGCCGGCGCGGGCCCGCCGCCGAGGGCGCGGAGCGACTGCGCGAGGACCTGGCCGCGCTCGGCGCCCGGGTCACCGTCCGGGCCTGCGACGCGGCGGACCGCACCGCGCTGGCCGCCGTCCTGGCCGAGGTGCCCGCCGAGCACCCGCTGACCGCCGTGGTGCACACGGCCGGCGTTCTGGACGACGGGGTGCTGACCGCGCTCACCCCCGAGCGGATGGCCGCCGTACTGCGCCCGAAGGTCGACGCGGCCTGGCACCTGCACGAGCTGACCCGCGAGCATCCGCTCCGGGCCTTCGTCCTGTTCTCCTCGGCCGCGGGCGTGCTCGGCCAGTCCGGCCAGTCCAGCTACGCGGCGGCCAACGCCTTCCTGGACGCGCTCGCCCAGCGCCGCCGGGCCGAGGGCCTGCCCGCCGCCTCGCTGGCCTGGGGTCTGTGGGCCGAGTCCAGCGGGATGACCAGCCATCTGGACGAGGCCGACCTGCGCCGGCTGAGCCGCACCGGCCTCGCGCCGATGCCCTCCGACCGGGGCCTGCGCCTGTTCGACGCCGCGCTGGCCGCGGCCGGGCCGGGCCGGGAGCGCGCCGTCCTGGTGCCCGCCCGGCTGGACCTCGCGGCCCTGCGCGGACTCGCCGAGGTCCCGGCGCTGCTGCGCGGCCTGATCCGCGCCCCGCGCCGGGCCGCGAGCGGTACCGCCGGGACGGCGCCCCTCGGGCGGCGGTTCGCGGGACTCCCTCCGGAGAAGCGCCACCGGGCGGTGCTGGACGTGGTCCTGACGCACCTCGCGGCGGTGCTGGGCCACCCGACGGCGAACCGGGTCGACCCCGACCGCGGCTTCCTGGACCTCGGCATCGACTCGCTCACCGCACTGGAGCTGCGCAACCGGCTCGGCGCCGAGAGCGGCCGGCGGCTGTCCGCCACCCTGATCTTCGACCACCCCAGCCCGGTCGCCGTCGCCCGCCACCTGGAGGCCGAGGCCTTCCCGGCGGAGGACCCCGGCACGGCCCCGGACGGGCCGGACGGCCTCGACGGCATCGACACCGCCGAGTTCCGCCGGGCACTCGCCTCGATCCCGCTGGACCGCTTCCAGGAGGCGGGGCTGGTCGGCACCCTGCTCCGGCTCGCCGACACGGCGGCCGGGTCCGCGCCTCCCGAGGAGAGCGGCGAGGAGCCCGGCAGCGCGCTGGACGACATGGACCTGGCCGACCTGGTCCGGGTCGCCCTCGGCGACGCCTGATGACGACCGCCTCCCACGACACCCGTCCCATCCGTCCCCACGGCTCGGAGTTCCGGAGTTCCCGATGACCACATCCAGTGAAGACGTCGTCAAGGCACTGCGGGCCTCCCTCAAGGAGGCCGAGCAGCTGCGGCAGCAGAACCGACGGCTGACCGCCGCGGCCTCCGAGCCCATCGCGATCGTCGGCATGGCCTGCCGCTACCCGGGCGGCGTCACGTCCCCCGAGGACCTGTGGCAGCTGGTGGCGAGCGGCACCGACGCGATCAGCGCCTTCCCCGAGGACCGCGGCTGGGACGTCGAGGGCCTGTACGACCCGGACCCGGAGGCCACCGGCAGGACCTACACCCGGTCGGGCGGCTTCCTGCACGACGCGCCGCTGTTCGACCCGGACTTCTTCGGCATCAGCCCGCGCGAGGCGATCGCGATGCACCCGCAGCAGCGGCTGCTGCTGGAGGCGTCCTGGGAGGTCTTCGAACGGGCCGGCATCGACCCGTCGTCCGTGCGCGGCACCCCCACCGGCGTGTTCGCCGGGGTGATGCACCAGGACTACGCCGCCCGGCTGCGCGAGACGCCCGAAGACCTTGAGGGCTACCTGATGACGGGCAGCCTCGGCAGCGTGGTGTCCGGCCGGGTGGCCTACACCCTGGGCCTGGAGGGTCCCGCCGTCACGGTGGACACGGCGTGCTCCTCCTCGCTGGTGGCCCTGCACCAGGCCGCGCAGTCGCTGCGGGCCGGCGAGTGCACGCTGGCCCTGGTGGGCGGGGTGACGGTGATCACCGGACCGGGCAGCTTCGTCGAGTTCAGCCGCCAGCGCGCGCTCTCCCCGGACGGGCGCTGCCGTGCCTTCGCCGCGGCGGCCGACGGCACCGGCTGGGCCGAGGGTGTCGGCGTGCTGCTGGTCGAGAAGCTGTCGGACGCACAGCGCAACGGGCACCGGGTGCTGGCGGTGGTGCGCGGCTCGGCCGTCAACCAGGACGGCAGCAGCAGCGGCTTCTCCGCGCCCAACGGGCCCGCCCAGCAGCGGGCCATCCGCGAAGCGCTGAAGAACGCCCGGCTGGCGGCGGGCGACGTCGACGTGGTGGAGGCGCACGGGACGGGCACCAAGCTCGGCGACCCGATCGAGGCACAGGCCCTGCTGGCCACCTACGGCCGCGAACGGCCCGCCGAACAGCCGCTCTGGCTGGGCTCGCTGAAGTCCAACATCGGACACGCGCAGGCCGCCGCAGGAGTCGCGGGCGTCATCAAGATGGTGATGGCGATGCGGAACGGGGTGCTCCCTCGCACCCT
>NZ_JBVKAT010000051.1:0-3224 GCF_055598485.1 Streptomyces sp. NPDC107521
CAAAATCCTCGGCTGGAAGACCCCGGCGGAGGTGTTCGAGGAACAGCTACGCTCGCTACAACATCCCGGTGTTGCAACCACCAGTTGAACTCGCCGAGTACGCCTCGCGGAAGTTTCGCCGAGCCTGCCGCAAGCTGGGCGTCACCCAGTCCATGGGCCGAGTCGGCTCGTGCTTCGACAACGCCGTCAGCGAGGCGTTCAACAGCGTCCTGAAGGTCGAGTACGTCCACTGTCACACATTCCGCACCCGCACCGAGGCCCGGATCAGGATCGCCACCTGGATCACCGACTTCTACAACACCCGCCGACTACACAGCGTGTGCGGGTTCAAGAGCCCGATCGACTACGAGAACGAGTACTGGGCCGGCCTCACCGTGGGACTGGCTGCATAGGAAGGACTCCACAGTTCGAGGGGATTGACATGCTGGAGGAAGTCCAGTGCCTCCTCGCCGAGGCAGCCAAGGTTCGCAACACCGCCCGCTGGGTTATCGCCCTCGCGCTCGGCCTGCGCCAGGGCGAGGTCCTCGGCCTGAAGTGGGAGGACGTCGACTTCGATGTAGGCGTCATCCTCGTACGCCGAGGCCGCCTACGGCCTCGCTACAAGCACGGCTGCGGAGACAAGTGCGGCCGCAAGCCCGGCTATTGCCCGCAGAGGATGAGCATTCGGCGTGAGACGAAGGACACCAAGACCCGCGCCGGTAGGCGTCCGGTCGGCATGCACGAGGAGCTGCTCAAGCTGTTGCAGCGACACAAAGAAGAGCAGGCGCGCGAGCGGTCCATCGCCCGGGACCTGTGGGTGGAGAAGGGCTACGTGTTCACCTCGCCGACCGGCGAATCGCTCAACCCCAACACCGATTTTCACCGCTGGAAGGATCTGCTCAAGGCGGCGAAGGTCCGCGACGGCCGCCTCCACGATGCGCGCCACACCGCGGAGTCCTGCTCCTCCTCGGCGTCCCCGACACGGTCGTCGACCGGATCATGGGCTGGGAGCCCGGCAAATCCGCCCGGATGCGCAGCCGGTACCAGCACCTCACCAGTCCCGTGCTCCAGCAGACTGCAGCCAAGGTCGGCGCCCTGATCTGGGGTGCAACATCGCATCAGTTCCCGTCGGCGCCTGGAACTCCCGTGCCCGGCTTGAGTGAGAGCCCTGTATCAGCGGGGCCCGATGTGTACGTGGCCTGTCTCGGCGAGACGTACGTTCCGTTCCTGCATGACGACCACGCCCAGACCGTGGTCTCCCAGTGGAACACCGATCACGGCGGCAAGCCTGCACACGTGGAGAGGTGGGACCGGCCGCAATGGGAGCGTGAGGGACCCGGCGGCATCCGGGCAATCCGCGACTGAATACCCGACCGTCGGCTCATTCATCATGCCCACGCCGTGTACCTGCCCGGCGGCGAACGACTCAACATCGGCCGCGCTGAGCAGTGGTCGGTAATAGCCTGGGAGTTCGAGACCGACCTCTACACCGACCTGCCGATGCGCTGGCACACCACTCGCCGCGTAGGCATGGAGGTCGAGGCCCAAATCCGCGGCACAGACCGGGACGCCGTCACCGCCGCGTTCGACGAGGCTTGTGCACAGGCTGTGGACCGGGCGAGGAACCCGGAAAGGCACGGCGAGTGACCTAGAAGAGCTCTTGAAGGGGCTGTTGCGCGGGACTACGCAGCAGCCTCTTCGGCATCAGCATGCTGATGGAGGGCTACGTCCTCAGCATCAGGATTGCCCTGCCTTGCTGTGCTCGCGGTCGAGGATGGCTAGGAACTCGGCGATGCTCTGTGGGTGTCTTTCGATCTTGTGATGTGTTGCTTCCTCAACGATGGTTCGCCACGGCTCCTCTGCCGGCAGGAGGGGGATATTCGGCTGTGGCCACTGCCCGATTAGAGCCCAGGCGGCGACTCGGCCGAGGCTGTAGGTGTCTGTTGCCGGGACAGAGAGGTCGTGCGGCCCGGCGGAGAACTCAGACGCATTCGACGTTGGGAAGAGCTCAGGCGGAGCGAAGCCAGGAGTACCGATGTAGGCGCCGGTGCGGCCGGCGACGGTCGTCTGGCCGCGTGGTCGGCGGACGGTGCCCCAGTCGGCCAAGGTCCAACGCCCGTGCAACAGAAGAATGTTCGCTGGCTTGACGTCGCGGTGGCGCCAACCGTGACGGTGCGCTTCCGCTAGTGCGGATGCCACCGCCTCGATCATCCTGCGGAGATGCTTTGGCTCCTTCAGGTGGAGGAACTGCTCTTCAGCAGTCGCGTCGGCCAGAGGCATAATGAACCAGTGGTGCTTCGCCTCAGAATCGAGGACAGGCATGACATGTGGGTGTGCGCTCAGGATGCGTGCGATCTCGATCTCGCGCCCCATCCGGGCGCCTGCTTTCTTCCATTCAGAGGTCCTTCGCTTGAAAGCAATCTCGATGCCGGACGCTTTGTGCACCCCGCGGAACACTTCTGCTTGCCCGCCCCGCTTGGGTACGACTTCCAGGGCGTAGTCCTTCTTGTGCCCTCGTGCACCCTCGATCACCTCGCGATAGCGTTCCAGGTTTGGCGTAATCTCTTCCAGTGGACCTACAGCTCGTGCGAGTAGTCGTCGGCTGAACCGGTCGACGAACCGCTGCACAGACATGCCTTCCGACGGCTCCCGCAGTTCCGCGTCGGCGTACGAGGTGTATGCAATCTCGTCATAGAGCTCCTCATTGAGGAATTGGTTTAGCGCTGCCTCAAGCCTCGGCTGGACAGAGGAATTACTTTTGTCCTGCTCCCACATGATGAACAGTCCGAGCTGCGGCTGCAGCCCGCCATTTTGCTCTGAGTTTCTTACCGCGAAGGCCCGTGAGGTTGCCTCGTGGATCCGGTTGGAAAAGTTTTGCGAGGCTGAGGGCCCAGACTGCGCAGTGAACTCGATGGCACCCAGCGATATTTCGTCCTTGGCGATGACAATGTCCCACTGGCTGTCCCCCAAGCCGAAGGACGCTGGTAGGGAAGCCTCCCGTCCCGTCCGAATCCAGGAGCGGTCGATGCCACGTTCAACGAGTGCATCGACGGCAGAGTTGATGACGGGATCCCAACGATGGCGACGGGTCAATTTGTCGGAATCAACCCAGAAGTCCTGCACCGCAGCTGCCAACGCGTCTGCCATCTAAGAGCACATCTCATTTGGGTGACTCGGTAGCCTGTGAGTCATGGTGGGGATCGTTGAGCGGCTGGTGCCGGACGAGTTGTGGGAGTTGTTCCAGC
>NZ_JBVKAT010000052.1:0-2461 GCF_055598485.1 Streptomyces sp. NPDC107521
TGGGCGTCACCCAGTCCATGGGCCGAGTCGGCTCGTGCTTCGACAACGCCGTCAGCGAGGCGTTCAACAGCGTCCTGAAGGTCGAGTACGTCCACCGTCACACATTCCGCACCCGCACCGAGGCCCGGATCATGGATCGCCACCTGGATCACCGACTTCTACAACACCCGCCGACTACACAGCGTGTGCGGGTTCAAGAGCCCGATCGACTACGAAAACGAGTACTGGGCCGGCCTCACCGTGGGACTGGCTGCATAGGAAGGACTCCACAGTTCGAGGGGATTGACACTCTGGCCGGGGCAGTACTGTGCCTCGGGAGCGTCTCCGGCGAGAAGACACATACGTACCTAGCCCGGCACCAGGCCCCGCCGTGCGACCCAGGGGGAGGGGACGTGAAGCGGCAGACCGCCGCGCTGCGCGCGTCGGCTTCGGCGCCCTCCCCGAGCCGGAACAGGCAGCCTCGATCGCGCACGCCCGCAGTGCCTCTTCCTGAACCTGATGTCGTCTCGTGAGGCAGAAGAGAAGGTGTTAGCCGGTACGGGCCTGCTGTGCCCCTTGTTCCGCATCTACGGTCTGATATCAGGCAAGACTGCCTGACTGATAGCCAGTTGGGATGTATGCAAAGAGAGGGAGAACTCATGCGGATAAGGACCATGGCAGGTGTGATCGCTGCCAGTATGAGATGACTGCCGCGAGCCCTGCGACGGCTCTGGCCGAACCGCCGCCGAATCCGGACCCGCCGGACATCAAGGTGACTACGCAGGACTCCAGTCCGGCAGCCATCACAGACTGCGTCTTCTACGCCTCCGAGCCCATCCACAGCGCCTCCCGGATGACCGGTACCGGAGGCATCGGGTCATGCTCGGGCGGGCCCGTGGCCTGTACGAGTGAGGTGGACCTCGAGCTGTACAACGAGCACTCGAACAGGTGGATGGCGATCGGGACCGCGCGTCAGGCCAACTGCGCGCCGCCGCTGCGGTCGTCGACCGCAGCGCAGGAATGCGTGCACCACTCCGGCGAGCCGACCGCTGCCTTCCGCACCACGACGTACGGAACCCTTGTGAGCAAGGGCGGCTCCCATGGCTCGGGGACGGCGAACAGCCCCGTACTGTACGTGCCCTGGGTGTAGGGGGAAGCTGGCGGGCCTGCGTCTGTTTTCAGGCGTGCCACCCGTTGGAGAGAGGAACGGCCATGACCTCGGATCACGACATGGTGTGGCGTCGGTGCGTTCGCCTTGGCCGTGTCCTGCTGCCGTTGGTGGACCAGGAGCCGTGGCGCCAGGATCGTCGCCGCGAAAACCTGTGGGCCTGGGGCATCGACACAGCAGTGGGAGAGCGGCTGATCGAGATCGTCACGGCCTTGGCGGCCCATGCTGCCGCTGCGGACGCTTCCGTGCCCGCAGCGGAATTCGACACCCTGGCCGTCAGGACCGTGGCCGAAGCGGCGATCGGCAAGCAGGATTTCGAACTGCTCGCCGGGCTCCCGGGCACCTTTGTTGACAAGCGCGACGAACACGCTCTCAGAGTCTTCCGCCTTTACGCCTACGAGGGTGACCAGTACAGCCTTCAGCTCATCCGGCTGAGCAGGGCAGTACGACATGCACTGGTCGTCCTTGCCGAACGCTCGCCGACACCGTGCCCCAAGTGCGGGGATGTCTTCCACCGGGCCGCCGAGGCCGGTCTGCCACGATAGTCATGGAGATCAGATCATGCTGCGGTGCGCTCCGGCCGAACGAGTAGCCGGCGCCGAGCAGTTACGGGACGCTCTCACACAATGGCGAGCGATCCCTTCCTGACAGGCGCAGCAGAACAGTCCGGTCGCCCATCGTCTCAGGAACAGAGCACGCCGGCGGGCAGGCCACGCCCGAGGGTTCGGACTCAAACGAGGGCCGCCCGGGGATCCGGGTGGCCCTCGTGCCTTCCTCCACCCCGGCTTCACACCACACCGGGGCGGAGGGGATACCCGGGCAGGCGTCGGCCCTCCCGTGGGGAGACCGGGAGGGACGGCCCGGCCTACCGCTTGTTGTGCCAGCGGCCGGCGCTGCTGATGCCGCGGGCGAGCCCGACTGTGCGCGGCGTGGCGCAGTAGGCCCTCCCCCTTGCCGGTGACGCGCTGCGCGGGGATCCCGGCATGGGTGAGCTCCACCTGCCCGGGCTGGTCTGTGCCTGGCGGCCGTCAGCGCCCCCGTCGTCTGCGGCCGGTGACACGGCTTCATACGGGCTCACAAGGTGAGCGCGGACTGAACCCACGGGAACCTCACCCTGAGGTTCCCCGCATCTCGGGGGAACCTCAGGGCTGCACCTGGCCTCGACGAACTCGGTTCCCGCGGTGACCGGACTGGTCGAGGTGCGCGATCGACTCGGTTAAGAAGTCATCTCATTTGGATGGAGTCGGTAGGCTGTCGGTCATGGTGGGGATCGTTGAGCGGCTGGTGCCGGATGAGTTGTGGGAGTTGTTTCAG
>NZ_JBVKAT010000053.1:0-2405 GCF_055598485.1 Streptomyces sp. NPDC107521
GCACAGTGTTACACAGTTACGAACTCTGCAACAGAGTCACATTCAAGGGTTCTCGGGCGGCTTGGAACGGACGGTTCCGGCCCATGGCGGAGAGCCCGGCCGCGCGGGGCGCGGCCGGGCACACCGGTACGGGCGGACGCGCCGGCGCCCGCCCGCGGCAGGGCCGGAGACGGGCGGGACCGGCCGGCGGGAGACCCATCGGCGTCGGCACCCGCTCCGCGACGGCCGGTCAGGCGGAGGGGGCCGCCCCATGACCGCGGACCCGGGCCATCGACGACTCGAAGACCCGCTCCGCGGTGCCGCGGACGGCGTCCCGGTCGGCGGGCACCATCGAGATGCGGGTCCGCCGCTCCAGGACGTCCTCCATGGTCACCGCCCCCTCGTGGGTCACGGCGAAGGCGATCTCGGCCTCCGTGACCGGGACGGTGGAGCTGAGCGGTTCCAGGGCGCCGCCGGACGCGACCAGCTCGGCCTCGGTCCCGTACTTGCGCACCAGCCGCGACGGCCCCGGCAGCCTCTTCAGGACCTTCCGGTCGGCGGCGCCGACCAGCGGGAGGTTCCGGGTCGAGCAGGGGGCGGCGGACAGCCCCCGCTGCGCGACCGCCGCGTCGACGGCGTCCTCGGCCATGCGGCGGTACGTGGTGAGCTTGCCGCCGACGATCGTGATGACGCCCTCGGGCGAGGTCAGCACCGCGTGCTTGCGGGAGATGTCGGCCGTGTTGCTCCCCTGCCCCAGCAGCGGGCGCAGACCGGAGTAGACGCCGACGACGTCCTCCCGGGTGAGGGTGCGGCGGAACGTCGAGTTGGCGGTCCTCAGCAGGAAGTCGATGTCCTCCTCCGTCGCCGTGGGGACGTCCGGGACGGGGCCCTCGACGGGGTCGTCGGTGAGACCGAGGTAGACCAGCCCGTCCGGCTGGGGAAGCGCGAAGACGTACCGGTTGAGCGTGCCGGGCACCAGGATGTTGACACCGGAGGTGATGTTGCCCAGCGCCTCGGCCCGGAACACGAGGTGGGTCCCGCGCGACGGCTGGACGGTGATCCCGGGGACGAGCTGAGCGGCCCAGACGCCACTCGCGTTGACGACGGCGCGCGCCTTGATGCGGTGCTCGGTCCCGGTCAGCTCGTCCACGACGGTGGCACCGTCGCCCCGGACGTCGAGCGCGCGGGTGTGGGTGAGGACGCGCGCGCCGCGGCCCGCCGCCGTGCGGGCCAGGGCGACGACGAGGCGGGCGTCGTCCTCAAGCTGTCCGTCGACGAAGACCTGACCGCCCCGGAGGTTCTCGGTCTTCAGGCCCGGTGCGAGCCGGGCGGTCCTGGCGGCGGAGATCCAGCGGGGCGAGTGCAGCACGGACGACGGCGTCCTGGCGAGCCGGCGCAGCACGTCCCCGACGAGCAGCCCCGCGAACCCCATGACCCCCATCATCCGGGGCGTCTTCCGGTCGAGGGGGGACAGCATGGGAAGCGGACGCACGAGGTGGGGTGCCGTGTTGCACATCAGGATGCCGCGTTCGATCGCGCTCTCGTGGGCGACGGAGATCTGCCCCTTCGCGATGTAGCGGAGGCCGCCGTGGATGAGCTTGGAACTCCACCGGGAGGTCCCGAAGGCGAGGTCGTGGGCGTCGATCGCGACCACCGAGAGCCCGCGGGCCGCCGCGTCGAGGGTGACGCCGGCGCCCGTGGCGCCGAGGCCGACGACAAGGAGGTCCACGGTGCGGCCGTCGACGGCCTCGGCGAGTTCCCGTTCACGCCGAGCGGCGTTCAGCGCTGTTCCGGTCATGGTGTCAGGTACCTCTCGATCATGGTCGTGAACTCCCCGCGCGCCGCACCGGACCAGACGTCGGACGCGAGGTCCGGGTCCTCGGGCGGCCCGGCGGCGGAGCCCTCCTCGTCGGCGTTGCTCGCGGCACCGGCCACATGGAGGGAGTAACTCTCGGCGATGGCCTGGATGGAGGCGGCCATCGCCGTGGCGTCACCGTCCCGGACGCGCCCCGCGCGCTGCCCGCTCGTGATCACCTCGACGAGCCTCGTGTGCCCGATGCGCCAGGTCCGCCCCTGCCGGTTGATGAGGTACGGGAGGAGGATCTCGGGATCGTTGTTGACCGTCGCGAGGTACAGCTCGTCCTGGGCGACGCCGTGCGCGCCGCGCATCACGCCTTCGGCGATGGAGGACGGGGTGATGTCCTCCTCGGCGGGCAGGAACGTGACGGCCCATTCACGGACGCTCAGGTCACGGAGGAGTGTGGCGACGTCCGGCCAGTGCCGGTAGAGCGTCATGCGCGACACCCCCGCGCGGCGTGCGATGTCCGCAGCGGTCGCGCGCTGCCATCCGACGGCCAGGACTGCCTGCTTCGCGGCGTCCAAGATCGACTGCTTGTTACTCTGTTGCATAATGTGTAACACTGTAG
>NZ_JBVKAT010000054.1:0-1682 GCF_055598485.1 Streptomyces sp. NPDC107521
CGCATGAGTACTGAGATGCACTGGTCCCGTTGGGGCGATCCCGAGATTCTTGCGACGTTCCCGGAGGCGGTGGCGGAGTCTCTCACGGCGGCTTTCGGGGTGACCCGGCCCCGTCCCGCGGTGGAGCGGGAGTCCCTGGTCCTGCCCGCGTGCAGGCTGGACGCGCAGGCGCTGGACATCCTGCGGGAGATCGTGGGTGCCGAGCACGTGGCCACCGACGACACCGCCCGGGTCCAGCACACCCGGGGGAAGTCCACCCCCGACGTCCTGAAGATCCGCGCGGGCGACCTGAGCGACGCGCCGGATGCCGTGGTCCGCCCGGCCGGCCACGACGAGGTCCAGCGGATCATCGAGGCCGCGGTCCGCGCGGACATCGCGCTCGTGCCCTTCGGCGGCGGCACCTCCGTCGTCGGCGGCCTCGCCGCCTCCGGCGACAGCCACACCGGTGTCATCGCGGTCGACCTCGGCCGCATGAACCAACTCGTGAGCCTGGACACCGAGTCCCGGATCGCGGTCCTCGGCCCCGGACTCCTCGGCCCCCGGGCCGAAGCACTCCTGGCCGCCGAGGGACACACCATCGGCCACTTCCCGCAGTCCTTCGAGTACGCCTCGATCGGCGGGTTCGCCGCCACCCGCTCCTCCGGCCAGGCATCCTCCGGCTACGGCCGCTTCGACAGCCTCGTCGTCGCCCTCAAGGTCGCCACCCCCCGCGGCACCCTCGAAGTCGGCACCTCACCCGCCAACGCCGCCGGCCCCGACCTGCGCGAACTCATCCTCGGCTCCGAAGGCGCCTTCGGCATCATCACCGAAGTCTCCGTCCGCGTCCGCCCCGTCCCCGAAACCAGGATCTACGAAGCCTGGCGCTTCGACACCTGGACCCAGGGCACCGCCGCACTGCGCGCGATCGCCCAGGCACGCGTCCAGCCCACCATCCTCCGCCTCTCCGACGAGACCGAGACCGCCACCAACAACCCCCACCTCGGCCTCGACGGCTGCCTCGTCCTCGTCGGCCACGAAGGCACCGACGAAGACGTCACCCACACCCGCGCCCGCACCACCGCCCTCCTCACCACCCACGGCGGCGAACCCCTGGGCACCGACATCGGCGACCACTGGGCCGAGAACCGCTTCAAGGCCCCCTACACCCGCGACACCCTCCTCGACGTGGGCATCCTCTGCGACACCGTCGAGACCTCCACCTTCTGGTCCAACATCCCCGCCCTCTACCAGGCCGTCCAGAAAGCCCTGGCCACCACCCTCGAAACCGACGGCACCCAGCCCATCATCATGTGCCACATCTCCCACACCTACGAAACCGGCGCCTCCCTCTACTTCACCGCCATCGCCCGCCAGAACGACGACCCCGTCACCCAGTGGTACGACGCCAAGGCCGCCGCCTCCGACGCCATGATGGCCACCGGCGCCACCATCACCCACCACCACGCCGTCGGCCGCGACCACCGCGACTGGCTCGCCACCGAACTCGGCACCACCGGCACCGACATCCTCCGCGCCGTCAAACACCACCTCGACCCCACCAACATCCTCAACCCCGGCGCCCTCATCCCCTAACCCCCACCACCACACCAACACAGCACCCCCAACACCACCCCACCGCGCGGCACCACCCCACCACCAGCACAAACACCACCACCGCACCACCCGGCCACAAACCGGCCCCC
>NZ_JBVKAT010000055.1:0-1544 GCF_055598485.1 Streptomyces sp. NPDC107521
CCTCATGACCGTCAACGAGCCCGTACCGGACACCTTCGAGGACACCCCCGCGAGCGACCGCGACCCCGGCTGGTTCAAACGGGCCGTCTTCTACGAGGTCCTCGTCCGCTCCTTCCAGGACAGCAACGGCGACGGCATCGGCGACCTCAAAGGACTCACCGCACGCCTCGACTACCTCCAATGGCTCGGCGTCGACTGCCTCTGGCTCCCCCCCTTCTTCCAGTCCCCCCTCAAGGACGGCGGCTACGACGTCGCCGACTACACCGCCGTCCTCCCCGAATTCGGCGACCTCGCCGACTTCGTCGAATTCACCGACGCCGCCCACCAGCGCGGCATGCGCGTCATCATCGACTTCGTCATGAACCACACCAGCGACCAGCACCCCTGGTTCCAGGAATCACGACGCGACCCCACCGGCCCCTACGGCGACTACTACGTCTGGGCCGACGACGACACCCGCTACCCCGACGCCCGCATCATCTTCGTCGACACCGAAGCCTCCAACTGGACCTACGACCCCCACCGCCGCCAGTACTACTGGCACCGCTTCTTCTCCCACCAGCCCGACCTCAACTACGACAACCCCGCCGTCCAGGAGGAAATGCTCGCCGCCCTCAAATTCTGGCTCGACCTCGGCATCGACGGCTTCCGCCTCGACGCCGTCCCCTACCTCTACGCCGAAGAAGGCACCACCTGCGAAAACCTCCCCGCCAGCCACACCTTCCTCAAACGCGTACGCCACGAGATCGACGCCCACTACCCCGACACCGTCCTCCTCGCCGAAGCCAACCAATGGCCCGAGGACGTCGTCGACTACTTCGGCGACTACACCACCGGCGGCGACGAATGCCACATGGCCTTCCACTTCCCCGTCATGCCCCGCATCTTCATGGCCGTCCGCCGCGAATCACGCCACCCCGTCTCCGAAATCCTCGCCAAAACCCCCGCCATCCCCTCCAACTGCCAATGGGGCATCTTCCTCCGCAACCACGACGAACTCACCCTCGAAATGGTCACCGACGAAGAACGCGACTACATGTACGCGGAATACGCCAAAGACCCCCGCATGCGCGCCAACATCGGCATCCGCCGCCGCCTCGCCCCCCTCCTCGACAACGACCGCAACCAGATCCAGCTCTTCACCGCCCTCCTCCTCTCCCTCCCCGGCTCACCGATCCTCTACTACGGCGACGAGATCGGCATGGGCGACAACATCTGGCTCGGCGACCGCGACGCCGTCCGCACCCCCATGCAATGGACCCCCGACCGCAACGCAGGATTCTCCTCCTGCGACCCCGGCCGCCTCTGCCTCCCCACGATCATGGACCCCGTCCACGGCTACCAGGTCACCAACGTCGAAGCCGCCATGGCCTCCCCCTCCTCCCTGCTCCACTGGACCCGCCGCATGATCGAAATCCGCAAACAGAACCCCGCCTTCGGCCTCGGCACCTACACCGAACTCCCCTCCACCAACCCCGCCGTCCTCGCCTTCCTCCGCCGGCACGACGACGACCTCGTCCTCTGCGTCCACAACTTCTCCCGCT
>NZ_JBVKAT010000056.1:0-1473 GCF_055598485.1 Streptomyces sp. NPDC107521
CGGCCGGAGGCGGTGGCGGTGTTGGTGACCTTTCCGGTGGCGGCCTCGTCGGTGGTGATGGTGTGGGGCTTGGTGGTGCATTCCATGGTCTCGCCGGGGGCGAGGCTGGTGGCGGGGCAGGTGACGTCGCCGGCGGTGGGGTCGGAGACCTTGATGTCGGTGACGGTCAGGGTGCCCTGGTTGGCGACCAGGAGTTTCCAGTCGATCCGGTCGCCGGTGCCGGTTCGTCCGTCGCGGTCGGTGTCGGTGACGTCGGCCGTCTTGGTGAGGGTGAGCTGGGCCCGTCCGTCGGACGGGACGGTCACCCCGGACGGCGGGGAGACGGGTGTCCCGCCGGAGGGCGGGGTGCCGGTCGCGGTGGCCGTGTTGGTGATCGATCCGGCGTCCGCGTCGGCCTGCGTGACCGTGTAGGCGGCGGTGCAGGTCAGCGTGGCACCCGGCGCCAGGGAGGCGGCGCCTTCGGGGCAGTCGACCGCGCCGAGCTTGCCGGTGCCGGTGAACTCTCCTTCCTTGACCCTGACGTCGGTGAGGGTGACGTTGCCGGTGTTGGTGACGGTGAACCGGTAGGTGATCTCCTCACCCGCGACGAGTGTGGCGGGGGTGTCGTCGCCGGCACTCTTGACCACGCTCAGCGCGGGCTTCGGGTCCTGCGGCACGCTCACCTCGGACGGCGGCGAGACAGGCGGCTCGCCCGAGGGCGGAGTACCGGTCGCGGTCGCGGTGTTCTTCACGGAGCCCTGGTCGACGTCGGCCTGGGTGACCGTGTAGGCGGCGGTGCAGGTGAGGGTGGCACCCGGTGCGAGGGAGGCCGTCCCGGCGGGGCAGTCGATGTCGCCGAGTTTGCCGTGGCCGGTGAAGTCACCTTCCTTGATCTTGATGTCGGTGAGGGTGACGTTGCCGGTGTTGCGGACGGTGAAGGCGTAGGTGATCTCCTCACCCACGACGAGTTCACCCTCCGCACCGCCGGTGGCGGACTTGACGACGGACAGGCCGGGCTCGCTGGGCGCGTCCACCGTCGTCTTCGACGGCGGTGACACCGGGGGCTCACCGGAGGGCGGTGTACCGGTCGCGGTCGCGCTGTTCTCCACGGAGCCCTGGTCCACGTCGGCCTGGGTGACCGTGTAGAGGGCGGTGCACAGGACGGTGTCGCCCGGTGCGAGGGAGGCCGTCCCGGCGGGGCAGTCGATGTCGCCGAGCTTGCCGTGGCCGGTGAAGTCGCCCTCGTCGACCTTCACGTCCTTCAGCGTGACGTTGCCGGTGTTGGTGACGGCGAACCGGTAGGTGACCTCCTCGCCCGCGACGAGCCTGTCCGCGGAGGCGGTCTTGACGACCGCGAGAGCGGGCTCCTGCGGCGCCGGGACGATGGTCTTCGACGGCGGCGACACCGGCGGCTCACCGGAGGGCGGCGTACCCGTCGCCGTCGCACTGTTCTCCACCGAGCCCTGGTCCACGTCGGCCTGGGTGACCGTGTAG
>NZ_JBVKAT010000057.1:0-1366 GCF_055598485.1 Streptomyces sp. NPDC107521
CGCGGTCATGTACCTCGGCAAGATCATGGAGGTCGCGGACCGCGAGGACCTGTACGGCAACCCGCGCCACCCCTACACCCGGGCGCTGCTGTCCGCGGTGCCGGAGGCCACGGTCGACGAGACGCCCCGCGAGCGCATCCGGCTGCAGGGCGACGTGCCCTCCCCCATCAACCCGCCCTCCGGCTGCCGCTTCCGCACCCGCTGCTGGAAGGCGACGGAGAAGTGCGCGAGCGAGGCCCCGCCGCTGGTCCGGGCGGAGGGCAACCGCGCCGGCCACCTGACCGCCTGCCACTACCCCGAGGCCGCGCAGGACCCCTCCGCCACCCGGCTCTCCAAGGAGCCCGAGGCGGCCGCCTGACACCATCCCCTTCCCGCCGGCTGCCGCACGGGCGACGGAGCCTCCACGGCCCTTCGACCCGCCGGGACCGGTCCGCTCCGGGGAACCGCCGAGGGCCCGCGCCTGCGACAGGCGCGGGCCCTCGGCGCGTTCCCGGCGCCCCGGGCGCGGTACGGCCGCCGGGCGGGCCGAGGGGGCCCGGGGTTCCTCGGGGGGCTCCGGGGCCGCCCCGGAGCCGCTCGGAGCCGCTCCCGAGCCGCTCGGGGCCGCTGCCCGTCACCCGGGGCACCGAGGGCGGTGCGGGAGCCCTACGGGGGCGCGCCGGACCGTGCGGCCCGCGCCGAGCGCCCGGGGCCCGTACGGGACCCCGGCTCCCCCGGGCCGCTCCCCCGCGCGGGCACGCAAGGCCGGACGCCCGCGAGGGGCCGTACGCGGCCCGGACCCGAAGTGGCGGGCCCGGGGCCGTTGCCACCCGGCCCGCGGGCGGGCCCGGCCCCGGGAGGTCAGGCCCGGCCTCCGTCCCCCGAGACGTTCTCCGGGCCGTCCCCCGCGTCCTTCCCCGGCATCTCCGCGCCCTCTGCGGCCCCGCGCGGCACCGGGCCCGGTCCGCCCACCGGACCCCGCAGACCTCCCGGGCTCCCCGCACCCTCCGCACTCTGCGGTGCCGTCAGGGCCGGGTCCAGCACGATGTCCCCCTGCCGGGCCGCCGTCGACGGGTCCTCCGGGAAGTGGCAAGCGGTCAGGTGGCCCTCGTGGTTGCCCTCGATCCGGACCAGCGGCGGCACCTCGCTCGCGCACCTCTCCGCCGCCTTCCAGCAGCGGGTGCGGAAGCGGCAGCCGGTGGGCGGGTCGATCGGGGAGGGCACGTCCCCGGCCAGCCGGATGCGCTGGCGCCGCCCGCCCCGGTCGCCGTCCGGGTCCACCTCGGGCACGGCGGAGAGCAGGGCGTGGGTGTAGGGGTGGCGGGGCCGGGTGTAGATGGACTCCCGGTCGCCGACCTCGATCACCTTGCCCAGGTACATCACCGCC
>NZ_JBVKAT010000058.1:0-1042 GCF_055598485.1 Streptomyces sp. NPDC107521
ACGAGGTCCATCTTGTTGACGGCGAGGACGACGTGGGGGACGCGGAGGAGGGCGGCGATGGCGGCGTGGCGGCGGGTCTGTTCGACGACGCCGTTGCGGGCGTCGACGAGGATGACGGTGAGTTCGGCGGTGGAGGCGCCGGTGACCATGTTGCGGGTGTACTGCACGTGGCCGGGGGTGTCGGCGAGGATGAACCGGCGGCGGGGGGTGGCGAAGTAGCGGTAGGCGACGTCGATGGTGATGCCCTGTTCGCGTTCGGCGCGCAGGCCGTCGGTGAGGAGGGCGAGGTCGGGGGTGTCCTGGCCGCGGTGGGCGGAGGCGCGTTCGACGGCTTCGAGCTGGTCGGTGAGGACGGACTTGGAGTCGTGCAGGAGGCGGCCGACGAGGGTGGACTTGCCGTCGTCGACGGAGCCGGCGGTGGCGAACCGCAGGAGGGTGCTCTCGGTCAGGACCCCGGTGGTGGTGCTCATCTCTAGAAGTACCCCTCGCGCTTGCGGTCTTCCATCGCGGCCTCGGAGAGCTTGTCGTCGGCGCGGGTGGCGCCGCGTTCGGTGAGGCGGGAGGCGGCGATCTCGGCGATGACCTTCTCGATGGTGTCGGCGTCGGAGTCGACGGCGCCGGTGCAGGACATGTCGCCGACGGTGCGGTAGCGGACGCGGCGCTTGGTGGTGTGCTCGCCGTCGCGGGGGCCGCCCCAGTCGCCGGCGGTGAGCCACATGCCGGAGCGGGCGAAGACCTCGCGTTCGTGGGCGTAGTAGATGGCGGGCAGTTCGATGCCCTCGCGGGCGATGTACTGCCAGACGTCCAGTTCGGTCCAGTTGGAGAGGGGGAAGACGCGGACGTGTTCGCCGGGGGCGTGGCGCCCGTTGTAGAGGTTCCAGAGTTCGGGGCGCTGGCGGCGGGGGTCCCACTGGGAGAACTCGTCGCGCAGGGAGAAGACGCGTTCCTTGGCGCGGGCCTTCTCCTCGTCGCGGCGTCCGCCGCCGAAGACGGCGTCGAAGCGTTCGGTCCGGATCCGCTCGGTGAGGGGGAGGGTCTGGAG